>NZ_JBIWOE010000029.1:0-114673 GCF_044767585.1 Streptomyces sp. NPDC101225
ACCGGCCAGAGCCAGGACACCGGCGACCACCACGGCCACCGGGCACTCAGACCTGCCCACACCCACACTGACCTGCCGCTATTTACGCGTCAGAGTTTCACTCTCTGGACGGCATGCCACAGTCGCGGCATGCGCGGTGCGGACGGAGTGGTGGACGAGGGTGTCCCGGCACAGTCGGGGACGGGTGCGGAGGGGGCCGGGGCCGAGGGTGGCGCAGCGGTGGTGGGGTGTTGCGCTGGGCGGGGTGTTCCCGGCGCGGTTCTCGGAGCGGGGTGGCGCTATGAGGAGCCGGTGGCGTGCCGTTGTCCGGTCTGCGAGGGGGAGTTGCACGCGCTGCGCAGGCCGTACGAGTCGCAGGGGCGGGTGTACCGGTACGCCGCGCTGGTCTGTCCTGGCTGCCCCACCGCGTTCAGCCTCGCTGACCTGGGGGTGAAGACGTACGACCAGCTCACGGCCGCGTCTTCGGCAGCCGTGTCCGTCCAGCCGGGGCCCTGCCCGAGTGGTCCCGGGGGCAATGTGACCGCGATCCGTGTACCCGGGCAGTTCTCCGGGGCGACGCGCGGGGGACATCCTCCGGCGTGGCCGGACGACCTGGCCGTGCCGGAGCAGGCCGAGCCTCGTGTCCTGTTGTGGTGCAAGGTGACCGATCCGGCGTGGCGCCCGGCCGAGGAGGCGGTCGCGGCGGCCGACGATGTGCGGGTGATTCTGCCCGAGGGCCCGGGGTACGACGCGTCGCGGACGTGGCTCACGGAGCGCGGTGTCCCGTACCGGGTCGGCCGCTACTGGGAAGAGGCCGAAGGGATCGGCACGGTCAATGAGTTGGGCGGCCGTACGGATCTGGTCGTGGCCGGTCCGGGTGGCGCTGTCCCGACGGCGGGTCCCTGGGCGGTGGCGGCCCGGGACGCCTTCGCCGCGCAGTGGGACGCGTTGGAGGAGTTGCCGGAGGACGGACGGGGACGCCTACGTACCCGTGGAGAAGCTGGTGCCCGCCGAGTGGGCCGCGCTGCTGCCGCATCCGTCGTTCAACCCGGCCCAGGCGACTGCCGTTCCCGTCGTACGGGAGGGCACCGGGCATCTGGTGGTGGTGGCGCCCACCGGCGCGGGCAAGACCCCGATCGGTATGGTCGCGGTGCTGGACGCGCACGCCCGGGGCAAGAAGGCCGCCTGGCTGGTGCCGCAGCGCTCGCTCACCGACGAACTCCACCGGGAGCTCCAGTTGTGGCGGAGCCGGGGGCTGCGCGTGGTGCGCCTGACCGGTGAGGCCGCCGTGGACACCGAGCCGACCCGGGCGGCCGATGTGTGGGTGGCGACGACGGAGAAGTTCGAGGCGATCTGCCGGGCGGGATCGCTGCGCGACGCGCTCGCCGAGGTCGGCTGCCTGGTCGTCGACGAGATCCATCTCCTCGGCGATCCGGTCCGTGGCGCCGTACTGGAAGCGTTGCTCGCCCGCGTGCGGGAGGACGGTACGGGCGCACGGATCGTCGGGCTGTCGGCGACGGTCGCCAACGCGGACGAGGTGGCCGAGTGGCTGAGGGCCCGCCTGTTCCGCACCGCCTGGCGGCCCACCCGGCTGACCTGGCAGCTGCCCGTCCTGCCGGCGGCGGACGAGGCGGACTGGGCGGCGCGGGCAGCCGTCCGCACCGAGGCCGCCGTACGGATCGCCCGCGGGGTCGGTGCGGACGGCGGCAGTGTGCTGGTCTTCTGCGGCAGCAAGCGCCGGGTGCGGGCCACCGCGCTGGCGCTCGCCGCCGACCGTGGTGTGCCGACCGCGGGCGTGGACGCGGACGACGTCGAAGTCGTCGAGCGGCTGTGCACCAAGGCCGGGGTGCGGCTGCACTACCGGGACTGGCCCTACAAGCGGGAGGCCGAGCAGGCCTTCCGTACCCGTGAGGCGGACGTCCTGGTCGCCACCTCCACCGTCGCCGCCGGGGTCAGCCTCCCTGCCCGGGCCGTGATCGTCGCCGACACCACCATCGGTCTGGACCGCATCGAGGTGTCCATGGTCCAGCAGATGTTCGGGCGGGCCGGGCGGATCGGTGCCGGGGAGCGCGAGGGCTGGGCGTTCCTGCTCGCCGACCCGGCGGAACGGGCGCACTGGCAGGCCCGGCCGGCCGCCGGATACACGGTACGGTCGCGGCTGGGCGACCATCTGCCCGGCCACCTTCTTGCCGAGGTCGTCCAGGAACGGGTGACCGGTGTCGAGGAGGCGGAGCGGTGGTGGGTGGGGACACTGGCCGCGCACCAGGGACACGCCGGTGTCGAGCCCCTGCGCGAGGCGGCGCCGTTCCTCACCACGTCGGGCTGTCTGCGCGCCACAGCCGACGAGGGCCGCTGGGGGACGCGTCCGCTGGGCAGGCTGACCGGCCGCTTCATGGTGGACGCCTTCACCGCCGACGAACTGGCCACCGCGGTACGGGAGTCCCCGGTACCTGAGGACGCCTTCACCGCCGAGCGGTCCCTGGCGGCCCTGCTCAGCACCCACCTCCCGGTGCTGGAACAGGCACCGTTCACCGACCGGGCCCGCACGGCGCTGCGTCGCGTCCTGCGCGAGGCGGAGCAGGAGCACGAGGAGCCGGAGGAGAACGGGGAGCCCGCGGAGGGCGAGCCGAAGCCGGAGGCCGGAGACATCGCCCGGGCGGTCCTGCATCTCGTCGCCGACCGCCCGACCCTCTTCCGCGGCCGTCCTGGCTACGTCCTCGGTATCCCCGTCGACTCCATGGCCGGCATCCTGGAGGAGGCCCAGCGCTACCTGGCCTGGCTCGGCGTGCAGGGCCCCCTCGGCACGGTCCACCCGTGGGTGGCCGTGGTCGCCGGTGACCTGGCCCAGCGCATCCGTTGGCGCACGCTCGGGCCGGGAAGAGGGGCGGGACGCCTGTTGTGGATGTGCGAGCGGATGGCCACCGCCCCGCTCGCACCCGACCTCGTGCCCCGGATGCGGCGCGCGGCCCGTGCCCGTGGCGTCGACGCCCCGAATGGGGTGGGGCGGCCCCGCCGAACGGCTGCGCCCTGACCCCGGACCGCTACCGCTCGCTGCTAGCGGAGCGCGCCACCGGCGTCCCCCTGGACCTGCGGGAGGACCGGGTCCGGGTGATGGCCCCGCCCGGTTCGGTGGTCCGGCTGTGGAGCGGTGCGACCACCACCCTGGACAGCGGCGACGGTGAGGAGACCACCCTGCTCCTGCCGCCCGACGACCCGTCGGACAACCCGGCGGGCAACAGCGGGGCGGCCGTCTTCACCAGGGGTGGTGACCGGCTGGGGACGGTGTGGCTCGGGGCGTACGCGGCGATCCGCCGCTGAGTCGGCCGCAGGGTGGGTCCCTACGGCGGCGACCGCCCGGTAGGGAGCGTGAAGCGGGCGCACGGTAGCACAAGAGGCATGGGCGGAGGAGCGGCTCACACGCACCGGTTGGGGTGCGGCAGACTGGGGCGGGTCCGCTGGTACACCTCCGCCCGGACGTGTATCCAGCCGAAACAGGGGAGAAGGGAAGCCCACAGCTCCGTGAGTGAAGAGTTCGACGCCCCGGTACCCCAGGTCCCGGCCCCCGTCGACGAGGGCGCGTTCGGTATCGACGCGTTCTCCCTCGACGACCGGCTGCGGCTGTTCCACTTCGCCGCCGCCGAGAAGCGCCACGAGTACCTGTGGCTGCTGCGGGCCTTCGATCGCGGACGTGCCAACTACCAGGTGCTGCTGCACACTTCGGACGCGGTGGGTCTGCTGGAGCGGCTCGCCGCCGACCATCCGGCCGCCGGTGCCGTGGGCGGGGCGGCCGGTGTGCAGCCGCTGCTCGACGTGCTCGCGGAGTGGCAGGTCCTGGACCGGTCGTACGACGGGACCCGCGCCGCGAATCTCGCCGAGTACCGCAACCGGCACTACGTGTACCAGTTCACCCAAGCCGGGTACCGGGCGTACCGGGCGGTGGAGGACGTGCTCGGCGCGAGCCTGGAGGACGCCCAGCTCTCCCGACTCGTCTTCCCCGACATCCTCGGCGACCTGCGCGCGCTGGCCGATGCCAACACCGCGGGAGACGGCGAGGAGGTGTACCGCAAGCTCGGCCGGCTCGACTCCGTGCTGAACGAGATGGCGCAGCGTGCCGCTCGTTTCTACCTCATGCTGGGCGACCTGGCGCGCACCAACGACACCCGGCCCGAGGTGTTCCTCGCCCACAAGGACGCGCTCCTCTCGCACATGCGGGAGTTCACCGCCGAGCTCGGGCGCTACGCCCCGCTGCTCGCCGAGGCGGTGGAGAAGGCCGCGGCCACCGGTGTGGACCGGATGATCGAGTACGCGGCCGAGGCCGACGAGCGGCTCTTCCGCAGCCCCGGCGAGCGCTTGGCGGACTGGCGGCACCGGTGGGACGGCATCGTCCACTGGTTCGCGGAGCGCGAGCACAGCGAGACCGAGCGGCTGCAGGACGCCACCGTCACCGCGATCCGCTCCGTCCTCGCCCTGCTGCGCCGCGTCACCGAGGCGCGCCGGGGCGGGGTGAGCCGGGAGAGCCAACTGCGCCATCTCGCCCAGTGGTTCACCTCCTGCGAGAGCGACGAGGACGCGCACGCCCTGTTCCAGGCGGTGTTCGGGCTCGGCGCGCCGCGTCACGTCGCCGTCCCGTACGCCGACCCCGAGCGGATCCCGTCCCGTACGTCCTGGTGGGAGGCCGAACCGGTCGAACTCGCCCGCACCCTGGTCCAGTCCGGCCGCACCCCCGCCCTGCACGGCCCCGGCCGCATCGAACGCGACGACGAGCGGCGGGCGCTGCTGCGCGCCGAGCAGCTCAAGGAGCAGGCCGAGCGCCGCGGTGCCGCGAACTCCCTCGCCTCGGACGGCGTGTACGGCCGGACCCTCGACGAGCCCGAGACGCGCGCTCTGCTCGCCCTCCTGGACGTGGCCCTCGCCGCCCGTGTCCCCGCCAGCCGTCGGGTCACCGCGGCCTCCGGCTCCGTACACGGGGTACGGCTCACGCTCACCCCCGCTGAGGGCTCCACCACCGTCGACACCGTGCGCGGCCGCCTCCACCTCGACGGGCTGCGCCTGGAGGTCACCGCATGAGCGAGGTCGTCGTATGAGCCGCGTCGCCGAGGGCGTCTCCCTGCTCGAACTCGCCGACTACCAGAAGGCGGTACGGCTCGTCCTGCGGCACCCGCTGGTCACGCCCGGGTACCCGGACAAGGCCGCGCTGGCGACCGTGCGCCGCTGGGCCGACCAGCTGCGCACGGACCTGATGGACGTGCTCGGCTACCGGCTCGTCACCACTGCCGGCACCGCCCGGCTCCAGCGCGCCCAGGACGGCCTGGACGCCACCCGCCCGGCCCTCACCCGCGCGGGACGCCCCTTCGACCGCCGGCGCTACGCCTACCTCGTCCTCACCCTCGCGGCCCTGGGCCGCCACGGCGCACAGGTGGCGCTGGGGGAACTGGCCGACGCGGTCGCCGCCGACGCCGTACGCATCGACGGACTCGGCCTCGACACCGCCCGCAAACCCGACCGGGACGCCTTCGTCGACGCCGTCACCTGGCTCACCGAACGCGGCGCGCTCACCCTCGCCGACGGCTCCGCCACCGCCTGGGCCGGCGACCCCGAGCGCGCCGAGGCCCTGTACGACATCGACCGGGAGATCCTCCTCGCCGTCCACCACCCGACCCGGGTTCTGCAGCACCTGACCTCCGTCACCGCGCTGCTGGACACCTCCGGCGCGCTGGGCCTGTCCGCCGGACGTGCCGCCCAGCGCCGCGACCAGGCACGCCGGGCCCGCCGCCTGGTGCTGGAGAACCCGGTCGCTTACTACGCCGACGCCGACAGCGAACTCCTGGGCCAGTTGCGGGCCCCCGCCCTCGCCGAGGACCTGGAGCGGCTGACCGGGCTGACGGTGGAGCGGCGGGCCGAGGGTGTGGCGCTCGTCGACACCTCCGGCAGACTGTCCGACATCCGTTTCCCCGGTGGCGGTACCGTTGCGCAGGCCGCGCTGCTGCTGGCCGCGCGGATCAGTGCCGCCGTGCAGCGTTCCGGACGGCACGCCCTCGAACTGCTGCCCGCGCCCACCGCCGCCGAACGCCTCGCGGCGCGCGCCCGGCGTATCGACGCGGCTCAGCCGTCGCGCCGGCTGGTCACCGAACTTGCCGAACTCGCGCTACCCGACGAGGAGCCGGCGTACGAGGTACCCGGCGCCGAGGGGCAGGAGCCGGGCGAGATCCGGTACCCCTTCGTCACCGACTCCTGGCTGCGGGGCAGGCTCAAGGAGATCACCGCCGAGTACGGCGCGGGCTTCGCCGCCGATCTGCGCGGCGATCCGGACCGGCTGCTCGGCCAGGCCCTCGACCTGCTGGCCGCCATGTCCGTCATCGTCCGGGTCGACGGCGGAGCTCTCGCGCTGCCCCTGCTTGCCCGGTACCGCGGGGTCACCGCTCGGGTGAAGACCCGTACGGCAGCACAACCACCCGCTCAGACCGCCCTGTTCGCCGCCGACACCGCCGCCGACACCAGCGAGGACCCGACTCCGTGAGCACCCCCGCTCCCACCCGCTCAGCCCGGTTCATCCCCACTCGCGCCGGAATCATCAACCTCTGGGACTACCGGGACGAGGAGTTCCTCTTCGCGGGTGGCTGGCTGGTGCTGCGCGGCCCCAACGGATCGGGCAAGACGAAGGCCCTCGAAGTCCTCTTCCCCTTCGTGCTCGACGGCCGTATCGATCCCAAGCGGCTGAACCCGTTCGCCGCCGAGGACCGGACGATGAAGTCCAACCTGCTCTTCCGCGGGCAGGACAGCGCGCTCGGCTATGTGTGGATCGAGTTCACCCACCGGGAGACGGGCGAGGCCGTCACCTGCGGCATCGGGCTGCACGCCCAGCGGCACCGGGACACGCCCGCCCGCTGGCACTTCATCGCGGAGGGCCGCGTCGGCGAGGACTTCTCCCTCCTCACCGACGACGACCGGCCGATGACGAAGAAGCAACTCGCGGCCGAACTCGGACGCGAGCTGATCGCCTCCACGTCCGACTACCGCGCGGCCGTCGACCAGCGTCTGTTCGGCCTCGGCCCGGAGCGGTACGAGCAACTGCTCACCCTGATCCTCACCCTGCGCCGTCCGCAGCTCGCCAAGAACCTCGACCCGGCCAAGCTCTCCGACACCCTTACCGCCGGTCTGCGCCCGCTCGACGACGACCTGATCGCCGAGGCGGCCCGCTCCTTCGACGACATGGAGTCCGTGCAGCGCACGTTGGAGGGGCTGGCCGCCGCCGACGACGCCACCCGTGTCTTCCTCGCGAGCTACTCCACCTACCTGCGGGTGCACGCCCGCGCCGCCGCGGACCGGCTGACCGCCCGCCGTACCGAGACCGCCGAGCGCGCCGCCGCGCTGCGTGCCGCCACCGCGGACCTGGCGGAGGCACGCGAGCGGCGGGCCGCTGCCGAGACGCGTGCCGAGTCCGCCGATGCGGCGCTCGCTGCCCAGCGTGCCCGTCTCGACCAGCTGCGCTCCTCCGCCGCCTACCAGGCCGTCGAGCAACTGGCCGACCTGGAACGCCTGGTACGCACCTGCGAGCAAACCGCCCGGCAGGCGAGCGCCGAACGCGAACGCCGCAGTGTCGCCACCGGCCGCGCCCGCGCCGAGGCCGAGCACGCCGCCCGGCTCGCCGCCGAACTCGACGCCGCCGTCTCCCGGGACGCCGCCGCCGTCGCCGACCACGCCCGCACCGCGGGCCTGCCCTGGACCCCGCCCGACGCCGAGCCCGCCCACCTCACCGAACGCTCTGCCGCACTCGCCGCCGCCCGTCACGAGGGCGTCCGGGCCGTGCGTGCCGCCCAGCAGACGGTACGCGGCGCCGAGCAGACCCGTGACCTCGCCAGGGTCTCGCTCGACCGTGCGCAGGAGGCCGTCGCCGCGGCCGAAACCGCCGAAACCGCCGCCGAATCGGGCCTTGAGTCCGCCCGCGAACAGGCCCGTACGGCACTCGGCCAGTGGACGCGGACGCATGGCGAGCTCCTGTCCGAGGAGGGGCGCGGGCGGCTCACCGAAACCCTCGAACTCACCGGCGAGGCCGAGGCCGTCACGCTCGCCGACACCTTCACCGAGGCCACCGCCCCCGCCGTACAGGAACTGCGCGACATCCTCGCCGCCCTGCGCGCCCGGCGCACCGACGTCGAGCGCCGCCGCGCCGAGACGGAGGCCGAACGCGACCGGATCGCCGCCGAGCACGACGACGCCCCGCCCCCGGCCCGTGGCCGCACCGCCGAGAGGGCACCCGGCGACGGAGTTCCGCTGTGGCGTCTCGTCGACTTCGACGACGGACTGACGGACCGTCAACGGGCGGACCTGGAAGCCGCCCTGGAGGCTTCCGGCCTCCTCGACGCCCTGGTCACCGCCGAGGAAACCCCTGTGCCGGCCGGGCACAGCGAGGGCTACCTCCGGGTCGGCGTCCCGGTGAGCGGACCCAGCCTCGCAGACCTCCTGCGCCCCGAGGTCCCCGGGACCGGCGGCGCGATCCCGACCGCCGCCCGGATCACCGCCGTGCTGCGCTCGGTCGCCGTCACCGGCGACCTCGACACGGGAATCCCCCAGATCGTCCCCGACGGCCGGTACGCGGCCGGTGTCCTGGTCGGCGCCCACACCAAGGAGCACGCCGAGTACGTCGGCGCCGGCGCCCGCGCCCGGCGGCGAGCCGCCCGGATCGCGGCCTGCGAGACACTGCTGGCCGAACTCTCCAGCCAGCTCGACGAGTTGGGGCGCGCGCAGGCCCGTACGGACGCCGCCCTCGACGCGTACGCCGCCGCCCGCGCCGCCCTTCCCCGCAGCACCGGCATCACGCAGGCGCTGCGTGAACTCGACCGGGCCGCGGCCAGGCTGCGCGCTACCCGCGACGCTGCCGACTCCGCTCAGGGCGCGTACGACGAGTCGGTGGCCGCCTGCTCGGTCGCCGAGCGCGCCCTGCGCCGCACCGCCGCCGAGCACGCCATCGAGACCGAACACGTCGACGCCGTCGAGACCGCCACCCGCGCCTTCGAGACGGCGGTCCGCGAACTCGCCGCCCGCCGCCGCGAACACGCCCGCCAGACCGAGGCCTCACAGGCAGCCGCCGAACGGCTCACCGCCGCCGCCGAGGACGAGGAGGCCGCGGCGGACACCGAGCGCGCCGCGCGCCGCCGGCACACCGAGGAGGCCGCGGGACTCGAGGCTCTCCAAGACGCCGTCGGAGCCGAGGCACAGGAGGTGATGCGCCAGGTCCAGGAGACCGAGGACGGCATCGACGCCCTGGTGGTGGAGGCCGAGGCGGCCCGCACCGCCCAGCACGGCGCGATCGCGGGCACCGCAGCGGCCGAGGCCCGCCGTACGGCCGCCGCCGAGGCCGGAGCGGTCGCCGCGGCGGAGGAGAAGGACACCGCCCGCTCCCTGCGCCCGTACGCCGCCCGGGAACTCCTCGACATCCTGCGCTGCCCGCCCGGCCTCGCCTGGCCCGGCCAGGAGGCCGACTGGGCCGGCGAGACGCTTCCGCCTGCCGTGGCCGCCGTACACGAGGCGATCCTCGCCGCGACCCGCGACCTCACCCCCACCGAGACCAGCCTCAAGCAGTCCGTCACCCGGCTCACCAAGGCCCTGGAGGACCTCCAGGCGCAGCTCGCCGCCGCCGGACAGGACTACCGGCCCGAATGGGACGGCTCCGACGGGGTCATCCTCGTCCGCGTGGCCGACGAGGAGGGCCCGCTGCCGGTGGCGGCCTTCGCGCACAAGATCTCCGCACACCGCCGTGACCAGGCCGAACTGCTCTCCGAGTCCGAGCAGCGCATCCTGGAGGACGCCCTGCTCACCCGGCTCGCCCAGCAGATCCACGACCGCACGGTCGACGCCCGCGACCTGATCCGGCGGATGAACACCGACATGCGCCGGCGCACGATGTCCTCGGGGACGACGGTCGGGGTGAGCTGGCTGCTCGCCGACCATCTAGACGACGAGCAGCGCGCCGTCTGCGGCCTCCTCGACGCCGACGCCGCCCGCCTCGGCCCGGAGGGGCTGGCCCGGGTGCGTGTCCACTTCGCCGCGCAGATCAAGACCGCCCGCGCCCGTCACCGCGACCAGCCCTACCGCGAACTGCTCGCCGAGGTCCTCGACTACCGGCGCTGGCGGCAGTTCGCCTTCCAGCTCGTACGCCCGGACAAGAGCGAGGAGCGGCTCACCCGCGCCCGGCACAGCCGTCTGTCCGGCGGTGAGCAGTCCGTGTCACTGCACCTGCCGCTGTTCGCCGCCGCGCACGCCATGCTCAACTCCGCCCACCCGTACGCCCCGCGTCTGCTGGCCCTGGACGAGGCCTTCGCCGGCGTGGACGACACCGGGCGCGGTGAACTCATGTCGCTGGCCGCACAGTTCGACCTCGACCTGTTCATGACCGGCTACGACCTGTGGGCCGCCCACGCCTCCGTGTCCGCCGCCGCCCACTACGACCTCGCGCACAGCGCAGTCGACCACACCGTCTCCGCGCTGCTGCTCGTTTGGGACGGCACTCGGCTCCTCGCCGACGACACCGGCGACCTCACCACCGCCCTCGGCTCGCCCGGCACCCGGCGCGTCCCGACGCCGGAGGAGGCCCCGGTTGCCGGCTGAGCGTGAGCCGTCGGCGTACGACGAGCTGCGGGGCGAGGGATGGACGCGGCTGCTCGCCGCCGCCCGCCGCAGACTGGAGCGGACCGGCGGCGCGCTCGACGGCGACATCGGGCTGACGGGGCCCAGCGAGGCCGAGCGCCGCACGGTCATCGGCATCACCGGCCGCTACCGGCCCGAGACCGCCAAGCGTCTCGCCGTACCCCTGCGCGATCTCGACACGTATCTGTACGACCGCTGCGGCACCGGTCTCCTGACGACCCTCGGCCTTCTCCACGGCCCGTTGCGCGACCGGCCCGCCGAACGGGCCGACGAGGAAACGCGCCGTGACCAGGCCCTGAAGTCCGCTCACTCCAGCCGACTTGCCGGGCAGGTATGGTTCGCCGCCTGGCTGGAGCGGATCGCAGCCGATGGCACCCTCACCCGTCTCGTACGCCGGGGGGACGCACCGCTCCTCGACGCGGCGGTGCGTGTCCTGGAGAGACTCGTCGGCGAATCGGTTCCCGGGGCCTTGGCCGGTGTCCTGCCGCTTCCCGTCCTCGCCGAGTGGGCCACCGGCGACACCAAGGCCCTTGTTCCCGGCACCCCGCTCGAACAGCTCGTCCTGCGCGCCCTCGCCCGGCGTGCAGGCGACGGCCGCGCCGTACCGCGCGCGCGGGCGGGGCGGCGCGCCCTGTGGGAGAGCGCCGGAGCCATCGCGGACGACCTCGCCAGCCAGGTACTCGTCCTCAATGTCGGGGCCGAGGGCGACACCGTCGTCTGCGACTGGCTGCGGGACGCCGCCGGCTTCGGCATCCCCTTCCGGCTCACCCTCCACCAGCTCGCCACCGACCCCGTCGTCCCCTCCGCCCGCGCCATCTACATCTGCGAGAACCCGGCCGTCCTGCGCGCCGCCGCAGGCGAACTCCAGGAAACGGCCGCCGCCCTCGTGTGCACCGAGGGCGTTCCGTCCGCCGCCTGCCACAAACTGCTCGGCGACGCCGTACGCGCGGGAGCCCGGCTGCACTGGCGCGCCGACTTCGACTGGGCCGGCCTGCGCATCACCACGGACGCGGTGGCCCGCCACGGAGCCCGTCCCTGGCGGATGACAGCCGCCGACTACACCGCGGCGCTCGGCGAGGGCGAGTCCACACCGCTCGCGGGACCGCCCGCGACCAGCCCCTGGGATCCCGGACTGGCCCGTGCCATGCGGGAGTCGGGCAGCGCGGTCATGGAGGAACGCCTCCTGCCCGCACTGCTGTCCGACCTGACCCGGCCGGAGTCCTCTCAGTGAGTGCCGGCTTCCGGCTCCGGTCGGGGGAGCTCGTCGAGGTCAAGGGTGAAGGTGCGGCCGTCGGCCAGCGGGACGGGGAGCTTGCCGGTGCCGTACGCGCGCTTGAGCGCCGTGCTGTAGCCGTTCGCGGTGGGCTCGGTGTGCAGGACGACTTCCTGGGCGTAGGGGTCCACGATCAGGTAGATCGGGATGCTGTAGCGCCCGTACTTGGCGGTGCAGTCGTCGTAGTCCTTGCGGGCGGAGGAGGTGGAGACGACCTCGGAGATCAGCAGGACGTCCTCGAAGCTGTAGCGCTTGCCCTCCTTGCGCGCGTCCTCGCGCAGGATCGCCAGGTCGGGGGCGGAGTTCTCGTCGGCGGGGAAGTCGATGTAGACGTCCGAGGGTGTCTTCGCGTGCCGTCCGAGCGACAGGATCGTGTCGTACTGCATCGACTTGATCGTGCTGGAGTGCTCTTCGCTCTGCGGCGTCATGATGATCTTTCCGTCGGCGCCGAAGAAGACCACGTATCCTTCGGGGAACTCGGTGTGCACGATCGCGTCGACACTCATGGACAGTGCTCCTTCCCGTGTGTCGTCATGATACGGCCGATGGCGCCGTCCCATGGGTGGACTCCTGTGGTGTGCGAGCAGGCCGCAGGGGCGGAACCGTCCGCACGGGGGCGCTGTGGTGCAGGGTGCGTGAGCAGGGCCCGTAGTTGTTCGGATCCAACAGATCCCGTGGGGGGGTGCCCCTATCTGTTTGGTCAAGCCGGGTGAGGATGGGTCGGCATGACGGATCGGGATCGGCTGGATCGGACCGCGGTGCACTATGCGGCTGCCGGCGGGGACGTGGATGGCCTGAGGGCGCTGCTGGCTGAGGGCGCTGACCCGGGAGCTGTCGATGCCGAGGGTTGGACTCCGCTGCATTTTGCTGCCCAGGCGCAAGCTTCCTCGGTCGTCGAAGTGTTGCTGGCCGCGGGGGCGGCGGTCGATGTCGTCGACCGTCATGGCAACACGTCGTTGTGGAGGGCGGTGTTCTGTTCGCGCGGCGAAGGCGGGACGATTCGGCTCCTTCTGGAAGCCGGTGCTGACCCTGACCGGGACAACGCTCATGGCCTGAGCCCGAGGGTGCTGGCGGGACGGATCGCCAACTATGACGTGGCTGCTCACTTTCCGGGCGGGGACGGGACTTCCTCCCAGAGGCCGTCTGTCGTGGCTGGCTGGGGTTCGTAGAAGGTGCCGTCGCGGAGCATGGCGAAAAGGACGTCGGCCCGTCGTCGGGCGAGACAGAGCAGGGCTTGGGTGTGGTGCTTGCCCTGGGCGATCTTCTTGTCGTAGTAGGCCCGGGATGCCGGGTCGCTCAGGGCGGCGAACGCGGAGAGGAAGAAGGCCCGTTTGAGCTGCTTGTTTCCTCGTCGGGAGGGTTGTTCGCCGCGGATCGAGGAACCCGAGCTCCGGGTCGCGGGGGCGAGACCAGCGTAGGCGGCGAGGTGGCCAGCGGTCGGGAATTCGTGGTGCGTGACACGTGGTCGGCGTCCTGCTCGGCCCGTGAGGTGCAGTTGTGGCGTACGAAGGGCATCTCGTCGTCGACCACCTGGAACTCGCTCCTACGGCCGCCGCCTGACCACCACCGACCTCACCGCGAACGTCGCGATCACCGGCACCGGCAAGCCCAACCGCACGGCCCGCAAGGACGGCCGTACGACGACCACCGCCTACAGCCCCGCCAGCGGCTTCCCCACCAAGCTCACCGAGACGTCCCCGCCAGCCACCGCAGGCGCCGCTTCGACGGCGCAGTCCACGGTGACGGAGTTCGAGGCACTGCGTGGCCGGCCGTCCGCCCAGCTCGACCCCAACGGCAAGCGCGCCGAGTTCACCTATGACGCGCTCGGCCGTTCCAGCAGGATCTGGCTGCCCGACCGGCGCACCAGCCAGACCCCGAACTACGCGTTCGACTACCTCACCGACGAGGGCAAGCCGGTCGCGATCCGCACCCGCACCCTCGACAACAACGGCGGGCAGCGCACCTCGTACGTCATCTACGACGGCTTTCTGCGCGAGCGTCAGACCCAGGAACCGGGCCCGGACGGCGGCCGTGTCCTCACGGACGTCTTCTACGACGAGCGTGGTCTGACGACGAAGACGTTCGCGCCGTACTACAACGACCAGTCCGCTCCGAACCGCGCCTTGTTCAAGCCGGCCGACGCGCTCACCGTGGAGACCCGGACCCGGCACACCTACGACGGGCTCGGCCGGGAGACCGAGACCCGGGACATCGCCGGCAACGGTGACGGCGGCACCGTTCTCGATATCACCAGGAAGATCTACGGCGGTGACCGCACCACGGTGATCCCGCCGGAGGGGGCCACCGCCACCACCGCGATCGCCAACGCGCGCGGCCTGGTCACGGAACTGCGCCGGCACCACGCCCGCAGCGCCGAGGCCGCCTACGACGTCACCAAGTACGGTTACACGGCCAGGGGGCAGCTGGAGAAGGTCACCGATCCGGCCGGCAACACCTGGCGCTACGAGTACGACCAGCGTGGCCGTGAGACCCGGATGGACGACCCCGACCGGGGCACCACGATCCGCACCTACGACGACCGCGGACTGCTCACCACCACGAAGGACGCCCGCGGCACCGTCCTCGCGCACGTCTACGACGGCCTCGACCGCCAGACCGAGCTGCGCGAGGGGTCCACGACGGGCACACTCCGCGCGAAGTGGACGTACGACACGGTCAGTGGCGCCAAGGGCCTGCTCGCCGAGTCCACGCGCTACGTCGACGGCGCCGCCTACAGCACGAAGATCACCCAGTACGACCGTCTCTACCGGCCGACGCGGACCGCGGTGGTCGTCCCCGAGAAGGAGGGGGCCCTCGCCGGCACCTACCAGACCGGCACCTCCTACCTGCCCTCCGGGCTGGTCAAGGGCGTGAGCTACTCCGCGGCCGGTTCCCTCCCGGGCGGCGGCTACTCGTACACCTACGAGCCGGACACCCTGCGGCCCGTCTCACTTCTGGGTGACGGCTTCAAGTCGGAGACGAACTACTCCAAGACCGGCAAGCCGCTCCAGTACAAGATGTACGGCACGGCCGTCGGCGCCAAGCCGGTCCAGGTGACCAACACCTACGAGTGGGGCACCCAGCGCCTGGCCACCTCACGGGTGGACCGGCAGGGCGTGGCCGGAGTCGACCGGTACGACACCTACCACTACGACCAGGCGGGCAACGTCCTGTCCGTCTCGGACACCTCCCGCTCCGGCACCGACAACCAGTGCTTCGGCTACGACCACCTCCAGCGGCTGACCGAGGCATGGACGCAGGGCGACAAGACCTGCGCCGACGCCCCATCCGGCACCGCGGTGGGTGGCCCGGCTCCGTACTGGCAGTCCTTCACCTACGACAAGACCGGCAACCGCCTCACCGAAACCCTGCACGACCCCTCGGGGGACAGCGGCAAGGACACCGAGCGGACCTACCACTATCCGGCGCCGGGCAGCGCCCAGCCGCACACCCTGACGTCGGTCACCACCCGCCGCCCTGGCGGCACCACCGAGCAGTCGTACGACTACGACGAGATCGGCGACACCACCGAACGGGGGGACCAGAAGCTCGACTGGGACGCCGAAGGCCACCTGGCCAAGGTCACCGAGTTGGGGAAGAACACCGAGTACCTCTACGACGCCGACGGAAGCCGGCTGATCAGCCGCACCGACTCGGCAGCCACGCTCTACCTCGGCCACACCGAGGTCACCCTCACCAAGGGGGCCGACAAGGCGAAGGCGACCCGCTACACCCCGCTGGGCGGCGGCCACCAGGCCGTCAGGTCCGACGACGGCAGCGTCACCTTCGCCCTCGCCGACCACCAGGGCACCGGTCAACTCGCGGTCGACGCGGCCACCCAGCGGCTGACCCAGCGCCGCACCCAGCCCTTCGGAGGGCTCCGGGGCACGCCACCGACGGCCTGGGCCGGCAGCAAGGGCTTCGTCGGTGGCACGGACGACACCGCCGACACCGGCCTGACCCACCTAGGCGCCCGCGAGTACGACCCCACCACGGGCCGATTCCTCAGCGTCGACCCGGTGATGGACCTCACCGATCCGCAGCAGCTGAACGGCTACGCCTACGCCGAGAACTCGCCGGTCACCTACAGCGACTCCACCGGCCAGTGGAAGTGGTGGGACAAGGTCACCAACAAGGTCAGCAAGGCGGCGAGCGGCTTCAAGAACGGCGTCGTCGACGGCTACTACGACCTCGCCGAGGGCTTCTACTCGTTCACCGACACCATGGGCTGGACCTCAGGCAACGCCCAGAAGATCAGGGACGACCGCGCCGGCAAGGGCCTCGTCAGCGTCTACAAGACCGTCCGGGGCCCGGACCAGGGCGGCGCCTGGTACAACATCTCGTACTGGATCGGCAAGTTCCTCGTCCCCTTCATGCCGGGCGCCGGCGGGGTCGGCGTGGAAGCCAAGGCGGTGTCGAAGTCCGGCACGGTCGCGAGAGTGGTACGGGGCGCGCTCGGCAGACTGTTCTCGGGCGCGGCCAGAAAAGTGGAACAGCCCAAGGTCGCCGAGAGGCTCGCCGTTCGGGTGCCTCGCGTCGCCACACCCAAGTCCCTTTTGGACGACGGGCTCCCGACGTCGGGCGGAGCCACGAGAACGAATGCGGCCTATCGCGGCGACGGTGAAGTGGCTTTTCATGGACACGGCAGCTACCACAGCTCGAACGGGACGGTGCGGATTCCGGAAGGAACGGCACTGGCGTTCTACGGACCGCATGGAAAGCCCATCACTGATCTTCACGGCCTCCGGATCACCGGACCCGGTGGACCCGGTATGGAGCCCTCGGAAATCGCCTGGCCGGGGGATGAGATTCCGAATTACACGCTGGCGCCGCTAGGTGAAGGATTCACCTTCCGTCACGGTTCGACTGTGGTCGATGAAAGGACTCAGCTCAGTGATCTGCTGACGGAGGATATGGGCATGTGCCACTGGGCCGCCTGTCGCAGTGTGAGAGGATAAGTCAGTCGGTGGCTGGTTTCGGGTGGCTTCGGTCTGTGGCTGGAGCCACCCTCTTCTTCTGAACAAGCAATTGGGGTACGACGATGGAACACCTCGATCTGTCACCTTATGATTATGCGGATTCGCCGCTTCCCTTGCTTTGTGTCGGATGGCTCGGGAAGCAGCACGGAATTCAACAGTGGGATCATCCGGCCATGTCCCGGAAGGTCCTCGATGCATTCGAGCGGGCGTCCCGCCGGGCGGTCAGCCGCACACTGGGCGAGCACGACTGCGATTTCTGCACCGAAGAGCCCGTCGCGACGGGGAATGGGGAATACCGATATTACTCTCACAGTGGCGTGACTTACACAGCGCCAGTGCTCGTCAAACACTATGTGCGCGACCACGGATATCGGCTCCCCTCTCCCTTGCAGGAAAGCCTGCTCGATCCCCGGCCGCTTCCTTGGGACGCACGAGCGGAACGTCTTGCCGCCCTCGTCGCGGACCCGGCAGAAGACATCGGCGCGCGGTGCTGGGCCGTCGCGGACCTGCCTCACTGGCAGGACCGTCGAGCGATAGATGCCCTGGAGCTGGCTGCTCTCGACGAGGAACTGGTCGACCTGGCGGGACGGGACATCGGACGATCACTGAGCCAGGTCCTCATCGCCGTGCCTGGAGAACGGTTGAGCGTCCCCGAGAGTGATCTCCCCTTCGAAGTACGGGCGGGCATCACGGCCGACCGGGCAGTCGGCTGAGTTGAACGCCATAGAGTTGGAGATCGGTCTGTACGACTGGTCCGTGTTTCCCTGCTGCAGTTGCAGATCTGCGGACCACGTCCCTGGTGAACTGCTGCGGATGGCCCGCTCGCAGACACTGGACGAGGCCAAGCCGAGAGACATCGAGTTCCACGTGCTTCAGGAGAATTGGGCGACGCCGACTGTGGTCCCTGTCGCCCGGGTACTGATGGCTGGGCTCGCGAACCGGAACATCTCGTCGGCGGCCCGGAATCAGTTCCTGGACCTGCTCTGGTCGTTCGTCATCGTGGACGACGACCTCGCCGAGGCATGCAAGGACGCCGTACGGGCTGGAATCTGGTCGCTGTACGAGGAAGTTCTGTCCGGAGCGTCCAAGGGAAGTGCTCTCCTCGCCTACTGGCTCGTGAAGGAGGCGGAGACGGTTCCGGCCCGGGTGGAGCGGCTCCTCCAGATGGCGCGGCACATGTTGCCGGAGGACCCGTACGAGGACGACCAGCCGCGTACTGACCGACGACTGAGCGGGCAGGACTCACGCCGAGAACGCGAAGTCCTGCCCGCTTCGCGTGCACGGAAGCCGTCTGATCTCCTGCGCCGGTTCGACGACCACACATGGTCTCGTAATGCGTAGGTCTCGGGTTCGAATCCCGAAGGCGGCTCCAGAAAGTCAGGTCCAAGACCTGAAGGCCCTCCATGACCGGATGGAGGGCCTTGTCCGTGCTCGGACGGGAACACCCCGGGAGCGGCCAGACCGGGCACATCGCCCGACGACCGTGCGCGGCCCGTTGACGGCAGCCTCGTACGTGACGAGCGTCATCGAGCTTGCCTTCCCCGTTCGCCCGGCTGCCCCCGCGGGCCTGGCCGATCTCGCGAAGCCTGTGATCGCGAGCCCGTCGCGGGAGGAGATCACGATCCGTGGCCGTGCCCAGGCCCCGGGCTTCGGGAGAGCCAGAGGTCCCGGTTGCCCGCGATCAGCACCCGCCCGTCCGCGAGGGTGACGGCTGTTTTCGGGGGGTCCTCGCTGCAGCCGAGGCTGCCGCGTTTCCAGCCCGTGGGCGTTCCGTTGCCGGTCCAGACGACACCGCACAGCACCGTGCGGGTGTTCGGCTTGGACTTGGGCTGGGGGGACGAGCCGACCAGGACCGGGTGGCCCGCGGAGTCGACGGTCGCGGCGGTGATCTCACCGGTGCCCATGCCCGCCGTGTCCATCCGGGTCCAGTGGGTGCCGTCCTGGCTGGTGAGAACGAGCGGGAGGGAGTCGTAGAAGGCACCGGCCCTGGCACGGCCGCCCACGGCGAACCAGTGGCCCGACGCGTACAGGACGCGGCGCACCCGCGTGCCGGGTGGCATCCCGGCGATGTCGCCGGAGGTCCAGTGCCCGCCGCCGTCCGTGCTGCGCCAGAACGGGATCGTGCCCGAGGGGTGGAAGTCGTAGGCGTTGGTCGCCGCCGCGCCGAAGGCGACGACCTCCGTGCCGTTGACGCCGAAGTCGCCCACGGGTGTGGACGGTTGCCGGCCGTGGATCGTCGGCAGCGGCACGCGACGTACGGTCTCGCCCCCGTCGTCGGAGGCGAACACGAACGGAGACCCCACCCGGTCGACGGTCTGGCCGCCGCCGATCAGCAGGACCGAGCCGACCTTCACCGCGGTGTTCACCGAGGCGTCGTCCGCGGTCTCCTGCTCGGGGTGGGTGTTGAACGTCAGGGGCAGGGTGGCGAGCCGGGACTGCTCGCCGTCCGGCGTCCGGCGGGTCAACGTGGCACCGACCCCGATCAGCGAGCCGTCGTCCCACGGCACCACCACGTCGCCCGGCAGGCCGCCGCCGGGCCAGCCGCCACGCATGGAGTACGGCACGTCGGCCTCCTTGTCGGCACCCGGCTTCGGGGTGATCGAGAACTTCGTACAGCCTCCGGAACCGGTCCAGTTGACGTTCACGTAGTGGTACCCGTTGGCGTACGTCCCCTCGCCGAGGGCGCAGTCGCCCAGCGACACCAGCTGGCGCAGGCCCTCGCCGGGGGCCACGTACCCCTTGTTGTGCGGGCCGGTCACCGACGGGTAGTCCACCGCGCCCGCATACCTCTTGAACCCGAGTTCCGCCGCGCTCGTGCCCTCCGTGCTCGTGTCCCCGGCGCCGGTGTCCCCTGCGTTGATCCGGCCGCATCCGCCCAGTACCAGGGCCGCGCCGGCTGCCAGACTCGCGACGACTGCGAGCCTCCCCCCGCGTGTTGTCATCGCTCCACGCTACTGAACCCGAACCGACGCAGCGGATCCGGGCTCATGACGCTCCGTCGCCTGCGCCGCGGTCCGCACCGGGCACCGGGCACGAGCGCAGGGCACCGGGCACCGAGCACCGGGCACCGGGCACCGGGCACCGGGCACCGGGCACCGGGCACCGAGCTCAGGATCTGGGCCGGAGTCGTGTGCTCGTGTCCTGCCTGTCCCCACGGCGCTGAACGTGGTTGTTTGGAGGCATGCTCAGCAAGGTTCGCGCCCTGGTCCTGCCGGCCTCTCAGCGCCGCTCGTTGGACGAACTGACCCAGGACCTGGTCCTGTCGTCCGGGGACAGCACGTCCAAGCGTTCGGCCTTCTGGACGATGCTGACGCTGTCTTCGGTCATCGCGGCCGGCGGGGTGCTCACGGACTCGACGGCGACCGTGATCGGCGCCATGATCATCGCGCCGCTCTCCACGCCGATCATGGGCATCGCCCTCGGGTCGGTGCAGCGCCGCCGCACCGGATCGGTCCTGGTCGTCCTCCTCGCGTGCCTGCTGGTGATCGCGGTCGGGATGGTCATGTCGCCGGTCCTCCCCAGTGACTACGACCTGTTGTCCAACAGCCAGATCTCGTCACGCACATCGCCGGGACTGATGGACCTGATCGCCGCCCTCGCGACCGGCCTGGCCGGCGCGGTCGCGCTGGCCCGTCGGGACGTCGCCGCCGTGCTGCCCGGAGTCGCGATCGCCATCTCGCTCGTCCCGCCCCTGGTGGTGGCGGGGGTGTGCCTGGGAAAGCTGTCGGGATGGCTGGCGCTGGGCGCGCTTGCGCTGTTCGTGTCGAACCTCTTCGCCCTCGTCTTCGCCGGCATGCTGGTGTTCGCCTCGCTCGGTTACGCAAAGGAGGCCGACAAGGCGGCCGGGCGCCCCGCCGGCAGGGCATCCGCCGCCATGGCCCTGCTGTTCGTGGTCGTGCTCGTTCCGCTGACGGCCAACACGGTGACCACGTTGCTGCTCAACGCGTGGACCGGCCGGACCAAGGACGCGGCGCAGCAGTGGCTCGCCGACGATCCGGGCGCGTCCGTCACGAGTGTCGACGCGAAATCCCGGACGATGTACATCCACGTGCGTACCCCAGGAGAACTTCCGCCGGTGCAGTCCCTGCTCGACCTGCTCGAGGGACGGATCCCGGACGGCATCCCGGTCGTGGTGGATGCCTCGCGGGGCCGGCGCATCGACGTCGGAGAGGTCGGCGGCTGAGCCTCGCGTCCGTGTCACCGTGCGGGCGCGGCCCAGCTGTCGAGGTCGATCGCCGGCCGCGCGCGACCCGGGCCGGACACCCAGGGGTCAGGGCAGCCCCGTCCTCGCCCGCCGCGAGGGCGTTCCCGAGACCGATATGGTCCACGAATCGGCATCCTCAGGCGGTCCTTACCGTTAACGGCTAGCATCGCGGCCGGAATTGACGGCGGCCGGGATGAGGTGAGGGCATGGGGGACCTGCGAACGCCGAGGATCGCCGTAGCGGTGGTGACCATGGGAAACCGGCCCGACGAGGTCGACGCCCTGCTGGAGTCCGTGGCCAAGCAGGACGTCGCCCCCGCGCGGATCGTGGTCGTCGGCAACGGCTGCCCGCTGCCCGACTTCGCCGAGCGGCTGTCGCTGCCCGGTGAGGTCACCCTCCTCGAACTCGACGAGAACCTCGGCTGCCCGGGCGGACGCAACCAGGCGCTGGCCCGGCTGAGGAGCTTCGGGGACATCGACGTCGTCGTGGAGCTGGACGACGACGGCCTGCTCGTCGACGCCGACGTGCTGCGCCGGGTACGGGACCTGTTCGCGGCCGACCCGAAGCTCGGCATCGTCGGCTTCCGCATCGCGGACGAGCACGGTGAGACCCAGCAGCGGCACGTGCCCCGGCTCGGTGCCGCCGACCCCATGCGGGGCGGCTACGTCACCGGGTTCCTCGGCGGTGGCCACGCCCTCAGGTCGGCCATGATCGAGGAGATCGGGGACTGGCCCGCCCAGTTCTTCTTCGCCCATGAGGAGACCGACCTGGCCTGGCGCGCCGCCGACGCCGGCTGGCGCATCCTGTACGCGCCGGAACTGCTGCTCCAGCACCCGAAGACCTCACCGGCCCGGCACGCCATCTACCACCGTGTGACCGCCCGCAACAGGGTCTGGCTGGTCCGCCGCCGCCTCCCGCTCCCGCTGATCCCCGTCCACCTCGGCGTCTGGACGCTGCTCACTCTCGTACGGAGCCGTTCGCGCGCGGGGCTGCGCGCCTGGTTCGGCGGTTTCGTGGAGGGCCTGCGGGAGCCGGCCGGCGAGCGGCGGCCGATGCGGTGGCGGACGGTCTGGCGGCTGTCGCGGCTCGGGCGGCCGCCGGTGGTCTGACCCGGCCTGCGGCCGAGCGGACGCGGGGCGAGGACCTCGGCACGGAAGAGGAGACGCGGGACGAGGACCCCGGCACGGAAGAGGAGAAGAGCAGAAAGGTAAGAAGAGGGGACGAGGGTCCCAGTCGTTCACCTCCGCCGACCGGGACCCTCCGACGTCCCCGGATCCGGCCACGGCGGCGTCACTCCCCCGAGTTGCGCGTCGTACGCGCGCACCCCCGGGCCAGATCCGATGAAGTGATCACATCAGGCCGCACCAACGGATCGCTAACATGTGGCCAACGGTTCTCCCTTCCGGCCATGGCCGATTGGCGCGAAACCGCCGTGACTAGGGCGGATGTCCGCCAGGAACCCGGGAAGGCAGTGGGCGGCGTGGGTCGGTGCGGGCTGCGGTTCGGGCTGCTGGGACCGCCGGTTCTCTACGACGTCGACGAGGCGGCGGGCAACGCCGAGGAGGCCGGTGCCGCCGACGCGGCGGGCAATATCGAGGCGGCGGGCGATACCGACGCGGCGGGCTACACCGACGTTGCCGGTAGCACTGACGCGGCCGGCAACGCCGACGTGCGAACCGTCGGCAGCCCCAAGGTCCGCACCCTGCTCGCCGCCCTGCTCCTCGAAGCCGGCCGCGTCGTCTCGGTCGAGTCGCTCAAGGACGCGCTGTGGGCCGGGGCGCCGCCCGCGTCCGCGCAGGCCTCCCTGCACAACCACGTGGCCCGTCTGCGCAGGCTGCTCGACGATCCGGACCGGCTGCGCGCGGTGCCGCCCGGCTATCTGCTGCGGGTCGAGCAGGGCGAGCTGGACGTCCATGTCTTCGAACGCCACCTCGCCACGGCACGCGGCGCCCACACCACCCGCAACTGGGAGCGCGTCGTCAGGGAGTGCACGTCCGCGCTGGCCCTCTGGCGGGGCACCCCGCTCGACGGTCTTCCCCCGGAGTTCGGCGGCCACGCCCTCACCCGGCGCCTGGGGGAGGCCCGCCTCCTTCTCCTGGAGTGGCGCTACGACGCGGAACTCGCCGTGGGCGACGCCCGACTGGACGGCATCGTCCCCGAACTGTCCGCCCTGACCGCCGAACACCCCCTGCGCGAGTCCTACCACCGCCAGCTGATGCTCGCCCTCCACCGCACCGGCCGCCAGGCAGAAGCGCTGGCGGTGCACCGGGACCTGCGCGCCCGGCTGAGGGAAGAACTGGGTGTGGAACCGGGCCAGTCGGTGAGAGGGGCGCACGCGGAGGTACTGAGGGAAACGGCCCGGCCCGCAGCCGAACCCGTGACCGCCGGCGGCCGGAAGACACCACAGGGGCCACCCCCACCCCACCCCGAAAGCACCACCGGCGACACGGGTGGGCACCCGTCGGGCAACCCGAACCCGTCCGGTAACTCGAACTCGTCGGGCAACTCGAACCCGTCGGGCAACCCGAACCCGTCCGGTAACTCGAACCCGTCGGGCAACCCGAACCCGTCCGGTAACTCGAACCCGTCGGGCAACCCGTACCCGCCCGGCAACTCGAACCCGTCCGGCAACCCGACCCCGGCCGACAGCCGGCCCCCCGCCTCCCACACCACCGCGCTCGCCCAACTTCCCCCACCCCCACCGCACTTCACCGGCAGAGCAGCAGAACAGCCCACCCTGCGGCACACCCTCCTCACCCGCCGGAACCACGTGGTGATCAGCGGGATGGCCGGCGTGGGCAAGAGCGCTCTCGCCCTGCACACCGCCCACCGGATCCGCCCGCACTTCCCCGACGGCCAGCTCTACCTCAACCTGCACGGCGCCACCCCCGGCGTGACCCCCCTCACCCCCGCCCAGTCCCTCACCGCGCTGCTGAGAGACCTGGGCACGGAGCCCCGTCACATCCCCGAACACCCCGACGCCGCGGCCGCGTTGCTGCGCAGCAAACTCGCCCCCACCCGCACCCTCCTGCTCCTCGACGACGCCGCGAACGCCGCGCAGGTGCGCCCCCTGCTGCCGGCCGGCCCCGGCTGCGCCGTGATCATCACGAGCCGCTCGCCCCTGACCACGCTCGACGGCGCCCGCCGTTTTCCGCTCGCGCCGCTGAGTGCCGAGGAGAGCGCGGCGCTGCTGAGAGCGGCCTCCGGCCGCGACGCCCTGGACGCCGCCCACCCGCTCGTCGCCCTCACCGGCCGCCTCCCCCTCGCGCTGCGCATCGTCGCCGCCCGCCTCGCCGCCCGCCACGCGCTCACCCCGGACGTACTGGCCCGCCAACTGGACGCCACCGGCGACCGGTTGCACCACCTCGAATACGACGACCTGAGCGTCCGCCGCTCCCTGGCCGTCGCCCACGACGCACTCGCCGCCTCGGAGCGCGAGGCGGACCGCGACGCGGCCCTCGCCCTGCGGGGCATCGGCACGCTCGACCTGCCCGCCTACGGCGCGCCCCTGCTCGCCCACCTCGTCGGCATCGACGCACGCCGCGCCGAGGCCGCGCTGGACCGGCTCGTCGACGTGGCCCTCCTGGAGGAGACGGCGTACGGCCGCTACGCCCCGCACGACCTGGTCCGCGACTTCGCCCGTGAGCTGGCCCAGGGAACCGGTGACGTCGACTCCGCCCTGCCCTGGTACGCCGCCGTCGCCGAGCTCGTCCTCACCGCGATCGTGGAGCCGGGCCTCGACCGGGACGACCGCCGCCGTCCGACCGCGGCCCAGCTCCCGGACCACGCGGCGCACGTCGCCGCCCTCCCCGGCTTCGAATGCGCCGAACAGGCCTTCGCCTGGGGCGACATGGAGCTGGCGAACATCATCACTCTCGTCGAGCGCCACGTGGACGATGTGGACGACGTGGGGAGAGCCGCCCGCATCTCCGCGCTGATCCGCCTCTTCTTCCCGTACGTGCAGCGCAGCGGCCGTGTCGCCGAGATGGAGGTGCTCGGCCGGGCCGGTCTGCGCGCGGCACGGCGGCTCGGTGACGAGGCCGCCGAGGCGTACGCGCTGGGCGATCTCGCCGGTCTGCACTTCCTGACCGGACAGCAGAGCGAGGCCCTGGCCCTCAACGACCGGGCGCTGACGATCTGGCGCCGGCTCGGCCATGTCTCCCGGCTGCGCCGCTGCCTCAACAACCGCGGCCTGCTGCTCGAAGGACTCGGCCGCTACGAGGAGTCGGGGCGGGCCCTGCGCCAGAGCCTGGAGTACTCACGGCAGTTGAGCGACCCGCAGGGCGAGGCCGTGATCCGCAGCCACCTCGGCAACCTGTACGAGCACACCGACCCGCGGGCCGCGATCGAGCAGCACCGGCGCTCGCTCGCCATCGGCGACGAGATCGGTGCCGTGATCGTGCAGCACTCCGCGCACTGCAACATCGGCTACGCCCACCTCGCCCTCGGTGAACCGGCCGCCGCCGTACCCCACTTCGAGGAGAGCCTGCGCATCCTCGGCGGCCACGGCGACTGGCACGGCGAGTCGCAGACCCGGCTCGGCCTGGTACGGGCGCTACGGCTGCTGGGCCGTACGGAACGGGCCGGCGACGAGTGTGCCGAGCTGCTCCGGCGCGCGGACGTCCGGTCCGACCGCTACACGGGCGGTCTCGCCCGTCACCAGCGCGGGCTCCTGCTGCGGGAGCGGGGGCACGGGGAGGAGGCTTGCGCGGAATGGCGCGGCGCCCTCGACGCCTTGGACGGGACGGACGAGAAGTCCGTGGTGGCGGAGCTGCGGGAGCTGCTGGCCACGGCGGACGCACGCTGACCGCAACCGCAACCGCAACCGCAACCGCAACCGCAACCGCAGTCGGAAACCGGACCCGCCACCGCCGGCGCGGCGCTCCCGTCCCTCACGCCTCCCTCACTCCCTCACTCCCTCACTCCCTCACTCCCTCACTCCCTCACTTCGCGTCGGCGTAGCACTCCACCACCGCGGTCGTGAAGGGGAACCGCACCGGTGTCGGCCCGAACGTCAGCCGGCCCGCCAGCTCCGCCGCCTCCCGGATGGCCTTCACCACGGCCTCGGCCTCCTCCTCGGGGCAGTGCACGATCACCTCGTCGTGCTGGAAGAAGACCAGCTCGGCCGCCATGTCCGCACAGGTCTGCCGCAGTGCGGCGAGCAGCAGCAGAGCCCAGTCGGCCGCGCTGCCCTGGACGACGAAGTTGCGGGCGAAGCGGCCGCGGGCGCGGGTGTTCGTGGAGGCGTAACCCGGCACCCACTCGTCACCGGCGGCGGACTCGGCCGGGTCGTCCTGCGGGATGCCGGCCTCCTCGACCGCGTCACCCGCCCCGGCCGCCGGCGGGCACGTCCGCCCCAGCCAGGTCCGTACGAGCCGTCCCTCCTCGCCCGCGCGCGCCGCGTCGTCCACGTAGGCCACCGCCCGGGGAAACCGGCGTCTGAGCGCGGCGAGGTTCTTCAGGCCGTCGCCCGAGGTCTGGCCGTAGACCGCGCCGAGCACGGCGAGCTTGGCCTGGGCGCGGTCGCCGGAGAAGGCCCGGTCGGAGACGGACTGGTAGAGGTCGGTCTCGCGGCCGGCCACCTCCATCAGCCCCGGGTCGCGGGAGATGGCCGCGAGCACGCGCGGTTCCATCTGGTCGGCGTCCGCGACGACCAGCCGCCAGCCGGGGTCGGCGACCACCGCGCGCCGGATGACCTTGGGGATCTGCAGGGCACCTCCGCCATGGGTGACCCAGCGCCCCGTCACGGTCCCGTGGGCGAGGAACTCGGGCCTGAACCGCCCGTCGCGCACCCAGTCCTGGAGCCAGGACCAGCCGTGGGCGACCCAGATGCGGTACAGCTTCTTGTACTCCAGCAGTGGCTTCACAGCCGGGTGGTCGAGGGACTCGATCTCCCAGCGCCGGGTCGACCTGACCTTGATGCCGGCCCGGGTGAACGCCTTGACGACGTCCGCGGGCAGATCCGGCCGCACCCGGCGGCCGAAGGCGGCGGACACCTCGTCGGCGAGCTCGGCCAGGCGGCGGGGCTCGCCTCCGCCCGCGTACCGCTCGCCGAGCAGTTCGTGCAGCACCCGGCGGTGCACCTCGGCGCTCCACGGCAGCCCCGCGCGGTTCATCTCGGCGGCGACCAGCATGCCCGCCGACTCGGCCGCGGTCAGCAGCCGCATCCGGTCGGGGTGCGTGGTCGTGTCGTGCCGGCGCTGCTGACCGGCGTAGACCTCGACGAGGTCGGGCAGCGGGACGTGCACGGCCTGCGGCTCGAACAGGGAGGACTGCGCGCCTGGTGCGGCGGCCCGCGGAGGCGGGTCGGGCGGTACGGGGCCGCCGCGCAGGCGGGCCAGGGCGGCGGCCGCCGAGCGGGGCTCGCCGTACCTTCCCTCGTGGCCGAGCAGGAGGGTCTCGGCGTCCTCGACGTCGTAGCACCGCTCCACCCGCACCCCCGTGGCGAGCAGACGCGGATACACCTCGGCCGTGGACCGCCACACCCATCGCGCGACGTCCGGCCGCGCCCGCACGGCCGTCGCGAGGTCGGGCTCCCAGCGGACCGCTCCGGCGAGCAGCCCGTCCGGACCGAGGGGGGCGATCTCCACGCCACCGTCCTCGGCCGGAGCGAGCGCCCAGCGGTCGGCCATGCTGCGAGTGTCGCAGGGGGGTCCGACAACGGCGTCAGCCCTGCGTGGGCGGGGGCTGCAGATACCCCTGCAGCGCCTTGGCGAGCTCGGCCTCCACGGGATGCTTCGCCAGACCGACGCCGGACAGGACCCCCGAGCCGTGCTCGAACTCCAGCAGGGCCAGCAGGATGTGCTCGGTGCCGATGTAGTTGTGACCGAGGCGTAGCGCCTCCCGGAAGGTGAGCTCCAGGACCTTCTTGGCGTCGGAGGAGTACGGGACCAGTTCGGGGACCTCCTCGGCGCCCGGCGCGAGCGCGGCGGTCGCGGCCTCGCGCACGGCGTCGAGGGAGACGCCCTGCAGGAC
Organism: Streptomyces sp. NPDC101225; assembly: GCF_044767585.1. Classification (NCBI taxonomy): domain Bacteria; kingdom Bacillati; phylum Actinomycetota; class Actinomycetes; order Kitasatosporales; family Streptomycetaceae; genus Streptomyces; species Streptomyces sp. NPDC101225. The sequence continues at coordinate 28,055 of NZ_JBIWOE010000029.1, forward strand.
CATCGCCTTGGCGGCCAGGCCGTCCGGTTCGGCGAGCAGGCCGATGATCAGGTGGGCCGGGGCGACTTCGGTGTTGCCCGCGGCCCTGGCCTCGTTGTGCGCCGTCATCACCACGTTGCGGGCACGCGGGGTGTAGCGCCCGAAGCCCTGGTTGGGGTCGAGAGCGGTCGACTCCTTGGGCACGAAGCGCTTCTGCGCCGCCTGCCGGGTGACCCCCATGCTCTGGCCGATGTCCGTCCAGGACGCTCCCGAGCGCCGGGCCTGGTCCACGAAGTGGCCGATCAGGTGGTCGGCCACCTCGCCGAGGTGGTCCGCGGCGATGACCGCGTCCTGGAGCTGGTCGAGGGGTGCGGAGTGGACCTTCTTGATGGCCGCGATCAGGTCGTCGAGACGCACGGATGACGTGATGCCGGGATTGGTCTCCATGTGTCAACCTTAGGTTGACACATGGAGGGTGTCAACCGTCGGTTGACACCCTCCATCGCAGCCACGCACGCGTGCGCTCACGCACGCATGCCTGCCGTCACTCGGACGCGCGTGCCTTCACTTCGGTGTGGCCGCCAGCCGCACCGCCAGCCCCGTGAAGACCGTCCCGCTGACGATGTTCAGCCCGCGCGCCACCCGTCGGCTGCGGCGCAGCAGCGCGGAGAGGCGCCCGGAGAGCAGCCCGACCGAGCCGTCCACGCAGAACCCCATGACCGTGATCGTCAGACCGAAGACCAGGAACTGCTCGCGCACATGACCCAGTGAGGGGTCCACGAACTGCGGCAGGAAGGAGACGTTGAAGAGGATCACCTTCGGGTTGAGCAGATTGGTGACGGCCCCCTGCCAGAAGGCGCGCCGCCGGCCCGGCCCGGCCGGCGCCCCCTCCTCCACCGGCACCGCACGGTCCCGGAAGGCCTTGACCGCGAGGTGGAGGAGATAGGCCGCGCCCGCCCAGCGCAGCACGTGGTAGAGCGTCGGCAGCGCCAGGAAGAGCGCCGACAGGCCGAGCGCGGCGGCGACCGTGTGCACCGACATCGCGCAGGCGACGCCGAACGCGGCCAGCACTCCTGTCCTGGGCCCGCCCCGTCCGCCCATCGCCACGATGAACATCATGTCGGGGCCGGGTGTGATGCAGAGCGCGAAGGCGGCCACTAGGAAGGCCGCGTACGAAGACATGTCCACCATGCGGCCATGCTGGAAGGGGCCGGGCGCGGCGGCGACCGAATTTCGGGGAGCGGGACGAGCCGGGGAAAACGGCGTGTGGGGTCCGGGCGTACGGTGATTGACTCGTCTGCCATGACCACGACCACGCCGGCGACCGGCGCCTTTGACGCACCCTCAGCGGCCCCGGCCGCCGTCCCCGACGTTCCCGCGGTCGTCGACGAGACCGTACGGCTCCTGGCCGGGCACTACGTCTTTCCCGAGATCGCCGAGCAGCTGGTCGCGCTGCTGCGCCGGCGGCTGGCGGAGGGCGCCTACGACGTCCGGAGCGCCGAGGAGCTCGGCGACCTGGTCACCGCGGACCTGCAGTCGGTCAACGGCGATCCGCACCTGCGCCTCAAGTACCACCCGGAGCAGGTGCCGCGCGGGCAGGGCGAGGCCGCCCTGGCGGCGATGCGGCGCGACTTCGACGCGTCCCTGGGCGGGGTCCCGCGCGTCCAGCTCCTGGACGGCGGCGCCGCCCTGCTCGAACTGGCCCCGCTGCTCTTCCCGCTCGCCTGGTCCGCCGGGCCGCTGGCCGCCGCCCTCACCCTCGTCGCGCCCGCCGACGCGCTGATCCTCGACCTCAGGTCCAACCGCGGCGGCGACCCGGAGACCGTCGCCTTCGTCTGCAGCTACCTCCTGGAGGAGCGCACCCACCTCAACACGATGTACGCGCGCGAGGGCGACCGGTACGACCAGTCCTGGAGCCTGCCGCACGTCCCAGGCGCCCGCTTCGGCGGCACCAAGCCGGTCCACGTCCTCACCGGCCCGAGCACCTTCTCCGCCGCCGAGGAACTCGCCTACGACCTCCAGCAGCTGGGCCGCGCGACCGTCGTGGGGGAGACCACCCGCGGCGGCGCCCACCCCCGCGAAGGCTGGACGGTCCACCCGAACCTGGAGGCCACGATCCCGGTCGGACGGGCGGTCAACCCGGTCTCCGGCACCAACTGGGAGGGCACCGGCGTCCTTCCCGACGTCCCCTGCCCGGCCCCCGACGCGCTCGACCGGGCGCTGGCCCTGATCCACGGCTGAGCCGGCGTCCGGCCCGGTTGTCGGTGCCGCGTGGCACGATCGACGGGTGAGCAGCACTGCCTCCGGCACCGTCGACAGCGCCTTCGGGACTGCTCTGTACGCCGAGACCGACACCGCCCTCGACACGGGCGCCTCCCTGCTGGCCGCGGACCCGGAGGCCGACGCCGAACTCGCACGGCGCGGCAGGGAGTTCGTGGCGTCGGCCTGGCAGCGCGGCTGGCAGCCCGCCGATGTCGTGCGGATCGTGCGGCGCGAGCTGGACGACGTCCACGTGCGCCTGGCCTCGGCACTGATCCGCGCCCAGGCGCCGCACGACGGCCCGCGCGGCCCCCGCTGGCAGGCGCAGCTGGACGACCTCACCGCCGAGGCCGGGGGAGCCGGGAGCGCCGGGCCGTCCCGGAGCACCGGTGCCGTCACCGCGCCCCCCGGCACCGACCGCTTCACGCACGCGACCGCCGTCCTGGAGCTGTACCGCCTGCTGCTGCGCCTGCCGGCGCTCGAATTCCTCGAGGAGCCCGTGCACCGGTCCGGTCCCGCGCCCGGCCCCGTGTCCGGCCGCGGCACCGAGTCCCGGATGCTCACCCGCATCCGCGCGCTGCTCGCCAAGGCGGAGGCGACCGGCTTCCCGGAGGAGGCGGAGGCGCTGTCCGCCAAGGCCCAGGAGCTGATGGCCCGGCACAGCATCGACGAGGCGCTGCTCGCGGCCCGGGCGCCGTCCCCGTCCGCCCCCGGCGCCTGCCGGATCGGCGTCGAGGCGCCGTACGAACAGGCCAAGGCGGTGCTGCTGGACGCGGTCGCCACCGCCAACCACTGCCGCGCGGTGTGGAACGAACCGCTGGGCTTCTCCACCGTCGTCGGCTTCGAGGCCGACCTGGAGGCGGTCGAGCTGCTCCACACCTCGCTGCTGGTGCAGGCCACGGCCGCCATGACGAAGGCGGAGGCGGCCCAGCGCGCGGGCGGCCGCAAGCGCACCAAGACTTTCCGCCAGTCCTTCCTCGCGGCCTACGCCCACCGGATAGGCACGCGCCTGGCGGCGGCCGCCGAGACGCAGGTGACCGACGACCTGCTTCCGGTGCTGGCCTCCCGCGAGGTCGCGGTCGGCGACCGCACGGACCGCCTGTTCCCGCACACCACCACCAGCCGTCTGCGCGGGGTGAGCGACGCGGCGGGCTGGACCGAGGGCGCGCAGGCCGCGGACCGGGCCCGGGTGGGCACCCGGCCGCGGCTTCCCTGAGCCGTGCGGGGGCGGGCGGGCGTCAGTCGCCGGCCTGCTGGAAGGCGGTCACCGAGGCGTTCGGCCGGTCCGCGCCGTCCGTGAGGGCCACCTCGCCGTACGACCAGGCGATGTCGTGCCCGGCGGAGGAGCCGGGCAGGCCGAACGTGGCCTTCTCGACCGCGAGGCTCCGCTCGCCGCCCGCCTCGCCGCGCACGTAGGTGATCGTGAAGGAGGCGGTCGCCGCCTTGGCGAGGGTCAGCTTGCGGGCCCTGGCCGCCGGGTCCGACGGCACGGTGCTCGTGGTGCCGCCGGCCTGCAGACGCACCGCCGGGAAGCCGTCCAGGGTGCACGTCGAGCCGTGGTTGGTGAGCGTGACGGTCACGTCGCCGGAGTCGCCGGCGGAGGGAGCGGCGCTCGCCGCGACCTGCACGCCCACACCGTCGAGCGTGCAGGCGCCGCCGGACGTGGCGGCCTTGCCGTTGCCGCCGCCGCCGCCGTCACCGCCGCCGGTGCCGCAGGCGGACAGGAGCAGGGCCGCGCAGAGAGCGGCGACGGCGACGGGGGTGGCGCGCATAGGGGTCCTCGGGTGCTCTGCGGCGTGACGCCGGTGATCGCGTGCACCGATCATCACGCACGCGCGCGTGAGGCGCTCGCGCGCCCCCGGCGGCTACTGCCCGAGGCTCGCCGTCGGCAACCCCGTCGGCAGGGTCCCGCCCTTCGACTTGGTGTACGTCTCCTTGCCGACGCTGCCCGACCAGGTGATCCGCATCGCGCTCTTCGACACGGAGTCGACCATGCCCGACGCCCGGCTCTTGTCACCGTTCGCGCAGGTCAGGTGGATCATCCGCATGTCGGCCTCCTTGCCGGCGGTACCGCTGCACACGGTTCCGCCGGTGGAGAAGAGTCCGGCCTGCTTGTCGTTGATCACCAGCGCGACGGCCTTGCCGCCGGTCGTGGCGAGCCAGCTGCCCTGGAGGTCGTCGGACGCGCTCGCGGTCCCGCCGGTGCTTCCACCCGTGTCCGCCGTCGTGGTCGAGGAGGCGGAGGGGCGGGCCGAGGAGTCGTCCTTGGAGCCACCGCCGTCGCTGCACGCGCTCAGCACCAGCGTGCCCACCAGCCCCGCGGCCGCCGCCGCGATCCGCACCTGCCGACGCGACACCCTGCGAGAGGAACGCGTGAACATCGACGAAGTCACTGAAAGCTCCCAAGCTGTAGCAGTAGGTGCCCGGCGCCCCGGCCCACGACCGAAACGCCCGCAGCAAGCTACCAGCAGCACCCAGGGGGCCCAGGGGGAGCGCCTGTGAGGGAGATGTGCACCTCAATGAGTAGGACATTCCCTACGCTTGACTCGTAGGGAAATGCCTACCTATTGTCGATCCCATGAACATCACCCACGCCTCGTTCGTCACCCTCCCCGTCATCGACCAGGACCGTGCCCTGTGCTTCTATCGGGACGTCCTCGGATTCGAGGTCACCGCCGACCTCCGGATGCCGCCGGGCCGATGGCTCCAGGTGGCGCCGAAGGGCGCGCAGACCGTCTTCACGCTCTCCGGGCCGGGGATGGGGGATTTCGATCCCGGATCGACCCGGGGGATCATGTTGGTCACGACCGACGTCGACGCCGACTGCGCCCGGCTCGCCGGGGCCGGCACCGAGGTGCAGGGCCCGGACGACTTCCCGTGGGGGCGGATGGCCTCCTTCCGGGACCCGGACGGCAACGGTCTGATGCTGATCACGGAGGCCCACGAGTAGAAAGGCCGGCCATGCCCGCAGCCGGGGCCCGAGAGGCCGCCGACGACCGCGTCTTCGCCGCGCTCGCGAACGCCACCCGCCGCGAGGTGCTGCGGCTGCTGCGCGAGCGCGGGCCCCAGCCCGTCCAGGCCTTGGCCGACCACTTCGACATGCGCCGCCCGAGCCTCTCGGAGCACCTCAAGGTGCTCCGGGAGGCCGGCCTCGTCTCCGAGCAGCGCTCCGGCCGGCAGCGCATCTACCGGCTCGAGGCGGCCCCGCTCGCCGAGGTGCAGGACTGGCTCCATCCGTACGAGCGGTTCTGGCGCGAGCGGCTGAAGGGCCTCGGCGATCTGCTGGACCGCATGCCCGACGATGACCCGGCATGAGCACCGAACCCACCGACGGCCGCGAGGACGACCCGTCCCACACCGCTCCGTCCCACGGCGATCGGCCCCGCGCCGCTCGGTCCCACGACGATCCGTCCCACGGCGATCGGCCCCGCGCCACTCCGTCCCACGACGATCCGTCCCACGACGATCCGTCCCACGCCGCTCCGTCCCACGACGATCGGCCCCACGACGATCCGTCCCACGCCGACCTGGACGCCGACCTGGACGCCGACCTGGACGACGATCTGAGCGGCGGCGACCTGACCGTCATCCGTGTCGACCACTTCTTCCCCCACCCGCCCGCCAAGGTCTGGCGCGCCCTGACCGAGCCCGAGCTGCTCGTGCAGTGGCAGATGCAGGGGGCCGAGGACTTCCGGCTGGAGGTGGGGCACCGGTATCGCCTGACCTCCGTACCCAGGCCCCGCACCGACTTCTCCGGCGTCGTCGACGTGCGGGTCCTCGCCTACGACATCGGGCGGATGCTCCGCCTCCGCTGGGCCGACGCCGATCCGGCCAATCCCGCGGACTGGACCATCACTTGGACACTGGAACAGGAAGGGCGCGGTACGCGTCTGTTCCTAGTGCACGAGGGATTCGACCCGGACGACCCGGCGCAGCTGATGGCGCGCAGGATCATGGGCGGCGGCTGGCGGTCGCATGTCCTGCGGGCCTTGGGGCAGACGCTCGAAGGGATCGGGTAAAGCGCTCGCCAAAGCTGTAACCGCAGGACCACCCCCCGTGCACGTGCATCTGCTCATGCATCTGCACATGAACACGGCTATGATCCGGACAGTTGACCTTTGCATCAATGGCCACATGGCCACCGCACCACCGGGGAGCGACCTGTGGACCGCGACGCGTACAACGGCATGGCAGCCACGGAGCTGAACGAGGTGGCCTGGCAGAAGAGCCGGCACAGCAACTCGCAGGGCTCCTGCGTGGAGTTCGCGAGACTGCCCGGCGGCGAGGTGGCCGTGCGCAACTCACGTTTCCCCGACGGTCCGGCGCTGGTCTACACGCGCGCGGAGATCGAGGCGATGCTCCTGGGCATCAAGGACGGCGAGTTCGACCACCTGATAGCGGGCTGACCGCTGCCCTGCCCCGGGACAAACCGGGGCAAGCAGCTCTTTACGGGCTGTAACGCGCGTAGAACCCGGGCGTCGAACAACGCCCGGGTTCCCTATTCGGCGGACTGCGGCCGGACCGCGTGCGGCAGCCGGAACAGTGCCCAGACGACCTTGCCGCCCAGCGTCCCCGCCATCGGGTGCCAGCCCCAGCCGTCGGCGAAGGAGTCGACGAGGAAGAGGCCGCGGCCCGACTCGGCCGCGAAGTCGTCCGCCTCGCGTGCGACCGGGCCGGCCTGGCTCGGGTCGCGCACCGCGCACACCAGCCGCTCGGTCCAGCGCATCAGGTGCAGCCGTACGGGCGGGCTCTGGTCCGCGGTGCACAGGGTGCCGTCCGGCAGGCCGTGCCGCAGGGAGTTGGTGACGAGCTCGGAGACCACCAGGCACACGTCGTCGAAGCGCTCGCCTATGTCCCACTGGCCGAGGGTGCTGCGGGTGAAGTTCCGCGCCTCGCGCACCGCTTCGTACCGGGCGGGCAGGGCGCAGGAGGCGGCGTTGGACACGGCCGTGAGATCAAGCGGCGGAAGGCCCTGCCGTAACGGCTCGAGCATGGTCGATCCATTCGTCCCCATGCGAGGCACTCCCGGGAATTCGCGGTCGTTGCGATGCAGCGGTGGCGCGGGACCATGGTTTCGGATGTGCGGTGCAGATGCAAGGTGCAGATGCACGTGCACGTGACCGAATTAGACGTCCCCGTACCGCTTGTGGGGCATTTTTTCCGCCAACTTCTCTCCCTGTGGTTGCCAACTCCTTCCTCTCTCCTGTGCGGAATCTTTGACTTCTTGCCTTCTCTGTAATCGGACGAGTACTGCTCGGAGTGTTTTAGTGGCAGACTCTGGCCTCTGAAGCGGTTGGGGAGGCTGGCGAACGTGAGCGTGGGAGAGCCCGGATCGGTGGTGCGGCGCATGCTGCTCGGCTCGCAACTCAGGCGGCTGCGCGAGGCGCGCGGAATCACCCGCGAGGCAGCGGGTTACTCGATCCGTGCCTCCGAATCCAAGATCAGCAGGATGGAACTGGGCCGCGTGAGTTTCAAGACACGTGACGTGGAAGACCTGTTGACGCTCTACGGCATCACGGACGAGCAGGAGCGCGCGCAGCTCGTCTCCCTGGCCCGCGAGGCCAACGTCGCCGGCTGGTGGCACAGTTACTCCGACGTCCTGCCGACCTGGTTCCCCACCTATGTGGGCCTGGAGGGTGCGGCGCACCTGATCCGCGCCTACGAGGTGCAGTTCGTGCACGGCCTGCTGCAGACCGAGGCGTACGCGCGCGCGGTCGTGAAGCGGGGCATGAAGGGCGCGAGCGCCGCCGACATCGACAAGCGTGTGGCGCTGCGTCTCGAGCGGCAGAAGGGCCTGGTCTCCGAGCACGCCCCCGAGTTCCACGTCGTATTGGACGAGGCCGCCCTGCGCCGGCCCTACGGCGACCGCGAGGTGATGCGCGGCCAGCTCCAGCACCTGATCGAGATCTCCGAGCGGCCCAACGTACGGCTTCAGGTCATGCCGTTCAGCCTCGGCGGTCACTCGGGCGAGAGCGGGGCGTTCACGCTGCTCAGCTTCCCCGAGTCCGACCTGTCGGACGTCGTCTACCTGGAGCAGCTCACCAGCGCGCTCTACCTGGACAAACACGAGGACGTCGTCCAGTACGAGAAGGCGCTCAAGGAGCTTCAGCAGGACAGTCCCGGGCCGGACGAGAGCCGCGATCTGCTGCGGGGTCTCCTCCAGCTTTCCTAGGGTTCTCCCCAGAAGATTGCGGAGCGTCCCCAACTCACCTGCGCCACCAGTACGATGACATGTGATCAGACCGTGACGCCGATCGTCTGTCTGCTAGTGATTTGGGGATCACATGTCGTCCTACTTCACCGACCTGGCCCAGCAGTACATCGACGGTGAGTGGCGCCCGGGTACCGGCTCCTGGGACATCATCGACTTCAATCCGTACAACGGCGAGAAGCTGGCGTCGATCACGATAGCCACGGTCGACGAGGTCGACGAGGCGTACCGCGCGGCCGCCCGCGTCCAGAAGGAATGGGCGAGAACCAACGCCTACGCCCGCCGGGCGGTCCTGGAGAGGGCGCTCAGGCTGATCGAGGAGCGCGAGCAGGAGATCGCCGAGGTGATCATCGCCGAGCTCGGCGGCACCCGGCTGAAGGCCGGCTTCGAACTCCACCTGGCCAAGGAGTTCCTGCGCGAGTCGATCCAGTGGGCGCTGCGCCCCGAGGGCAAGATCCTCCCGTCGCCGGTGGACGGCAAGGAGAACCGCCTCTACCGCGTGCCGGTGGGGGTCGTGGGCGTCATCAGCCCCTTCAACTTCCCCTTCCTGCTGTCCCTGAAGTCGGTCGCCCCGGCCCTCGCGCTCGGCAACGGCGTGGTGCTCAAGCCGCACCAGAACACCCCGATCACCGGCGGTTCGCTGGTCGCGAAGATCTTCGAGGACGCGGGGCTGCCGGGCGGTCTGCTGAATGTCGTCATCACCGACATCGCCGAGATCGGCGACGCCTTCATCGAGCACCCGGTGCCGAAGGTCATCTCGTTCACCGGCTCCGACAAGGTCGGCCGCCATGTGGCCACGGTCTGCGCCGCGCACTTCAAGCGCTCGGTCCTCGAACTCGGCGGCAACAGCGCGATCGTGGTCCTCGACGACGCCGACATCGACTACGCGGTCGACGCCGCGGTCTTCAGCCGGTACGTCCACCAGGGCCAGGTCTGCATGGCGGCCAACCGCGTGCTCGTCGACCGCGTCATCGCCGACGAGTTCACCGAGAAGTTCGTCGCCAAGGTCAGGACGCTCAAGGCCGGGGACCCGAGCGACCCGCAGACCGTCATCGGCCCGGTGATCAACTCCTCGCAGGCGGACGCCATCTCGGCCACCGTCGAGCAGGCGATCGCCGAGGGCGCGACGGCCCTGGTGCACGGCGCGACCACCGAGAACCTGGTCGAGCCCTCGATCCTGACCGACCTGCCCGCCGACTCGGCCCTGCTCCGGCAGGAGGTCTTCGGCCCGGTCGCCTTCCTGATCCCCTTCGACGGTGAGCAGGAGGCGGTCGCCATGGTCAACGACACGCCGTACGGCCTGAGCGGGGCCGTCCACACGGGCGACGTCGAGCGCGGCGTCAACTTCGCCAAGCAGATCGACACCGGCATGTTCCACGTCAACGACGGCACCGTCCACGACGAGCCGCTCGTCCCCTTCGGCGGCGAGAAGAGCTCGGGTGTGGGCCGGCTGAACGGCGAGTCGACCGTCGACTGCTTCACCACGCTGAAATGGATCTCGGTGCAGCACGGCCGGAGCGGCTTCCCCTTCTAGGACGGAACCTGTCCTAGACGACCCGTAGCTTCGTCGGTGTCAGGGGGAGCCCCCGGCTCCCCCTCCCCGCAGCACCCGACGAAAGGCGGCCGGTCATGGTCACTCACGTTTCCGCAGAAGCCCAGGGCGACGAGCGCGGAGCGCTGCTCGCGTTCATCGAGGAACAGCGCGGCGGCATCCGGCGCGCCCTGCTCGGACTGACCGAGGAGCAGGCCGCGAGCAGGCCCAGCGCGAGCGAGCTGTCCCTGTCCGGCCTGCTCAAGCACGTGGCCGAGGTCGAGCAGGGCTGGATCGCGCGGGCCCGGCAGGAGCCGCCGGCCATCCAGCGGGACGCCTCCAACTGGCACGAGACGTTCCAGCTGGTCGAGGGCGAGACCGTGCAGTCGCAGCTCGCCCACTGGGAGAAGGTCGCCGCGGAGACCGAGGCGTACATCCGCTCCGTGCCGAGCCTCGACGACACCTTCCCGCTGCCGGACCAGCCCTGGTTCCCGCCGGAGGGCCGTGTCTCGGTGCGCTGGCTCTGCCTGCACCTGATCCGCGAGACCGCGCGGCACGCCGGGCACGCCGACATCATCCGCGAGTCCCTGGACGGCGCCACCGCCTTCGAGCTGGTCGCCAAGGAGCAGGGCACGAGCGGGGGCTGACGTCAAGGGTCCTACGCTGGCCCCATGTCAGCGATCCGTCTCCTGGTGCTCGGCGCGGTCCGCCGGCACGGGCGGGCCCACGGCTACCAGGTGCGCGGCGACCTGGAGTACTGGGGCGCGCACGAGTGGTCCAACGCCAAGCCCGGCTCGATCTACCACGCGCTCAAGCAGATGGCGAAGCAAGGGCTGCTGCACGGGCACGAGATCGCGCCGTCGACGGCCGGCGGCCCGCCGCGCACGGAGTACGAGATCACCGACCGGGGCACGCGGGAGTACTTCCGGCTGCTGCGTGAGGCGCTGACCTCGTACGACCAGAAGACGGACGTCAAGTCGGCGGCGATCGGCTTCATGGTCGACCTGCCGCGGGCCGAGGTGGTGGCGCTGCTGAAGGAGCGGATCCGGCGCACCGAGGCGTGGCGCTCCTCGGTCACCGAGCACTACGTCCCCGAGGGCGGCCCCGAACAGCTCGGCCACATCGGCGAGATCATGAACCTCTGGGTCCACACGGCCGACGTAGAGGCCGGGTGGACCCAGAAGCTGATCGGGCGGATCGAGGGCGGGGCGTACACCTTCGCGGGGGAGGGAGAGCCGTTCGTCGGTGTCCTGGCGGACGGCGAGGAGAACCCCTACGCGACGGGGGAGCACCACCCCGGGGACGACCGCTGAACACCCGGTGGACCGCTGAACACCCGGTGGACCGCTGAACACCCGGTGCGGGGTCCCCTGAGGGGCGCTGCCCGTCAGTGGTGGAAGCCGGTGGCCGCTCCCTTGTCCTTGGGTGCGGGGTGCGGCTGCTTGCGCAGTTCGGGCAGCAGCCGGGACAGGTCCTCCACGAACAGGTCGGCGAGGTCGCTGGAGAAGCCGTTGCGGCACACCACCCGCAGCACGGACAGGTCCTCCCGGTTCGGCGGGAAGGTGTACGCGGGCAGCAGCCAGCCGCTCTCCCGCATCCGCCGGGACACGTCGAAGACGTCGTACGCGCTCACGCCGTCCGCGGTGGTGAACGCGAAGACGGGCAGCTGGTCGCCCCTCGTCAGCAGCCGGAAGTCGCCGAGCGCCTCGACCCGGTCGGCGAGGGACACGGCCACGTCCCGGGTGGTCTGCTGCACGGCGCGATAGCCCTCGTGGCCCAGCCGCAGGAACGTGTAGTACTGCGCGACCACCTGGGCGCCCGGGCGGGAGAAGTTGAGGGCGAAGGTCGGCATGTCGCCGCCCAGGTAGTTGACGCGGAAGACCAGCTCCTCGGGCAGCGCCTCCTTGTCGCGCCACAGGGCCCAGCCGACGCCCGGGTAGACGAGGCCGTACTTGTGCCCCGAGGTGTTGATGGACGCCACGCGCGGGAGGCGGAAGTCCCACACCAGGTCCTCGTCGAGGAACGGCGCGATCATGCCGCCGGACGCGCCGTCGACGTGCACGGGGATGTCGAGGCCGGTGCGCTCCTGGAGGGCGTCGAGGGCCGCGCACAGGTCGGCGATGGGCTCGTAGGAGCCGTCGAAGGTGGAGCCGAGGATGCCCACGACCCCGATGGTGTTCTCGTCGCACAGGTCGACGGCGGCCTGCGGGTCGAGGTGGAAGCGCTCACCCTCCATGGGCACGAGGCGCGCCTCGACCTCCCAGAAGTTGCAGAACTTCTCCCAGCACACCTGGACGTTGACCCCCATGATCAGGTTGGGGCGCGCCCCGGGGGCGGGGTTCCGCTTGCTCCAGCGCCGTTTCAGGGCCATCCCGGCGAGCATGCACGCCTCGCTGGACCCGGTCGTGGAACAGCCGACGGCGGCCGCCGGATCCGGCGCGTTCCACAGGTCGGCGAGCATCGCCACGCAGCGCCGCTCCAGCTCGGCGGTGCGCGGGTACTCATCCTTGTCGATCATGTTCTTGTCCCGGCACTCCGCCATCAGGACACCGGCCTGCGGTTCCATCCAGGTGGTGACGAACGTGGCGAGGTTCAGCCGGGAGTTGCCGTCCAGCATCAGCTCGTCGTGCACCAGCTGATACGCCGTCATGGGCGGCAGCGGACTGTCCGGGAGCCGGTGCCTGGGCGGAGCGCCGGTCATGCCGGCGACCGGATTGGCCTCCCCGAAGAAGGGGTTGACCGACACCGGACGCTCGTCGTGCTTCTGCGGGCCTTTGTGGAGGGCCATGGCCTTGTCTCCCTTGTGTCAATCGAGGAACGGGTGTCAGTGGACCGGAGTTCCGTCGTCCCGCAGCTGCATCTGGGGCCGGCCGGTCACCAGCAGCCAGGCGGGCAGCGAGGCGAAGCAGAGCAGGGCGATGATCGAGGGTTCGGACACCAGCACCGCGGCCGTGAACAGGCTCACCCAGCCCTGGCGGGTGATGGCGAGGAGTATGCCCAGGACGCCCGCGGCGACGCCGACCGCCGGGTGAACGGCCGGAACCAAGGCGTGCGCGCCCAGCCCGAAGGCGGCCCCGACGAACACCGACGGGAAGATGCGGCCGCCCCGGAAGCCGCAGGACGCGGCGACGAGCAGCGCGGCCAGCTTCACCACGGCCATCCCCACGAACTGCCCGGCCGACCAGCCGTCCGGGTTCTTCGCCAGGTCGGCGACCTCGTCCAGGCCCTTGAAGAGTGTCAGATGCCCGCCCAGGGCGCCCAGCAGCCCCAGCACGAGCCCGCCGGCCGGCAGAGCCAGCATGGGGTGGTCGAGGCGCGCGAAGGCGCGGTGGAGGTACGGGAAGGCGTAGACGGCGCACATGCCGAGCACCGCCGCCAGCGACGCGACCACCAGGACGGACAGCAGATCGGCCCAGCCGGGCCGGCCGAAGGGCGGCAGCCGCAGGTCGAAGCTCGGCCGCGCCACCAGCGAGGTGGTCAGGGAGCCCGCCCCGGCGGCCACCAGGGGCCCGAACACGTTGTCCCAGAGCAGCCCCCTCATCTGCCGGCCGGCGAGCGCCTCGGAGATGACCAGCGCCGCCGCCACGGGCGTCCCGAACAGGGCGCCGATCGTCGCCGCCTCGGCGAGCGCCGGCCACAGGTGTCCGGGGGCCCGGCTGATCAGCCGGCTCCCCAGCCAGTAGGCGAGTGCCACGTTCACCGCGATGATCGGGTTCTCCGGCCCGAGGCTCGGCCCGCCCGCGAGCATCAGCGCGGTCGCCAGCACCAGGCCGGGCAGCACGGAGAGCGGCAGGACGGGGGCGTTCAGGCTCAGGGTCGCCGGATCCGGGCCCGCGTGCCCGGGCACCTTCCACACCACCAGGCCGACCGCGATGCCGGTCGTGGTCAGCACGACGAGAATCCACGGGACGGAGTACCGGCCCACCCCGAGGGCGTCCGGCAGGTTGTTCCAGAGCACGTGCTGGAGCCGGCCCGCCGCCGCGCTCACGCCCACGAGCAGAAGGCTCGCCCCCACTCCCACGACCAGAGCGGGGATGATCAACGGCACCAGCGTGCGCGCCGGTGTCGCCGGGACCGCGGGCGCCCGCTGGGCGGAATCGTGGGCCACGGGCTCACCATAAGCGGACGAAAGGCAGGAAACATCCGGAGGGCGGGCGACACCCGGGCATCCGCCGGTGAACCGACTTGCACCTCACGTGGCGTGAGGGTTCAGCGTGGAGTGCGTACCGAGAAGGGAGCGGACGAAGTGAGTTACTCCGTGGGACAGGTCGCGGGCTTCGCGGGCGTCACGGTGCGCACCTTGCACCACTACGACGACATCGGCCTGCTCGCCCCCGGCGAGCGCAGCCGTGCGGGACACCGGCGCTACAGCGACGCCGACCTCGACCGGCTGCAGCGCATCCTGTTCTACCGGGAGCTCGGCTTCCCGCTCGACGAGGTCGCCGCCCTGCTCGACGATCCGGCCGCGGACCCGCGCGCGCACCTGCGCCGCCGGCACGAGCTGCTGATCGCCCGGATCGAGCGGCTCCAGAAGATGGCGGCGGCCGTCGAACACGCCATGGAGGCACGCAAGATGGGGATCAACCTCACACCCGAGGAGCGCTTCGAGGTCTTCGGGGACAACGACCCCGCGCAGTACGCCGAGGAGACCGAGCAGCGCTGGGGGAACACGGAGGCGTACGCCGAGTCGCAGCGCCGCGCGGCCGCCTACACCAAGGAGGACTGGAAGCGCCTGCAGGCCGAGGCCGACGCCTGGGCCGAGCGGTACACCGCGCTGGTGGCCGCGGGCGAGCCGGCGGCCGGGGAGGCGGCGACGGACCTGGCCGAGGAGCACCGGCAGCACATCAGCAGGTGGTTCTACGCGTGCCCGTACGACATGCACCGCTGTCTCGCCGAGATGTACGTCGCCGACGAGCGCTTCAAGGCGTTCTACGACGCCATGCGCCCGGGCCTGGCCGAGCACCTGAGGGACGCGATCCTGGCGAACGCCGACCGTCGCACCGCATAGCGCACCCGGTCCGGGAGCCCGCTCCCGGGCCGGGACCACCGCGGCCGGTTCCCGGTCCTGTCCCCTCCCGTGGCTCACAGCTTTGTGCCAGGCCGCGCACAGTGCATCCTGGAGGCACCGGTGGAACCTGGGGCGGACACATTGCGTTGATAGCTTTGTGCGCCCGCGGAAGGACGCCGTACCTTCTCTCACCCCCTCAGGGAGCCCGGAACCGTGACGACGCTTGCCCTCGGCCCGAGCTGGCTGGATCCGAACCATCTGCTCGACACGTTCGGCATCTGGGGCCTGCTCCTGATCGTCTTCGCCGAGTCGGGCCTGCTCATCGGCTTCTTCCTGCCGGGTGACTCGCTGCTGTTCACCTGCGGCCTGCTGATCACCGCCGGCACCATGGACTTCCCGCTGTGGGCGGCGGTCCTGCTCATCTGCCTCGCCGCGATCGCCGGCGACCAGGCGGGCTACCTCTTCGGCAAGAAGGTCGGCCCCTCGCTCTTCAGCCGCCCCGACTCCCGCCTGTTCAAGCAGGAGAACGTGGCCAAGGCGCACGAGTTCTTCGAGAAGTACGGCCCCAAGTCCCTGGTCCTGGCCCGCTTCGTGCCCATCGTGCGCACGTTCACGCCGATCATCGCGGGCGTCAGCGGCATGCGGTACCGCTCCTTCCTCACCTTCAACGTCATCGGCGGCGTGCTGTGGGGCGCGGGCGTGACCCTGCTGGGCTCCTGGCTCGGCAACGTGGACGTCGTCCACAAGAACATCGAGGCGATCCTGGTCCTGATCGTCCTGGTCTCGGTGGTCCCGATCGCCATCGAGTTCCTGCGCGCCCGCGGCAGGGCCAGGAAGAACGCCGAGGCCCCCGCTGCGGCGCCGGAGCAGCACCGGCCCCCGGTCATGGACGACGCGACGACCCGGCTGCGCCGCGTCCCGGCGGCGGACGACCGCGGCCACCATCGGCCGCAGCAGTACCAGCAGCAGTACTCCCAGCAGCAGTACTCCCAGCAGCAGTACCCGCAGCACTCTCCGCAGCAGCAGTACCCGCAGCAGCACTCCCCGCAGCAGTACCCCCAGCCGTACCCGCAGCAGTACGCGCCGCAGCAGCAGCCGTACGACCCGGACCGGTCCTCCGCACCGAACCAGCCGTACGACCCGGACCGCCAGCCGTACGACCCCGACCGGCAGTACGCCCCGCAGTATCCGTACCAGCAGCAGTACGACGACCCGCACCACGGACAGCCTCCGCGCGGCTAGGGCCGTTCGACGCGCCCTAGAACCCTCGGGTCCGCTTGGCGGCCCGGCGGCCGGCCGCGCTCGCCGCGCCCGGTACCCGCAGGAACAGCCGTGAGATCTCGGAGCCGAGGTTGACCCCGATGGCGATGGCCATGGCCAGGGAGACGGCCGTGGCCAGGGCGACCAGCCCCTTGTCGACCTCGTTCTGGGCGATCGCCAGCAGCCCGAAGTAGGTGGCGGAGCCCGGCAGCAGGGGCCCGATCGCCGCCGTCGTGTAGGGCAGGGCGGACGCGAACCGGTAGCGCGACAGCAGCTGGCCGAACAGGCCCACCAGGCCCGCCGCCACCGCGGTGGAGGCGACGGGCGAGAGCCCGCCGGGGTAGTGCAGCGCGCCGTAGACCACCCAGGCGACGCCGCCGTTCAGCGTCACCCACAGCACGGTGGCCCGCTCCTGCTGGAGCAGCACGGCGAAGGTCAGGGACAGCAGCATCGACGCACAGATCTGCACGACGGGCTGCGTGGAGTTGCCCAGGGCCGCGTCCGGGTTGAGCTTGGCGCCCAGGTTCACCCCGAAGTACAGGACGACCAGCACGCCCGTGACGATGCCGACGAAGAGGTACATGACCTCCAGCAGCCGCGCCGACGCGGTGATGTAGAAGCCGGTGAGGCCGTCCTGCACGCCCGCCACCAGCGCCCGTCCGGGCAGCAGCGCGAACAGGCCACCGGTGATGACGGCGGACGCCTTGACGTCGACGTGCGCGACGGTGAGCGCGACCCCGAGGGCGGCGGGCGGCATCGCGGCCACCGTGAACTGGTAGAACTCCGGCAGCCCGCGCCCGGCGCACAGCCACGCCAGCCGGTCGCCGAGCATCGCGCCCAGCGCGGCCGCCAGGAACACGAACGGTCCACCGCCGACGAGCACGGAGGCCGCGCCCGCGAGCAGGCCGCTCGCCCCGGTCAGCACCCACCCCGGGTAGGGGTGCCGGTTGCGCCGTATCTCGGCGAGCCGCCGGTAGGCCTCCTCCAGGGAGAGGTGATGCTCCGCGTCGCTGAGGTCGAACACCAGCTGGAACACGGCGGCCAGCCGCGTGTAGTCGACGGCTCGGCGCCGCACGGTCCGCGAGGCCGTCACCGGGTCCTCGACGAGGGACGGCTGGTAGGAGATCGACAGCAGCGTGAAGGTGACGTTCGGCTCGCAGCGGTCTAGGCCGTAGGAGCGGCAGACCGCGAACATCGCGGCCTCCACGTCCTCGGCGCCCTCGCCGCCGGCCAGCAGCAGCTCGCCGATACGCAGGGTCAGGTCGAGCACGCGCGGGACGGCGGGACCGCCGTCCTCCGCCTTCGGCCCCGGCTCCGGCGAGGGCCGCTCGGCCACCGGCATCCGCAGCATCGTGCGCATCCGGTCCTGCCAGGGCGCTTCCTTGGTCAGGCTGACCACGGGGACGCCGGCCGCCGGCGTGAAGGCGGCGGGGGCCTGCCCGGCGTTGTAGGTGCGCGGAGGGCTGAACGCCGACCCCCCGGGCTCCGGGCCGTTCGCCTGGGGGACGTCCAGGCCCACGGGGACCTCGAACTCCGACGTGGTCTCCGGTTCGACGAGACCCGCGGGGGCGGCGAAGCCCGCGGGAAGGGCGAACTCGGATGTGATCTCCGGGTCGAACGTGGTCCTGGCCTCGTCCGACTGCGGCTTGCGGTCCTCCGCCTCCGTCACGTTTGTGGCGCTCCCTGTACGACGCGTGCAGCAAGGCCAGTATGCGCACAGAAAACCAAACGGGCCGCACGCGTGTGCGTGCAGCCCGTCGCAGGACTCAGGCCTCAGTGGCCACCCTGCTCCTTGAACCGCTTGTAGGACCGCTCGATCTCCAGCTCGGCGTCCGTGCGGCCGACCCAGTTGGCGCCCTCGACGGACTTGCCGGGCTCCAGGTCCTTGTAGACCTCGAAGAAGTGCTGGATCTCCAGGCGGTCGAACTCGGAAACGTGGTGGATGTCACGCAGATGCTCCACCCGCGGGTCCGTGGCGGGCACGCACAGCAGCTTGTCGTCGCCGCCGGCCTCGTCCGTCATCCGGAACATGCCGATCGCGCGGCACTTGATCAGGCAGCCCGGGAAGGTCGGCTCGTCCAGGATGACCAGCGCGTCCAGCGGGTCGCCGTCCTCGCCGAGGGTGTTCTCGACGAAGCCGTAGTCGGTCGGGTAGGCGGTCGAGGTGAAGAGCCGACGGTCCAGGCGGATCCGACCGGTCTCGTGGTCCACCTCGTACTTGTTCCGCGAACCCTTCGGGATCTCGATCGTGACGTCGAACTCCACCGGTGGCTCCTCCATGATCAGCACATAGTTCTGGTGGTTAAGTGTCCCTCACGCAGGTGTGTGATCGCGAAAGGGGCTGGTGGTCGTGCCCGAGTTGAGGCCTTGGCGAGTTGCGAGACCGCATGTGACGCGGGTCGCGAACGCCGTACGACCGCGTCTGGCACAGGCCGCCGGTACCGTACGCCCGCGTCTCGAACGAGCCGCGAACGCAGTGCGGCCGGGCCTTCGACGGGCCACGGCCGCTGCGAAACCGCAGCTCGCGCGCGTGCGGACCGTACGGTTCACGCGGCCGAAGTCCGTCGGCACACGGGGGTTCACCGCGGGCGCCGCGGTCGCCGGTCTGGCGCTCGCGGTCACCGTGGCGACCGCCGCCGGTCCCTGGGACTCCACCGGTCAGCGTACGGCCGAGGAGGACCGCGCAGTCGCCCTGGAACGCACGGGTGGCACAGATCACGGCCGTAATTCCGATACGCCCGGTTCGTCCGGCGCGGTGGCCGGAGCGCCCCGGCCGGCTCCCAGCGCCGCGTCCGTCCTGGTCGGCCTGGGACGCGCCACGACCGCCGTGCGGCCGTCCCCGACCGGCACGGCCCTCGCCGGCGTCCTGGACCCCCTGCTGGACGACGCGGCGCTCGGCGCCCACCACTCCGCCGTGGTCGTCGACGTCGCCACCGGCAGGCGCCTGTACGGCACCGGCGCCGGCGACGCGCTGACCCCCGCCTCCACGACGAAGATCGCCACCGCGACCGCCGCCCTGTCGGCGATGGGGGCCGACCACCGGCTGACCACCCGGACCGTCCTGGAGCCGGGCAGCAGGAAGCTCGTCCTGGTCGGCGGCGGCGACCCCACCCTGACGGCCCGTGTGCGGGACGGGGGCACCTCCCGATCGGGCGGAGCCGGGGACGGGCCGGCCTGGGCCAGCCTGAAGGATCTGGCCGACGGGACGGCGAAGGCGCTGAAGAAGCGCGGCCTGCGGGAGGTGACCCTCTCCTACGACGCGAGCCTGTTCGCCGGCCCCGCGCTGCACCCCATCGGCGTCAACGGCAACCTCGCGCCGGTGAGCGCCCTGGTGGCCGACGAGGGCCGTACCGACGACTCGACGAGCGGTCCGGTCACCCGCGTGACGGACCCGGCGGCGGACGCGGCCCGCAAGTTCGCGGCCTTCCTGGAGGACGACGGCGTCAAGGCCTCGTCCCCCGGCCCGTCCAGGGCGACGAGCGAGGCCGAGAACGTCGCCGCCGTCTCCTCGCCCCCGCTGTCGGCCGTGGTCGAGCGGATGCTGACCAACAGCGACAACGACATCGCCGAGGCCCTGGCCCGCCAGACGGCCGTCGCGACGGGGAGGCCGGCGAGCTTCGACGGTGGCGCGGCCGCGATCGCCGCCCAGCTCAAGAAGCTCGAACTCCCCCTCAAGGGCGCCCAGTTCCATGACGGCAGCGGCCTCGACCGCAACGACCGGCTGACGGCCGACCTGCTCACCGCCCTGCTGGTCGAGGCGGGCGACCCGGCCCGTCCCGAACTCCGCCCGATCCTCACGGGCCTGCCGGTGGCCGCCTTCACCGGAACCCTGACCGGCCGCTACCACGACGGAGCGAGCGGGCTCGTACGGGCGAAGACCGGCACCCTGACGGGCGTGAACACCCTTGCGGGCACCGTGGTCGACCAGGACGGCCGCCTGCTGGCCTTCGCGTTCCTCGCCTCGGGCACGACGAATCCGGCGGCGGCCCAGTCGGCCCTGGACCGCACGGCGACGGCCCTGGCCGGGTGCGGCTGCCGCTGACGCCGGCGGTCACCTCGCGCCGGGCCGCCCGCGCGGCCTGCCCCAAGTGGTGACGCTCACGTACCGTTGACGCATGACGAGCATCGGTGGTGCCGAGATGGTCGACTGGAATCTCGCGGTGGCGACCGCGACCCGCCTCGTACGGCCGGGCCCCGACGTGAGCCGCGACGAGGCCCGAGAGGTCGTCGCGGAACTGCGCCGGCACGCCAAGGCCTCGGAGGAGCACGTCCGCGGCTTCACCCAGATGGGTACGGGAGAGGTCCACGACACCCCCGTCCTCGTCGTCGACCGCCCCGGCTGGGTGCGGGCGAACGTCGCCGGCTTCCGGGAGATCCTCAAGCCGCTCCTCGACAAGATGCAGGAGCGGCGCGGCAGCAGCCCCGGCGGCGCGGTCCTCGGCGCCGTCGGCGGCAAGGTCACCGGTGTCGAGCTGGGCATGCTGCTGTCGTTCCTGGCCTCCCGCGTCCTCGGCCAGTACGAGACGTTCGCCCCGGCCACCCGCGAGCTCCCGGCCGGGGAGGGCGGCGGTGGCCGGCTGCTCCTCGTCGCCCCGAACATCGTGCACGTCGAGCGTGAACTCGACGTGCAGCCCCACGACTTCCGCCTCTGGGTCTGCCTGCACGAGGAGACGCACCGCACGCAGTTCAGCGCGGTGCCCTGGCTGCGCGACCACCTTGAGGGTGAAATCCAGTCTTTCTTGGGGGAGACCGACGTCGACCCCATGACGGTCCTGGAGCGCATCCGCGAGGCCGCCCAGTCCCTCTCGGGCGGACGCCCCGAGGGCGAGGAGGAGGACGGCGGACGGTCCTTCGTCGAGATCGTGCAGACGCCCGCGCAGCGGGAGATCCTCGGGCGCCTCACCGCCGTGATGTCCCTCCTGGAGGGCCACGCCGACTTCGTGATGGACGGCGTGGGCCCGCAGGTCGTGCCCTCCGTCGCCGAGATCCGCGAGAAGTTCCAGCAGCGCCGCGCGAAGGGCGCCTCCCGGCTGGACATGGCCCTGCGCAAGCTGCTGGGCCTGGACGCCAAGCTCCGGCAGTACCGCGACGGCGAGCGGTTCGTGCGAGCCGTCGTCGACCAGGTGGGCATGGACGGCTTCAACCGGGTGTGGACCTCCCCCAACACCCTCCCGACCAAGGCGGAGATCGCCAAACCGGCGGACTGGATCGCGCGGGTGCACCGCAAGAGCGAGTCGTGAACCCCGGGGAAGGGCGTGAAGGAATCCGGCCGACGGCAGGCGAACGCCCCTCCAATCACCCGTCCGAGGGACCGTGAGCGATGGGTAGGCGTGCGATGCTCGGGGAACGGCCCGGTTCTGTCACCATCTACACACTCTGAGTGACCAACCTGGGTTCAACCCCCCGAAAACTTCATGAAGGGAACCGGACATGGGTCCCCATCCAGCGGTCGCGGCGATACGCCTGGCGGTCCGCCACGTCCTCCACGACATCCTCAACGAGCAGCAGACCGCCCCCAAGGGCCCACGGCTCTTCGAGCAGTCCCCGCACGAGCGCCGGTCGTCGCCGCTCGTGCTCGTGGCATGCTCCGGCGGCGCCGACTCCATGGCCCTCGCCTCCGCCCTCGCCTTCGAGGCCCCCAAGCTCGGCATCCGCGCCGGTGCCGTCACCGTCGACCACGGGCTGCAGGCCGGGTCCGACCTGCGGGCCGAGGAAGTCGCCCTGCGCCTGCGCGAACTGGGTCTCGACCCGGTCGACTCCGTGGCCGTGACCGTCGGCCGCGAAGGCGGCCCCGAGGCCGCCGCCCGCGACGCGCGCTACGCCGCCCTCGACGCCGCCGCCCTCCGGCACGCGGCCACCGCGATCCTGCTCGGCCACACCCGCGACGACCAGGCCGAGACGGTCCTGCTGGGACTCGCCCGCGGCTCCGGCATCCGCTCGCTGTCCGGCATGGCCGCGGTCTCGGGGGCCGACGGCCGTTACCGGCGCCCCTTCCTCCAGGTCGACCGGCAGACCGCCCGCAAGGCCTGCATGGTCCAGTCCCTGTCCGTCTGGGACGACCCGCACAACGCCGATCCCGCGTACACCCGCTCCCGGCTGCGCCACGAGGGTCTGCCGGCCCTGGAGAAGGCGCTCGGCAAGGGCGTCGTCGAGGCACTGGCCCGCACCGCCCAGCTCTCCCGTGACGACGCCGACGCCCTCGACGCCTGGGCCGGCCAGGCCGAGTCCTCCGTGCGCGACGCGGCCGGTCTCCTGGAGTGCGCCAAGCTCTACGGCCTGCCGCCCGCCGTGCGCCGCCGCATCCTGCGCAAGGCCGCCATCGAGGCCGGGGCGCCCGCGGGTTCGCTGTTCGCCCGCCACATCGAGGAAGTCGACCGGCTGATCACCGGCTGGCGCGGCCAGGGAGTCATCAATCTCCCGGGCAAAGTCGTCGCCCAGCGCCAGGGTGGCAGACTGGTGATTCGG
This sequence comes from Streptomyces sp. NPDC101225, assembly GCF_044767585.1. NCBI lineage: Bacteria > Bacillati > Actinomycetota > Actinomycetes > Kitasatosporales > Streptomycetaceae > Streptomyces > Streptomyces sp. NPDC101225. The sequence goes on from NZ_JBIWOE010000029.1 coordinate 50,768, forward strand.
CAAGGCTGAAACCTTGCCCCCCTTTGGGGGGTGATGGGCGGCCGGTGGGACGACCGAAAGTGATGCGGGTGGACGCGAAAGACATGGGTGCCGACCTCAAGCAGGTGCTCATCACCAAGGAAGAGATCGACGCGAAGCTGGCCGAGCTGGCCGCGAAGATCGACGCGGAGTACGCGGGCAAGGACCTGCTGATCGTCGGCGTCCTCAAGGGCGCGGTGATGGTCATGGCGGACCTCGCCCGGTCGCTGTCCACCCCCGTCACCATGGACTGGATGGCCGTGTCCTCCTACGGCGCGGGCACCCAGTCCTCCGGCGTGGTGCGGATCCTCAAGGACCTCGACACCGACATCAAGGGCAGGCACGTCCTGATCGTCGAGGACATCATCGACTCCGGGCTGACCCTGTCCTGGCTGCTGTCCAACCTCGGCTCCCGCGAGCCCGAGTCGCTCAAGGTGTGCACGCTGCTGCGCAAGCCGGACGCCGCCAAGGTCGCCATCGACGTGGAATGGGTCGGATTCGACATCCCGAACGAGTTCGTCGTGGGATACGGCCTGGACTACGCCGAGAAGTACCGCAATCTCCCGTTCGTGGGTACGCTCGCGCCCCACGTCTACGGCGGCTGAGCCAGCGAGGCCGTCCTTGTAGGACGATCGGGAACCCCAGCGGGTTTCGCGCCGTTGGAGCATGCAGACGGGCTTGCCAGCCCTCCCGTGCGGCTTCGCGCGACAAAGCTGGGGTACCGTCAGAAGAACTGTCTTATCAAACTCACTATGGCAGGAGGGACGGGGCGACACCGCTCCGTATGGATGGACGTGAAGCGATACTTCCGTGGGCCGGTCATGTGGATCGTGCTGGCCGTCCTTGCCGTGGTCGTGTTGATGCAGGTCGTCGGCTCGTCCGGCGGCTACAAGACGGTGGACACCGGCCAGGTCGTGGCAGCGATCAACAACGACAAGGTGCAGTCGGCCAAGCTGACCACCGGTGACGAGCAGACCGTCAAGGTCCAGCTCAAGGACGGCGACAAGGTCGAGGGCAGCTCGAAGATCCAGGCGAGCTACATCGGCGACCAGGGCGTGACCATCGCCAACACGCTGCAGACCAAGTACCAGAACAAGCAGATCCCGGACGGCTACACGGTGTCGCCGTCCAAGCAGAATCCCTTCCTGGGCATCCTGCTCTCCCTGCTCCCCTTCGTTCTGATCGTGGTCGTCTTCCTGTTCCTGATGAATCAGATGCAGGGCGGCGGCTCCCGGGTCATGAACTTCGGGAAGTCCAAGGCGAAGCTCATCACCAAGGACACACCCAAGACGACGTTCACGGACGTCGCGGGCTGTGACGAGGCCGTCGAGGAGCTCCACGAGATCAAGGAGTTCCTGCAGGAGCCGGCCAAGTTCCAGGCCGTCGGCGCCAAGATCCCCAAGGGTGTGCTGCTCTACGGCCGTCCCGGTACCGGCAAGACGCTCCTCGCGCGCGCCGTGGCCGGCGAGGCCGGAGTGCCCTTCTACTCGATCTCCGGTTCCGACTTCGTCGAGATGTTCGTCGGTGTCGGTGCCTCCCGTGTCCGTGACCTGTTCGAGCAGGCCAAGGCGAACGCCCCGGCGATCGTCTTCGTCGACGAGATCGACGCGGTCGGCCGCCACCGCGGCGCCGGCCTCGGCGGCGGTCACGACGAGCGCGAGCAGACGCTGAACCAGCTGCTCGTCGAGATGGACGGCTTCGACGTCAAGGGCGGTGTGATTCTCATCGCCGCCACGAACCGGCCGGACATCCTCGACCCGGCGCTGCTGCGCCCGGGCCGCTTCGACCGTCAGATCGCGGTCGACCCGCCGGACCTCCAGGGGCGCCTGGAGATCCTCAAGGTCCACCAGAAGGGCAAGCCGGTCGCTCCGGACGTCGACCTCGCGGCCGTCGCCCGCCGTACCCCGGGCTTCACCGGCGCCGACCTGAGCAACGTCCTGAACGAGGCGGCGCTCCTGACGGCCCGCAGCGACAAGAAGCTGATCGACAACTCCATGCTGGACGAGGCGATCGACCGCGTGGTGGCGGGCCCGCAGAAGCGGACCCGGATCATGTCGGACAAGGAGAAGAAGATCACCGCGTACCACGAGGGCGGTCACGCCCTGGTCGCGGCGGCGTCTCCCAACTCCGACCCGGTCCACAAGATCACGATCCTGTCGAGAGGCCGGGCCCTCGGCTACACGATGGTGCTGCCGGACGAGGACAAGTACTCCACGACCCGCAACGAGATGCTGGACCAGCTGGCCTACATGCTGGGCGGCCGCGCGGCCGAGGAGCTCGTCTTCCACGACCCGACCACGGGTGCCGCGAACGACATCGAGAAGGCCACCACCACGGCCCGCGCGATGGTCACGCAGTACGGCATGACCGAGCGGCTGGGCGCCATCAAGTTCGGTGGCGACAACACCGAGCCGTTCCTCGGGCGTGAGATGGCTCACCAGCGCGACTACTCGGAAGAGGTTGCCGCGCTGGTGGACGAGGAAGTCAAGAAGCTCATCGAGAACGCGCACAACGAGGCCTGGGAGATCCTGGTCGAGAACCGCGACGTCCTCGACAACCTCGTCCTTCAGCTGCTGGAGCGGGAGACGCTGGGCAAGGAGGAGATCGCCGAGATCTTCGCCCCCATCGTCAAGCGTCCGCCGCGTCCGGCGTGGACGGGCTCCTCCCGGCGCACGCCGTCCACCCGTCCGCCGGTGCTCTCCCCGAAGGAGCTCGCACTGACGAACGGCGCGAACGGCGCGACCCCGGCGATCTCCACCGTCAAGGCCACCGCCACGGAGTCGGCCCCGGTGGCCGAGCCCGCTCCGGAGGACCGTCCGGAGAGCTGACCACCGCTCCTCCGGCGGCCGCGACCGGCCCGGAATGAACGCCGCGCCCCCCAGGTTTTAGCCTGGGGGGCGCGGCATTTCGCCATGTCCGCAGCTGAGACGCGTGGTCCGCACGCGTGACCCCGCAATGGAACGAGGCACCACATGACCGACCCCGTGACGCTGGACGGCGAGGGCTCGATCGGCGAGTTCGACGAGAAGCGCGCCGAGAACGCCGTCCGCGAACTGCTGATCGCGGTCGGCGAGGACCCCGACCGGGAGGGGCTCAAGGAGACGCCGGCCCGGGTCGCGCGGGCGTACCGGGAGATCTTCGCGGGGCTGTGGCAGAAGCCCGAGGACGTGCTGACGACGACGTTCGACCTGGGCCACGACGAGATGGTGCTCGTGAAGGACATCGAGGTGCTGAGCTCCTGCGAGCATCACCTGGTGCCCTTCGTCGGCGTCGCCCACGTCGGGTACATCCCGTCCAGCGACGGCAAGATCACGGGGCTGTCGAAGCTGGCCCGGCTCGTGGACGTCTTCGCCCGGCGGCCGCAGGTGCAGGAACGACTCACCACGCAGATCGCCGACTCGCTGATGGAGATCCTCGAACCGCGCGGCGTGATCGTCGTCGTCGAGTGCGAGCACATGTGCATGTCGATGCGCGGCGTCCGCAAGCCGGGGGCGAAGACCATAACGTCGGCCGTGCGTGGTCAGCTGCGTGACCCGGCCACCCGCAACGAGGCGATGAGCCTGATCATGGCGCGCTGACGGCGCCCTGCGGGACCGCCGTCAGGCGGGGGACGCCGCGCCGTTGTTGTCCTCGTCGTCCTCCGGGAGCCGGCACACGCGCTCCAGGAAGATGGCCGCCACTATGACGGCGATGCCCGCCACGACGGAGAAGCCGGCGTAGATGGCCTGGTCGCGGCGGGCGGGCATGTCGAGGAGCTCCAGCAGGAAGACGCCCGTGCCGCCGTACATCCCGGCGACGAGGGCGGCCACGAGTGCGCTGGCCTGCCCGAAGACGACCGCGCGGGCCGCCATCAGGGGATCGACGCCCTTGGCCTCGGGGCGGCGCTCCCGCTGGGCCTTGAAGCGGGCGCGCAGGGACAGCGCCGTGGCGAGCAGGACCACCGCGATCAGGGCGAGCACGATGGGGGCGGCCAGGGGGACGCTGGGAAGGGTCCCGATCGCGTTCCAGAGGCGGGCGCCCGCCCAGGACAGGATCGCGGCCACGACGAACACGCCGACCAGCACCCTGATGCGCAGCTCTCTCACGGTGTCCCTTCAACTCCCCCAGGTCCTCGCGGACCGTACCGCAGACAGTGGTCGTCCTGACCTTAACGACTACTCGGGCAGGTGGAGTTCCAGGTCCGCGCGCGGTGTCACGCCCGCGCGCGTGACGGCGCCCAGGAGATCGGCGACGGAACCGCGGCCGGGCAGCAGGGCGTCGGGATCGAGGTCGTGCCAGGGGGCCAGGACGAAGGCGCGCTCGTGGGCCCGGGGGTGGGGGAGCGTGAGGTGCGGGTCGTCGGCGACGAGGTCGGCGTAGGCGACGATGTCGACGTCGAGGGTGCGGGCGCCCCAGCGCTCGTCCCGGACCCGGTGGAACGCCTCCTCCACCGCGTGGGCCCGCTCCAGGAGCGAGGACGGCGGGAGGGTGGTCTTCAGCACGACGACCGCGTTGAAGTACGACGGCTGGCTGCCGGGCTCCACGCCCCAGGGCTCGGTCTCGTAGACCGGCGAGACGCCCTTGACGCGGACGCCGGGGGTGTCCTCCAGCGCGTCGATGGCGCCCTGCAGGGTCTCCAGGCGGTTGCCGAGGTTCGAGCCGAGGGAGATCACCGCCCGTTTCGGGTTGTGCAGCGTCGTGTCGGCGGCATCCACCTGTGCCACGACGGAGGCGGGTACCGGCTGTACGGTCGGGTCGCTCTGACCCGCGGTGAAGGACGCGGTCATACTCGGCTCCGGGTGATGGTGACGGTCACGTCGTCGAAGGGGACGGTGATCGGTGCGTCCGGCTTGTGGACGCAGACCTCGACCTCCTGGACCCCCTCGTGCTTCAGACAGGCCTGGGCGATGCGCTCGGCGAGCGTCTCGACGAGGTCGACGGGCTCGCCCTGGACGACGGCGACGACCTCCTCCGCCACGATGCCGTAGTGCACGGTCTTCGCCAGGTCGTCGTCGGCGGCGGCCGGACGGGTGTCCAGGCCGAGGGCGAGGTCCACGATGAAGGTCTGGCCCTCCTCGCGCTCCCTGGGGAACACGCCGTGGTACCCGCGGGCCCTCAGGCCGCGCAACGCGACACGATCCACGCGAATCACTCCTGCAATCGTCGGTGACGGCCGGTACGTACCGTGTGCGGGCGGCACACCGGCCTCGAACGAATCTACCTGCGGGCACTGACAGGACCGGGCCGCGGGGGCATGGCCTGAGCCGGAACCAGGAGTTTCATCGCGTGTTTCCCCTGGGGAACCCGGCGGCTCACGGGTTGGTAGCCGCCCCTACCCATGGGGCTGTGATTCCAACCACGTGTTGGTCCCTGCGGGGCGCGTACCCACTCAGGTGGGGGTCTCGTCCTCCTCGGCCTCGTCGTTCTCCGCCATGACGGGCGAGGCGTGGTGGGACCAGAGCTTCCAGCCCTCGGGGGTGCGGCAGAAGAGGTTCGAGGCGACCACCAGCTGACCGACGAGCGGCCCGAGCTCGTCGCCGCCCTCGGGCGCCGGGCCGCCGCTGAGGATGTTCTCGGTGCAGGTCACCAGGGCGGTGTCGCCGGTCACGGAGACGTGCACGTCGGTGAGGAAGAACTGGATGTAGTCGGTGTTCGCCATGATCAGCGCATACGACCGCAGGACCTCGCCGCGGCCCGTGAGCACGGGCCAGCCGGGATGCACGCAGGAGATCACACCGACGTCGGCCGGGTCGTGGAACTCCTCGTCGACGCCCAGGTCGGACGGGGCCAGCCAGAGCTCGGAGACCGCCTCGAAGTCACCGCGCTCCATGGCCTCGTAGAAGGCGGTGTTGGCGGCTTCGACCTGCTCGACGTCGGTGTGGGGGGCGCTCACCGGACTCCTTCGGTGCCGGGTGCGCCCGGCGCGTGTCCCGCGGAGCGCGCTCCTTCCACGGCGCGCGCCACGCGGACGGCGTCCGCCGTCGCGCGCACCTGGTGCACGCGCACCGCCCACGCGCCCGCCTGGGCCGCCAGCGCGGAGACGGCGGCCGTCGCGGCGTCGCGTTCGCGGGCGGGCGGCGGCGCGCCCTCGGGCCCGGCGAGCACGCGCCCGAGGAACCGCTTGCGGGAGGCCGCGACCAGCAGCGGGTGGCCGAGGGTGAGCAGGCGGTCGAGGTGGGCGAGCAGCACCAGGTCGTGCTCGGCGTCCTTGGAGAAGCCGAGGCCCGGGTCGACCACGACGCGGTCGGGGGCGATGCCGCCGGCCAGGACGGCCTCCACGCGCGCGTGCAGTTCGTCCACCACCTCCGCGACGACGTCGGCGTAGACGCCCTTGACGTTGCCGCCCTCCAGGAAGCCGCGCCAGTGCATGACCACGAAGGGGGCGCCCGTCTGCGCCACCACCGGGATCATCGCCGGGTCGGCGAGGCCGCCGCTGACGTCGTTGACAAGGGCGGCGCCGGCCGCGAGGGACTGCTCGGCGACACAGGCGCGCATGGTGTCCACCGAGACCGTGACGCCCTCGGAGACGAGCCCCCGGACGACCGGGATGACGCGCTTGAGCTCTTCGGCCTCGTCGACGCGGGTGGCGCCGGGCCGGGTGGACTCGCCGCCGACGTCCACCAGGTCGGCGCCCTCGGCGATCAGGTCGAGTCCGTGCTTGACGGCCGCCGTGGTGTCGAAGAAGCGGCCGCCGTCGGAGAAGGAGTCGGGTGTGACGTTCACGACCCCCATGACCGCGCAGCGGTCCCACTCCGGGAGGCCGGCGACGCGGCCACGTCCGTTCTGCTTGCTCATACGTTCAGCCTAGTGCTGTGGCCGGCAAATCTTTCCGGCCGCAGCACCGGGCCCCGGGTGCGGTGCGAAGACGCCGCGGCCCGGACGGAAGCCCTCCCCGGGCCGGAGGGGCGGGGCGTCCGTCCGGGCCTGTCCCGGCCGGCGCGCGGCCGGGCGCCGTCGGTCAGGAGCCGTCGCTCACGCGGCGCGTGCGTCGTGCTCCGCGAGGGCGTGGGCGTGCGGGCACGCGCGCGGGGCGGGCTTGCGGCGGCGCAGGAAGCGCGGCAGCGCCACGGCCAGGTCGACGAAGCCCTCCGCCTGCATGGCGGCGAAGCCGATGCGCGGCAGGTCGGCGGAGGCGCGGTAGACGACGAAGCGCGGCTCCCAGCGCGGCTGGAACTTGGCGTTGAACTTGTACAGGGACTCGATCTGGAACCAGCGGGAGAGGAACACCAGCAGTCCGCGCCAGGCGCGCAGCACCGGTCCGGCGCCGATCTTCTCGCCCCGCGCGAGCGCCGAGCGGAACATCGCGAAGTTGAGCGACACGCGCGTGATGCCGAACTTCGGAGCCGCCTGGAGCGCCGCGACGATGAGGAGTTCGTTCATGCCGGGATCGGCCGAACGGTCGCGGCGCATCAGGTCCAGCGAGGCGCCGTCGGCGCCCCACGGGACGAAGTGCAGGATCGCCTTGAGGTCGCCGTACTCTCCCGGCTCCGCGTCGGCCCGCCCGTCGCCCACCGTCGCCCTGCCCGAGGCGCTTCGCGCCGCCCCGTCGATTCTGTGGGCGGTGGCGATCAGGCAGTCGCCGTCGGAGGGGTCGCCGATGCGGCCCAGCGCCATCGAGAAGCCGCGCTCGGTGTCGGTGCCGCGCCAGTCGTCGGCGGCCTGGCGGATCCGCGCCAGCTCGGCGTCGCCGACGTCACGGACACGACGTACCCGGGTTTCGTAACCGGCGCGCTCGATGCGCTTGACCATCTGGCGCACGTTGCGCATCGCGCGGCCGGTCAGGGAGAAATCCGCCACGTCCACCACCGCCTCGTCGCCGAGTTCGAGGGCGTCGAGGCCGGTCTCGCGGGTCCACACCTCGCCTCCCGTCTCGGAGCAGCCCATCACCGCGGGCGTCCAGGAGTGGGCCTTGGCGACGTCCATGAAGTGCTCGATGGCGCCCGGCCAGGCCTCGACGTCGCCGATGGGGTCGCCGCTGGCGAGCATCACACCGGACACCACGCGGTACGTCACCGCCGCCTTGCCGCTGGGCGAGAAGACCACGGCCTTGTCGCGGCGCAGCGCGAAGTGGCCCAGGGAGTCGCGGCGCCCGTGCTTCTCCAGAAGCGCCCGGAGGTGTGCCTCGTCGTCCTCCGTCAGGCGCGCCGCCGGGTGTTCGGGCCGGAAGGCGAGGTAAATGGTCGTCACGGCGGTGAGCAGCCCGAGGGCGCCGAGCGAGAAGGCGACCGTCCAGGAGGTGTTGCCCTGGTAGTCCACCGGGCCCTCGAAGCCGAACAGGCCGTAGAGCACGTGCGTGATGCGGTCGGCCAGGCTCGGGTCGCCGACCATGCGGTCCGGGTGGACGCTGACGATGACCAGTCCGAGCACGAGGGAACCGGCGCCCATGAGCACGAAGTTGGCGAGCGCGCGCCAGCGGCTGCGCGGGTCGGGCAGGGCCGCGAACTGGTCGCGGTGGCGCAGCAGCGGGGCGAGCAGAACCAGCGAGATGAGCACGCCGACGACCGAGTGCCGGTACGTGAACTGCGCCACGGCGCCTGCCGGGAGGAGGGCCACCGCGGCGCGCCAGGCCCGGCGCTTGCCGCGCCTGAGGCCGTGCGCGAGCAGCAGCAGGAGAATGCCGGCGCTCAGCGACAGCGCGGCCGCGAACGGGCCGAACGAGCCGGGCAGCACCTCGGCGAGCGTGTGCATACGGCTGTGCCGGAAGCGCGGGAAGACCCCCGCCGCGACGTCCAGCAGACCGACGACGGCGCACGCCCTGGCGACCAGGACGGGAACGGCCTCAGGGCGCGGACCACGGAATACGCGCCGCGCGCTGCGTGATCGGGCGGGAACCCCACCCGACATTTCCTCATCTGTCCTGACAGACATCGCATCCCGTAGTTCTGCGAGAGACCTTGGATCCGGTACCGATTCGGGCATCCGGCGACATTGCGCCCTCTAGGACGGTGTCACGCGAGGAGAGGTTCACTCCGCTTCTCAAAGGCGTTTCAAAGGCCGGGGAAAGTCCCGGACAAGCCCCTGCGAAAGCGCGGGGGAGCCGGGCGAAACCGCAGGCAGGAAGCTGGTCATGGGTCTTACGAGCAACAAGGTGCTGTGTGTGGCGGTCGCGTGCGCCGTGCTGCTGTTCATCGGCACGGTGTGGCTGTGGCCGCGCCTCGCCCGCCGCCACTGGCGGGCGGTCGGCGGACGGGTCGGCCTGCTGCTCGGCACCCAGGTGGCCCTCTTCGCCTCGGTCGGTCTCGCGGCCAACCAGGCCTTCGGGTTCTACGCCAGCTGGGCGGACCTGTTCGGGCAGGAGAAGGACCAGGGTGTCGTGGTCAACCACACGGCGCTCGGCGGCTCGGGCGGCCCGCTGGAGGTGCTCGACACGGCGGGCGTGCGCGGGGCCGGCGGGCCCGCGCCGGCGGCCGGCGGTGAGATCCAGAAGGTCGACATCGTCGGCCGTACGACCCACATCGCCACCCCCGCGTACGTGTATTTGCCGCCGGAGTACTTCCAGGCGCGCTACCGCGCGCGTACATTTCCCGCCGCCGTCGTACTGACCGGATATCCGGGCACCGCCGAGGCGCTCGTGACGAAACTGCACTATCCGCGCACCGCCCAGGAGCTCGCCAAGGACGGGCGTATGCAGCCGATGATCCTGGTGATGCTGCGTCCCACCGTGGCGCCGCCGAGGGACACGGAGTGCGTGGACGTTCCGGGCGGCCCGCAGACGGAGACATTCTTCGCCAAGGACCTGCCCGACGCGATGCTCGCGCACTACCGGGTGGGCAGGAAACCGGGCAGTTGGGGCATCATCGGCGACTCCACCGGAGGCTACTGCGCGCTGAAGCTCGCCATGCACCACCCCGGGTCGTACACCGCCGGGGCGGGCCTGTCGCCGTACTACAAGGCGCCGATCGACCCGACCACGGGCGATCTCTTCGGCGGGAACAAGGCGCTGCGCAATCGGGCCGATCTGTGGTGGTGCCTCAGCCATCTGCGCGCACCCGACACTTCGCTGCTCGTCACCAGCAGCCGGATCGGGGAATCCAACTACAAGGCGACGCTGAAGTTCATACAGCGTGTGCAGGCCACGAAGGTCACGCGGATCTCGTCGATCATCCTGGAAAGCGGCGGTCACAACTTCAACACCTGGCGCAGGGAGATTCCCGCGACGCTGCAGTGGATCAGCGGGCGGCTGAGCGACAGGTGACAGGGGTTTCGGAAGATGTCGATCTTGCCGAATTCGACGCCGGTCAATTCCTGATGCCGTGTGAACGTTTCGGTATGGCTGTGTTTTTGCGGGGCGGGGCACCAAGGGGCGCCTACGCGCGGTAAGTTTCTGGCCATGCCACGTGGACGTCACCGCCATTCCCCGCCCCTGCACAGACTGCTTCCCCCGTCGGCGATCGCAGGCGTCTCCTTCGTCTGCGCCTTCGGCCCGTGGGTCTTCACGCAGCAGGCCGTGCTCCGTGTCATCGCCGCGGGAGCCGCGGCGACGGCGGTCGTCGGTGCGGCCGTCATGCGCCGCTGGGACGCCCAGGCGGGCAAACAGGTCGCCGACCTCACGCGCGCGCGTGCGAGCGACGAGTGGCGCCACGAGGAGCGGGTCGCCGAGCTGGAGACCGACCTCGAGGAGTCGCGCGAGCTGCGCGCCAAGCTGGAGCAGCGGCTGCGGGCCAAGCGTGCCGAACTGGCGGGCCTGCGCAACGAACACGCGGCGCTGCTGCGGCGGTACGCCACCGCCGAGACCGAGCGTGCGAGCGCCCTGGAGGGCCGCCGCCTGCTCGAGATAGAGACGGGCGCGCCGGCACCTGCGCTGCCGCCCGCGCCGACGCAGGAGCCGGCGGACACGGACGCGGACGTCGAGGCCGCGGAGACCGAGGCTGTGGCTGCCTCGGCGGACGCGGAGGAGACGGCGGGAACGGCGGACACGGGGGACGGCGACGAGCCGGCGGAGGGCGGCACGGTCTTCTCCCCGGAGGGGTCGCAGCTGTTCCTGCGGGCGAAGGCGGCGCTGAAGCGGTTCGACGAGGACGAGGACGGCGCCGCGCGGGACGCGGACACGGCGGACGGGTCGTCCGGCGAGGACGGCTCCGCGGACGTCGCCTCCGCCGCGGACGACGCTTCCGGCGAGGACGACGCTTCCGGCGAGGACGCGTCGCCGGCGGACGCCCCGGAGACCGGCGCCGCGAACGACGATTCCCCGAACGGCGATTCACCGGCGGGCGACGCTCCGGCCGGCGACTCCTCGGACACCGAGGACGGACCCGCGCCCGAGGACGACGGTTCGCCCAAGGGCGACGGTCCCAAGGGCGACAGGTCCCGCAGGCGCGAGCGGGTGAAGGCGAAGGCCGCCGCCGCGACGAGCGAGGCCCCCGCCCCCGCGACCGAGCCGGCTCCGATCGCGTCGGAGGCCGCCGTGGACGGCGCCGCCGGGCCCGCGGCGCAGGAGGACGAGGCGCAGGGGCAGCCCGTGGCGCAGGAGGACGAGGCGCAGGGGCAGCCCGTGGCGGTCGACGGGCATGAGCGCGCGGCCGCCACCACTCCGGCCCGGCCCACGCCGTCCGCGCAGCAGCCCGCGGGGCACTTCGTCGCACCGACCGCGGTGGCCGTGGTGCCCGCGACGCCCGCGCGCCCGGCGGTCGAGGGCGGGTTCGACTTCTTCGGTACGAAGGCGGAGCCGTCCCCGCAGGACATCGAGGCCGTACAGAACGAGGACCTCGCGGACGTGGTCGGCGAGGAGGCACTCGCGGTCCACAAGGCCGACACCGAGGCGGAGTTCAAGCCGGCCGACGAGGAGACGCGCGGCGCCGGCCAGGTGATCGACCTGACGGCTCACGACGAGACCGAGCACATCGACGTAAAGGGGCTGCGCAGCGCGGTGTCCTGACCCTGCGCTCCCGCAGTCCCGAAGCCGGCGGTCCTACGGCCGCCGGCTTTCCTGTGCCCCCGTCCCACTCCCGCTCCCCGTCCCGGTCCCGCGCCCCGTTCCAGCTCCGGCGCCGTCGACGGCGGCGGCACCGCCGGCGTCGGCCCGCGGCGCCATCCAGCGGTCCGGGCGGGCGTCCCTGCGTCCCGTGCGGGACCGCTCGGCCTGTGCCCGCAGCAGCTCGGCCGCCTCCCGGGCGTCCCGCAGCCGGGCCGTCACGGTCTTGTTGGCCCCGGTGTCCACATGGAGGTCGGCGACCCGCCACAGCCGCTCCCACGGCCCCTGGGCCAGCCGTACGCTCTGCACCTTCGCGTGCGGCACCAGCGCCAGGTTCCGGCTCAGCAGCCCGTGCCGGGCGGCGAACACCGTGTCGGTGACGGCGAGTCCGTGCCCCCGCCACCACAGCGGCATGCACCACCCGGCCCGCTTCGGGGGGCGGGACACGGCCGCCGGCACGGTCACGCCGGGCAGCACGCGTGCGACGACCGACTCGGCCAGCGCCCGCGGGGCCACCGGCACCAGCACGGAGTTGGACGATCCGGCCACGTCCAGCTCCACCCGCACCCAACCGCGCCGCCGCCACAGCAGCGGCTCCACGATCCGCACGGTCTGCACCCGGCCGGGCGGCACCGTCTCGTGCGAACGGTCGAGCAGTCCGTGGTCGATGCGCAATCCGTCCGGCGACTCTCCGACCGTCCAGTCGTACTCGCCGACGAACCGCCCCACGCTGCTCGCGCCCGCCGCGCCCAGCAGGGGCACGCCCGTCGCGAGGACCGTCCACACGCTGTGAGTGGCCAGCCAGAGCAGCGGCGGGACGACGAGCGCCGCGAGCAGCGAGCCCCAGGTGGCGCCGGTGAGCACGACGGAGACGGCGAGGTCGAGCGGAGGCGTGCGCAGCAGCACGCGCGCCGGTGCCTCACCGACCTCGTGCGCCGTCTCCGGCGCGAACCCGGCGGCGCGCGCGAGGAGTTCCGCGCGCAGCGCACGCGCCTCGCGTTCCCCGAGGAAGGCGAGCTCGTCCTTCTTGTCGGTCCCTATGACGTCGAGCTTGAGCTTGGCGACGCCTGCCACGCGCGCGAGGAGCGGCCGGGTGACGTCCACGGCCTGGATGCGTTCCAGCCGGATGTGCGCGGTGCGCCGGAACAACAGGCCGGTACGGATGCGCAGTTCGCTCTGTGTCACCGAGAAGTGCGTGAACCACCAGGTCATGAAGCCGTACAGGGCGGCGACCGGGACGAGGACGGCGACCGCGATCAGCAGGGTCGTGGCCGTCAGCCTGGTCAGCTGCCGCTGTGCCTGGTCGGGGTCGTGCACCGCCCACCCGATGACGACGGCCACCGGCGCCCACGCCCGCCTCAGGGGTGTCACCGGGTGCAGCCGCCGTTCGGCGACCGGCTCCTTCTCGCCAACGGCGTCCTCGACGCCCGGCGCGGTCACAGGCCCGCCGATCGGGCCTCGCCGAGTGCGGTGAGCCGGTCGCGCAGCCGCTCCGCCTCGGCCGGGTCGAGGCCGGGGATGGTCGCGTCGGTCGCGGCGGCCGCCGTGTGCAACTGCACGCTGGCCAGCCCGAAGTGCCGTTCGACGGGCCCCGAGGTCACCTCGACCAGCTGCATCCGGCCGTACGGCACGACGGTCTCCTCGCGCCACAGCACGCCTCTGCTGATCAGCAGGTCGTCGGCGCGCTCGGTGTAGCGCCAGGAGCGCCAGTTGCGGCCGAGCAGCACCCAGCCCCAGACCGCCAGGGCCGGCGGCAGCAGCGCGAAGGCGGCCCAGGCGGGCCCGGCGAGCAGCCCCAGCAGCAGGCCCAGGGCGAGGGCGAGCAGCCCCAGCCAGACCACCAGCAGCAGTCGGCGCATCCGCAGCAGTCCGGGCGGCAGCCCGATCCAGGCCGGCTCCGCCGTCTCGTCCCCCGTGGTCTCCGCGCTCGGCGGGCTCCCCGTTTCCATACCGCCAGCGTACGTAGGAGAGACTGGGTTCCATGACTCCTACGACGGAGACCACGGTCGGTATCGGCGGCGCCGCGGAGAGCACCGACATGGTGCTCAACATCGGACCGCAGCACCCGTCCACCCACGGCGTACTGCGGCTGCGCCTGGTGCTGGACGGCGAGCGGATCGTGCACGCGGAGCCGGTGATCGGCTACATGCACCGGGGAGCGGAGAAGCTCTTCGAGGCGCGCGACTACCGCCAGATCATCATGCTCGCCAACCGCCACGACTGGCTGTCGGCGTTCTCGAACGAGCTGGGCGTGGTCCTCGCCGTGGAGCGCATGCTCGGCATGGAGGTCCCCACGCGCGCGGTGTGGACGCGCACGCTGCTGGCGGAGCTCAACCGGGTGCTCAACCACCTGATGTTCCTCGGCTCCTACCCGCTGGAGCTCGGCGGCATCACACCCGTCTTCTACGCCTTCCGGGAGCGCGAGGTCCTCCAGAACGTCATGGAGGAGGTCTCCGGCGGCCGGATGCACTACATGTTCAACCGTGTCGGCGGCCTCAAGGAGGACCTGCCGGCGGGCTGGAGCACGCGCGCGCGTGCCGCCGTCGCCGCGGTGCGCTCGCGCATGGACCGCTTCGACGACCTGGTGCTCGGCAACGAGATCTTCCGCGGGCGCACGCGGGGCGTGGGGGCCCTGACGCCCGGGGCGGTGCACGCGTACGGCGTGAGCGGCCCGATCGCGCGGGGCTCGGGCGTCGACTTCGACCTGCGCCGCGACGAGCCGTATCTCGCCTACCGCGAACTGCAGGACACCCTGAAGGTGGTGACACGGCAGGAGGGCGACTGCCTCGCCCGCTTCGAGGTGCTCCTGGAGCAGACCCACGTCGCCCTGGACCTCGCCGACGCCTGCCTGGACCGGCTCGGCGACCTGCCGCCGGGGCCGATCAACCAGCGGCTCCCCAAGGTCCTGAAGGCGCCCGAGGGCCACACCTACGCCTGGACCGAGAACCCGCTCGGCATCAACGGCTACTACCTCGTGAGCAAGGGCGAGAAGACCCCGTACCGGCTGAAGCTGCGCTCGGCCTCGTACAACAACATCCAGGCGCTCGTGGAGCTGCTGCCGGGGACGCTGGTCGCGGACATGGTGGCGATCCTGGGGTCGATGTTCTTCGTGGTCGGGGACATCGACAAGTAGCGCCGGCTCGCGGCCCCCCTCGGCGGGAGTGCGGGCGGCCTCACTCGGCGAGCGGGTCCGCGATGCCGACCGGCTGGAGCAGCCAGCCGAAGTCGCCCAGGCCGCCGGGAGCGGTGAGCTCGGCGGCCTCGCCCGCGCTCGCCAGAGCGCGTACGTACGCGGCGGGCTGGGTGGACGCCAGCGTGAGCGGGGGGCGTGCGCCGGTGATCCCAAGGATGCGCAGGGCGGCGCCCTGGTTCAGCAGGCGGGCGGCGGAAAGGCCGTGCGCGGCCGTGTGCGCCGCGCACGCGTCGAGGGCGACATGCGCCGTGATGTCGCACGACCCGTCGGGCACGGGCCTCGTCTCCCGCCCGGCGCGGAAGCCGGTGAGCGTCCCGAACGGGGGGCGCGCGTCCAGCGTGTGCCCGTAGTCGACGGCGACCGCGAGCCCCCGGCGGAGCGAGGCGACCGCGTCCGCCCACGCCTCGTCCCTGGGCAGGCCGATCTCGGCCCGCAGCCCCTCCTCGGCCGGCAGCGGCCACCACCGGGCGAGCCAGTCGGCCTCCGCACCGCCGAGGGGCTCCCCGAGGCGCTCCGTCCCGTCCCGCCGTACGAGCACGCGGCGTGCCACACCCGCGGCGTCCACCTCGGCGACGTCCACGGGGACGTTGTCCAGCCACTCGTTGGCGAACAGGAGCCCGGTGACGCCCCGGGGCGGTGCGGCGAGCCACTCGATCCGCTCGTCCAGGCCGTCCGGGCGGCCGGCTATCTCGACGCCGTACGCGCGTGTGCGGGCGAGGACGTCGGCCGGCAGCGCGGCCAGCACGCCGGCCGCCAGCTCGCCCCGGCCGGCGGCCATGTCGACGAAGGCGAGCGACGCGGGCCGCTCCAGGGCCGCGTCGACCCGGCACAGCAGCCGCGCGACGGCCCCGGCGAACAGGCGCGAGGCGTGCACCGACGTACGGAAGTGCCCGGCCGGGCCCTCCGGCCCGCGATAGAAGCCGCCGGGGCCGTACAGGGCCGTCCGGGCCGCCGTCCGCCAGCCGTGCCGGTGGCCAGATGTCTCTTCCGTCACCGGCCCAGGCTAAGCGCGCAGGAGAGGGGGGCCTCCACCTTGGGGAGTATGCGCGGTGGATGCGGATCGGCCCTCCGGTTGACCCCTGCACGCATCTCACTTCCCTACTCTGGGTTACGTGCAGCGCGTCTACGACTTCCTCCGCAGGCACCCGACAGGGGTCGACGGCTTCTGGGCCGTCTTCCTGTTCGGGATCTCGGTCGTGGGCGCGGCCGCCCACCAGGAGTCGCGGGGCACCGAGTCGCTGGCGCTGATCATTCCGATCGCCTTCCTGCTGAGCCTCGTGATCGCGCTGCGCCGCCGGATGCCGGAGAAGATGCTGCTGCTGACGATCGGACTCGGCGTCGCGCAGGTCGCGCTGGACGTCGAGACCACGGTCGCCGACTTCGCGATGCTGGTGATCGTCTACACGGTCGCGGCGACCGGCGCCCGCTGGGCCTCCCGGGCGGCGCTGGGCACCGGTCTGTGCGCGGCACTGGTCGCGCAACTGCGCTGGCCGAACGAGCACTCCGGCGCGCTGGGCAATCTCGCGATCGTGGTCTTCCAGACGGTTCCGTTCGCGCTGGCCTGGGTGCTCGGCGACTCCATCCGCACCCGGCGCGCCTACTTCGCGCAGCTCGAGGAGCGCGCGGCCCGGCTGGAGAAGGAGCGCGAGGCGCAGGCCAAGGTCGCGGTCGCCGCGGAGCGCGCCCGCATAGCGCGCGAGCTGCACGACGTCGTCGCGCACAACGTCTCGGTGATGGTGGTGCAGGCCGACGGCGCCGCCTACGTCCTCGACGCGGCCCCGGATCAGGCGAAGAAGGCCCTGGAGACCATCTCCTCCACCGGGCGCCAGGCCCTCGCCGAGATGCGCCGCCTGCTCGGCGTGCTGCGCACCGGCGAGCACAAGGAGGCCGGCGAGTACGTCCCGCAGCCGGACGTCGAGCAGATAGACGAGCTGATCGAGCAGTGCCGCACCTCCGGCCTGCCCGTCGACTTCAAGGTCGAGGGCACCCCGCGCCCGCTGCCCAGCGGCGTCGAGCTCACCGCGTACCGCATCGTGCAGGAGGCCCTGACCAACACCCGCAAGCACGGCGGGCCCAACACGGGCGCGAGCGTGCGCCTCGTCTACTTCGACGACGGCCTGGGCCTGCTCGTCGAGGACGACGGCAAGGGCGCGCCCCACGAGCTGTACGAGGAGGGCGGGTTCGACGGCCAGGGCCACGGGCTGATCGGGATGCGCGAGCGGGTCGGTATGGTCGGTGGCACGCTCGACGCGGGCCCGCGTCCCGGCGGCGGATTCCGGATCAGCGCGCTGCTGCCGCTGAAACCCGCACACTGACGCGTACGCACGCCGCCCGCTGACACCTGTCACGACCCGCTGCGCCGACCACGCAGCCGGAGACCGCCGCAAACGGACGAGAACGGAAGAGGCCCGATGACGATCCGCGTGATGCTCGTCGACGACCAGGTGCTGCTGCGCACCGGGTTCCGGATGGTACTCGCCGCGCAGCCGGACATGGAGGTCGTCGCGGAGGCGGGGGACGGCGTGGAGGCCCTTCAGGTGCTGCGTGCGACGGCCGTCGACGTCGTCCTGATGGACGTCCGCATGCCGAAGCTGGACGGGGTGGAGACCACCCGCCGCATCTGCTCGGAGCCCGAACCGCCGAAGGTGCTGATCCTGACCACCTTCGACCTCGACGAGTACGCCTTCTCCGGGCTGAAGGCGGGTGCCTCGGGCTTCATGCTCAAGGACGTGCCGCCCGGCGAGCTGCTGGCCGCCATCCGTGCCGTGCACAGCGGGGACGCGGTGGTGGCGCCGTCGACCACCCGCCGGCTGCTCGACCGGTTCGCGCCGATGCTGCCGAGCGGCGCCAAGGAGCCCCAGCACAAGGAGCTGGAGCGGCTCACCGACCGCGAGCGCGAGGTCATGGTCCTGGTCGCGCAGGGCCTGTCCAACGGTGAGATCGCGGCGCGGCTGGTGCTGTCCGAGGCGACCGTGAAGACCCATGTCGGCCGCATCCTGACCAAGCTGGGGCTGCGCGACCGGGTGCAGGTCGTGGTCCTCGCGTACGAGACCGGGCTGGTGCGCGCGGGCGGGCACGGCTGAGCCGCGGGGAGCGGCCACGGCCGACGCACGGGGGGCGTGCACGTCGCGCGTCCGCCGGCCACTAGGGTCCTGCGCATGCTCCTGTGGATCAACGGCCCTTTCGGGGGCGGCAAGACACAGACCGCACACGAGATCCAGCGGCGCCTGCGCGGCAGTGTCATCTGCGACCCCGAACACGCCGGGTTCGGCCTGCGCCGGATGCTGCCGCCCGAACTGCGCGGCGACTTCCAGGACCTGGCGTCGTGGCGGCAGGGCGTGGTCGAGGTGCTGGACCTCGCCCTGACCAAGCACGACGGAGTCGTGATCGCGCCGATGACGGTCACCGACTCCGGGTACCTGGACGAGACCGTGGGCCGGCTGCGCGAACTCGGCCACGACGTCCACCACTTCACCCTCCTCGCCCAGCGGGAGACGGTCCTGCGGCGGCTGCGCGAGCGCGGCTTCGGGCACCTTCTGCAGTACGTCGCCGGAAAGAACGCCGGGGCGGGCAGGGAGACCTGGGCCGTGCGGCAGCTCGACCACTGCCTGGAACGGCTGAGCGAGCCGGAGTTCGCCGAGCATCTGTGGACGGACCACTCGACCGTGCCGAAGACCGCGGACCGCATCGCCGTGCTCGCCGGGCTGACGCTGCGGCCGAACAACGAGGGGGCGCTGCGGACACGGCTGCGGCAGGCACGGGTGGGCATCCGGCACATCCGGTTCGACTGAGGCGGTGGCGCCAGGGCCTTCGGAGGCCCGGCCTCCGCCGGCTCAGCGCAGGATGCCCTCCAGGAAGTCGCTGCCAGGCCGGGCCACGACGGCGATGTCCAGCTGGTGCTGGACGTAGCGGCCGCGGCGGCGCGTGGTGATCAGGCCCGCCTTCTTCAGCACGCCCAGGTGACGGGATGTCTCGGGGGCCGTCATGTCGTGCGCCGGCGCCAGCTCGCTGGTGGTGTGGGCGCTGCGGGCCAGATGACGGCAGATCCGCATGCGGACCGGGTGGGACAGCGCGGTCATCCGCAGGGCGAGCTCCTGCACGGAGCCGTCAATCGACGCGGCGTCCCGGCGGCGTCCGGCGCGGCCCGGGACCACCCGGGCGGCCGGGGTCCGGCGTCGGCGGGCGGCCGGTCGTGCGCGGTCGCCGGCGGTCCGGCGCGGCCGCGCCGGACGCCCGGCCCGGGGCGGCCACCGCCGGTCCCGAGCCGGTGGCCGCATCCGCGCCGCGCTCCGCCCGCCGAACCCTGACCGACCCCACCGCGGACGTCGCCCCGCCGGCCGAACTCTGACCGACCCCACGGCGGACGTCGCCCCGCCCGGCCTACCGGCCGCCGCCCGGCGCTCCCGCCCCGGCGGCCTCCTCGGCGAGGCGGGACGCGAACTCCGCGACCGCCGCCTGCACGTCCTCGGTGGTCCACTCCAGGCCCGCGGACCGTACGGACACCTCGGTGAAGGACAGGCCCGGGCCCCTCTCGTCCCAGGCGGCCGGGAACAGCAGCGTGCCCGTCTCCTCGCCCTGCCGGACCGCGGCCTCCGCGAGGACGTCGGCGCCGTGGGGCAGCCAGACCTGGAACTCGTTGGTGTGCGGCACCTCGGGGTGGACGCGCGCCCAGGGCAGCCCGGCCGCCGCGAACCCCTCGCGCAGCGCGGCGGCGACCACGCGCGCGTGCGCCACGTACCCGGGCAGCCGGGGCAGCTCCCGCTCCAGGCCGGCGAGGGCCGACAGGGCCGTGGGGAACTGCTGGAAGATCTGGCCGCCGTACCGGTGCCGCCAGGCCCGTGCCTCCTCGACGAGGGTCCTGGGGCCGGCGAGCGCGGCGCCGCCGTAGCCGTCGAGGGACTTGTAGAACGACACGTACACGCTGTCCGCCAGGCCCGCGATCTCGTCCAGGGGGCGGCCGAGGTGGACGGTGGACTCCCACAGGCGTGCTCCGTCGAAGTGCACCACCGCGTCGCGTTCGTGCGCGGCCTCGACGACCTCGGTGAGCTCCTCCCAGGACGGCAGCACGAAACCGGCGTCCCTGAGCGGCAGTTCGAGCATCAGCGCCCCGAAGGGCTCCTCGAAGGAGCGCACCTCGTCGGCGGTCGGCAGCCGGGGCTCGCTCGTGATCCGCACCGGGCGCAGACCGCTGACCTGGCTGAACGCATGACGTTCGTGCACCTCGGGGTGGGCCAGCGCGTGCACGGCGACCCTGGTGTCGCCGGTGCGGCCCGCCCAGCAGCGCAGCGCCACCTGCTGGGCCATCGTGCCCGTGGGGAAGAACGCCGCGGCCTCGGTGCCGAGCAGCGCGGCGACCTTCTCCTCCAGGGTCTCCACGATGCCGTTGCCGTAGATGTCCGACGGCTCGTCCAGGTCGCACAGGGTCCGCGCCCCGTCCAGCAGCTCCAGACGTTCGCGGAGCGTGCCCAGGAAACCGGGGCGCGCGAGCACGCGCGTGGCACTCCGGTACGCGCTGATCCGCCGCCTGCGCCGCTGCCCGGCCCGCTCCTCGCCGGACGGCTCGTCCCTCTGCTCGCCCTGTTCCGCCCGTTCCGCCGTATCGCTCATGCAGCGGATCATTCCCGTCGCGCTCCGCGGGGGCACCCGGATTTCCACAGGGCCCCGCACCGGGCATCGTGTGACTACTCACAGCCTGTGGACAACCGAACGCACCGCGGACCGATAGCGTTAACATGACGAGAAATCGTCCGGTACCCGGAGCGGACTGGAACGGAAGGCCGCCGTCGCGTGAGTACAAGCCAACAGCCAGATCCCAGGGACCGCCCGGCGCGGCTCGCCGTCGGCGTCGTCGGCGCCGGTCGCGTCGGCCCCGTGCTGGCCGCGTCCCTCCAGCTCGCCGGGCACCGTCCGGTCGCCGTCTCCGGCGTCTCCGAGACCTCCCGGAGGCGCGCGGCGCAGATGCTGCCCGGCGTCCCGGTCGTCCCGCCCGCCGAGGTGCTCCGGCGCTCCGAGCTGGTCCTGCTGACCGTCCCGGACGACACCCTGCCCGGCCTGGTCGAGGGGCTCGCCGAGACCGGCGCCGTCCGGCCGGGGCAGCTGCTCGTGCACACCTCCGGGCGGTACGGCGCGAGGGTCCTGGACCCCGCCCTGCGCGCGGGCGCGCTGCCGCTGGCCCTGCACCCGGCGATGACCTTCACGGGTACGCAGGTGGACGTGCAGCGCCTGGCCGGCTGCTCGTTCGGCGTCACCGCGCCCGAGGAGCTGCGGCTGGCCGCCGAGGCGCTCGTCATCGAGATGGGCGGCGAGCCGGAATGGGTCGCCGAGCAGATGCGCCCGCTGTACCACGCGGCGCTCGCACTGGGCGCCAACCACCTGGTCACACTGGTCGCCCAGTCCATGGAGCTGCTGCGCGAGGCCGGTGTCACGGCCCCCGACCGGATGCTCGGCCCCCTGCTCGGCGCCGCCCTCGACAACGCCCTGCGCTCCGGCGACGCGGCCCTGACCGGACCCGTCGCACGCGGCGACGCGGGCACGGTCGCCGCGCACGTCACGGAGCTGCGCCGGCACGCCCCGCAGACCGTCGCCGGCTATCTGGCGATGGCGCGGGCCACCGCCGACCGCGCGCTCGCCCACGGCCTGCTGAAGCCGGAATTCGCCGAGGACCTCCTCGGCGTACTCGCCGACGGCACCGGCCGGGCCGACGGCGCCGAGGGAGACGCCCGATGACCACCACCCTGCTGCACACCGCCGGCGAACTGCACGCACGCACGCGTACGGGCCGCCGCGCCGTCGTGATGACCATGGGCGCCCTGCACGAGGGCCACGCCACCTTGATCCGCTCCGCGCGCGGGATCGCCGGACCGGACGGCGAGGTCGTCGTCACGGTCTTCGTGAACCCCCTCCAGTTCGGTGCGGGCGAGGACCTCGACCGCTACCCGCGCACCCTGGACGCCGACGTCAAGCTCGCCGAACTCTCCGGCGCGGACGCCGTGTTCGCCCCGTCCGTGGACGAGGTCTACCCGGGCGGCCGGCCGCAGGTGCGGATCAGCGCGGGCCCCATGGGCGAGCGCCTGGAGGGCGCCTCGCGCCCCGGCCACTTCGACGGCATGCTCACCGTCGTCGCCAAGCTGCTGCACCTCACCCGCCCCGACGTCGCCCTCTACGGCCAGAAGGACGCCCAGCAACTCGCCCTGATCCGCCGCATGGTGCGCGACCTGAACTTCGGCATCGAGATCGTCGGCGTCCCCACGGTGCGCGAGGAGGACGGCCTGGCGCTCTCCAGCCGCAACCGCTACCTGTCGCCCCGTGAGCGGCGCACGGCGCTCTCGCTGTCCCACGCGCTGTTCGCGGGCAGCGACCGGCACGCCGCCCAGGAGGCGTTGCGCGCGCGGGCCCGCGAGGTGCCCGCCACGCACGCGCGCGCCGAGGCGCTCAGCGCGATCGGCGAGTCCCGCGCGGCCGCCGACGCGCACGCCGTCGCCAAGGCACTGCCCGGCGCCCCCTCCGCCGTCCGCGCCGCCGCCCGGCTGGTCCTCGACGAGGCCGCGCGCCTGTCGCCGCCGCTGAAGCTGGACTACCTCGCCCTGGTCGACCCCTCCGACTTCACCGAGATCTCGGACGACTTCACCGGTGAGGCCGTCCTCGCCGTCGCCGCCCGGGTCGGCACGACCCGGCTGATCGACAACATCCCTCTCACTTTCGGAACCTTCGGAGCCGCCTCGTGAGCAGCACAGGCATACGACTGCACGCGCCCGCCCCGGGCTGGTCCATCTCCGCGGACGTGGTGGTCGTCGGCTCCGGGGTCGCCGGCCTCACCGCGGCCCTGCGGTGCGAGGCCTCCGGGCTGCGCACCGTCGTCGTCACCAAGGCCCGCCTCGACGACGGCTCCACCCGCTGGGCCCAGGGCGGCATCGCCGCGGCCCTCGGCGAGGGGGACACTCCCGAACAGCACCTGGACGACACCCTGGTGGCGGGCGCGGGCCTGTGCGACGAGGAGGCCGTCCGGATCCTCGTCAACGAGGGCCCGGACGCCGTACGGCGGCTCATCGCGACCGGTGCGCACTTCGACGAGTCCGAAGCGGGCGACCTGGCGCTCACCCGCGAGGGCGGACACCACCGCCGCCGCATCGCGCACGCCGGCGGCGACGCGACCGGCGCGGAGATCTCCCGCGCGCTGGTCGAGGCGGCACACGCGCGTGGCGTCCGCACGATCGAGAACGCGCTGGTGCTGGACCTGCTGACGGACACCGACGGCCGTACGGCGGGCGTGAGCCTGCACGTCATGGGCGAGGGACAGCACGACGGCGTGGGCGCCGTGCACGCGCCCGCGGTCGTCCTCGCGACCGGCGGCATGGGCCAGGTGTTCTCCGCGACCACCAACCCGTCCGTGTCCACGGGCGACGGCGTGGCCCTCGCCCTGCGCGCGGGCGCGGAGGTCTCCGACCTGGAGTTCGTGCAGTTCCACCCGACCGTGCTGTTCCTCGGCCCGGACGCGGAGGGCCAGCAGCCGCTGGTCTCCGAGGCCGTGCGCGGCGAGGGCGCCCACCTGGTCGACGCCGGCGGCGTGCGCTTCATGGTCGGGCGGCACGAACTGGCCGAACTGGCGCCCCGGGACATCGTCGCCAAGGGCATCATGCGCCGCATGCAGGAGCAGGACGCCGAGCACATGTACCTCGACGCCCGGCACTTCGGCGCCGACATGTGGGAGCACCGCTTCCCGACGATCCTCGCCGCCTGCCGCGCGCACGGCATCGACCCGGTGACCGACCCCATCCCGATCGCCCCGGCCGCCCACTACGCCTCCGGCGGCGTCCGCACCGACTCCCGCGGCCGGACGACCGTCCCGGGCCTGTACGCGTGCGGCGAGGTCGCCTGCACGGGCGTGCACGGCGCGAACCGGCTCGCCTCCAACTCCCTCCTCGAGGGCCTCGTCTACGCGGAGCGCATCGCCGCCGACATCGTCGCGGCCCAGGCCGCGGACGGCCTCCACGCGCGCGTGCCCGAGCCCGTGGAGCACCCCGAGGTCCCCGGGCACCCGCTGCTCGCACCGGAGGCCCGGTTCGCGATCCAGCGGATCATGACCGACGGCGCGGGTGTGCTGCGCTCCGCCGAGTCCCTCGCCAGGGCCGCCGACCAGCTCCACGGGCTGCACACCGACGCCCGCGACGCCCTCGCCGAGAACGGCAAGACCGCCGAGCCCGGCGTCGACACCTGGGAGGCCACCAACCTCCTGTGTGTGGCCCGTGTCCTGGTGGCCGCCGCCCGGCTGCGCGAGGAGACCCGCGGCTGCCACTGGCGCGAGGACCGTGCCGACCGCGACGACACCGCGTGGCGCCGCCACATCGTCGTACGGCTCAATCCCGACCGCTCACTCGCTGTCGGCACCACCGATGGCCCAGACTTCCCCCCGACCCGGCAGCCCCAGCCCGCGCACCGGCCCGCGCACCGTCCCCAGGAGCAGTGACAGAAGTGACCACCCCCGACCTCCCCCTCGCCTCGAACGGCGGCTGCGGCGACGGCTGTGCCTGCGGCGCCGACGCCGACGCCGGACACCTGGAGTGCGGGCTCGACCCCGCGCTCGCCCAGCTCCTGGCCGACGCCGGACTCGACCCCGTGGAGGTCGAGGACATCGCCAACGTCGCCATCCAGGAGGACCTCGACCACGGCGTGGACGTGACCACCGTCGCGACCATTCCCGAAGAGGCCGTCGCCACCGCCGACTTCACCGCGCGCGAGGCGGGTGTCGTGGCCGGCCTCAGGGTCGCCGAAGCGGTGCTCTCCGTGGTCTGCACGGACGAGTTCGAGGTCGAGCGGCACGTGGAGGACGGCGACCGCGTGGCGGAGGGGCAGAAGCTGCTGTCGGTCACCACCCGCACCCGCGACCTGCTCACCGCCGAACGCAGCGCGCTCAACCTCCTGTGCCGCCTGTCGGGCATCGCGACCGCCACGCGCGCGTGGGCGGACGCCCTCGACGGCACGCGGGCCAGGGTCCGCGACACCCGCAAGACGACCCCGGGGCTGCGGGCGCTGGAGAAGTTCGCCGTGCGCTGCGGCGGCGGGGTCAACCACCGGATGTCGCTGTCGGACGCGGCGCTCGTCAAGGACAACCACGTCGTCGCCGCGGGTGGCGTCGCCCAGGCCTTCAAGGCCGTACGGGAGGCCTTCCCGGACGTGCCGATCGAGGTCGAGGTCGACACCCTGCACCAGCTGCGCGAGGTCGTGGACGCGGGCGCCGACCTGATCCTCCTGGACAACTTCACGCCCGGTGAGTGCGAGGAGGCCGTGGCCCTGGTGGACGGGCGCGCCGCCCTGGAGGCGTCGGGCCGGCTCACCCTCGGCAACGCGCGCGCGTACGCCGAGACCGGCGTCGACTACCTCGCCGTGGGCGCCCTGACCCACTCCTCGCCGATCCTGGACATCGGCCTCGACCTGCGAGCGGCGGAGTAGGTACCGGTCATGCTGCTGACGATCGACGTAGGCAACACGCACACCGTCCTCGGACTCTTCGACGGGGACGACATCGTCGAGCACTGGCGCATCTCCACCGACGCCCGCCGCACGGCGGACGAGCTGGCGGTGCTGCTGCAGGGCCTGATGGGGATGCACCCCCTGCTCGGAGACGAGCTGGGCGACGGCATCGACGGGATCGCGATCTGCGCCACCGTTCCGTCGGTGCTGCACGAGCTGCGCGAGGTGACGCGCCGCTACTACGGCGACGTCCCCGCGGTGCTGGTGGAGCCGGGCGTGAAGACCGGTGTGCCGATCCTGACCGACAACCCCAAGGAGGTCGGCGCCGACCGGATCATCAACGCGGTCGCGGCCGTCGAGCTGTACGGCGGCCCGGCGATCGTCGTCGACTTCGGCACCGCCACCACCTTCGACGCGGTCTCCGCGCGCGGGGAGTACGTCGGCGGCGTGATCGCCCCCGGTATCGAGATCTCCGTCGAGGCGCTCGGCGTCCGGGGCGCGCAGCTGCGCAAGATCGAGGTGGCCCGCCCGCGGAGCGTGATCGGCAAGAACACGGTCGAGGCGATGCAGTCCGGCATCGTCTACGGCTTCGCCGGGCAGGTCGACGGCGTCGTCGGCCGGATGGCCCGGGAGCTGGCGGACGACCCGGACGACGTCACGGTGATCGCGACGGGCGGGCTGGCACCGATGGTGCTGGGGGAGTCGTCCGTGATCGACGAGCACGAGCCGTGGCTGACGCTGATCGGGCTGCGGATGGTCTACGAGCGCAACGTCTCCCGCATGTGAGGACGGGCCGGGAGCAACCGGGTGGCGCGCCCGCGCCACACCCGCCCCTTATGTCAAGTTTGTCTGATTAGCGCGTAGTGTCGCCGCATGCCCACGCCATACGGATCCCGCGGCGGCATGGCGTTCGGCGCGGAGGAGCTGCGTGTGCTCCGCCGCGCCCTCGCCCTCGCCCTTCAGCCCGGCCCCACGCCCGCAGAGGACGTCAAGGACTGCCTCCGCCTCGCCGAGTCCCTGGACGAGGCGATGCGCGAGGGAGCCCGGCTGCGCGCCTTCCTGGTGGCCGATCTCGCGCGCTACCGCGCCGCTCTGCCAGGGACCGTGTCCGGCTATCTGGCGCTCCTGGAGGAGGCGCTGGCGGCCGGATACCGCCCGCGGCCCGACGATCTCGCCGCGCTGCGGGCCCTGCGCGGCAATCCGGCCGCCTCGGTCCTGCTGGGGCGCTGCCGGATGCTCGCAGAGCAGGACGTACGCGACCGTCTCGCGCCCGGTACGGCCCGCCGGGCCACCCCGACGGTCCCGGCCGCCCGGAGCCGCCTCACGGCCCTTCCCGGCGGCCTGAGGGGCACCGGGGCGCGGCCCGCCGAGGCCGCGGAAGGCGATCCCGCGCGCAAGCCCGACAGGAAGCCCGCCCAGAAGCCGGCCGCCCCCAAGCCGGCCCCCGCCCCCGAGGGCCCGAAGCCGGCCCGTCCCATCCCGACCCCGGGCGAGGTCTTCCCGCGCCGCAAGCCCACCACTCCGCCCAGCTCCGGGCAGCGCCGGCACCTCGCCGCCGGCTGAGCGCGCCCGAACCGCCCGAAACCTCCCGGCCCCCGCCCCGCCCGCCCTCCGTGGCCGTGGCTACCCTGGACGCATGGACATCGTCTCCGCGCTCGTGCCCCCGGTCGTCATGGCCGCGCTCTTCATCGCCGTGATCAGGGTGATGGTGAAGACCCAGGGCGGGGCCAACAAGGCCAAGGAGGACGCGGCCGTCGACGCCGCCGTCGCGCGCACCGAGGGTGCCCGGCAGGGCTCCCCGACGACCGACGCCTGACCCCTCACCTGCGGCGCCCTCCGCCTGGGCGCCCCTGGGCGCACCGCTCCGCGCAGCTCGCGCTATCGGAGTCGTGCGCCCTTTTTGATCCTGTTTGTCGCCGGATGAGCACGTCCGGCACGCCAATACGGACTTCTCCCACTATTGTGCTGAGCTGTGCCTCGCCCATTGGGAGAACTCGAAGACGCGGTCATGACGCGGGTGTGGAAGTGGAACCGCCCGGTGACCGTCCGAGAAGTCCTGGAAGACCTTCAGCAGGAGCGGTCCATCGCATACACCACGGTGATGACCGTTTTGGACAATCTCCATCAGAAGGGCTGGGTCCGCCGTGAGGCGGAAGGCCGGGCCTATCGATATGAGGCGGTCTCCACCAGGGCCGCCTACGCGGCGGCCCTGATGAACGACGCCTGGTCGCAGTCCGACAACCCGGCGGCCGCTCTCGTCGCCTTCTTCGGGATGATGAGCGAGGAACAGCGCCTCGCCCTCAGAGACGCCGTACGCATCGTCCAAGGTCCGGAAACTTCCCAAGCGGCCGCGGATACCGGCCGTGATACGGGCCGTGAGAACCCCGGGTCGGCACAGGAGGCCGACGGGCGATAGCGTCCGCACATGTCAGCAGAGAGTCCCGTAGGTCCCGAAGGCACCGAAGTCAGTGCTAAAGCCATCACTGTCCGGCGGGCCCGAACCAGCGATGTCCCGGCCGTGCGCCGTCTCCTCGACACGTACGTCCGCGGCCGCATCCTGCTCGACAAAGCAACGGTCACGCTTTACGAGGACATCCAGGAGTTCTGGATCGCCGAACGGGACGACAACGCCGACGTCGTCGGCTGCGGCGCGCTGCACGTGATGTGGGAAGACCTCGCGGAAGTCCGCACTCTCGCGGTGAAGCCCGGCCTGAAGGGCGCCGGCGTCGGGCATCAACTGCTGGAGAAGTTGCTGGAGACCGCGCGCTGGCTGGGTGTTCGCCGGGTTTTCTGCCTGACCTTCGAAGTGGACTTCTTCGTCAAGCACGGCTTCGTCGAGATCGGCGAGACGCCGGTCGACACCGATGTCTACGCGGAGCTGCTGCGTTCCTATGACGAGGGCGTGGCGGAGTTCCTCGGTCTCGAACGGGTGAAACCGAACACCTTGGGCAACAGCCGGATGCTTCTGCATCTGTGATCGCGGATCGCCGCGATGTATTCCGCCTCCCCTGCCCAGGTTCCCTATGTCCGAAACGCGCATGTTTCCGGACGGGGTGAGCCATCTGTCTCGCTCTTGCGCCCGTACTAGGTCCCGCGGACAGTCTCTCGGCCGGTCTCGGGGTCGGTCTCCCGGTCAGTCTCTCCGAGGGGTTTGTGTTTTTCCGGCAAAAGCGGTTTGCTTTCCGACGTACTGCAGTACTGCATATAACAGGGGACGGCGAAACGGCGGACGCCGCAGACCCCAGGCCCGCAAGTTTTGGATGAAAGGAAATCCGGTGGCACAGAAGGTTCAGGTCCTTCTTGTCGACGACCTCGACGGCGGCGAGGCGGACGAGACCGTTACGTTCGCGTTGGACGGCAAGACGTACGAGATCGATCTCACGACCGCCAATGCGGACAAGCTCCGCGGCCTTCTCGAGCCTTACGTGAAGGGTGGCCGCCGCACGGGCGGTCGTTCTTCGGGCGGGCGCGGAAAGGCACGCGCGGCTTCCGGCGGCAGCCAGGACACCGCGCAGATCCGCGCGTGGGCGAAGGAGAACGGCTACGAGGTCAACGACCGCGGCCGTGTTCCCGCGTCCATCCGCGAGGCGTACGAGAAGGCGAACGCCTGATCGCGGTTCTACGGCAGGTCCGGCGGCCGGGCGCCCGCGCGCCGCAGCCGCAGCCGGTGGCACTGCGTTGCCACCGTGTCCACGAGTCGTACGAGATCGGGGGCGCCCCCAACGCCCCCCACGGCCGACAGCGTCGGCAGCGAGGCTTCCACCTCGCCCCCAGGCTCGGGGGGCCGCAGCCATACGGCGGCCCCCTGCAGGGCGCCCGAGCGGCCCCGGGGACCGGCCGGTCCGTTCCCGGGGGGAGGCGGCGCGTCCATGACGCCGCCCTCGCCGGTGGCCGCCAGATCCAGGGCGAGCGCGCCCCATTCCAGCCAGTCCAGCAGCCCCGGCAGTTCCTCCGCGCTGCCCGCGGCCACCAGCAGCCGCATCCGGTCGCCCTGCACGGCCACCGGGGAGGCCGCTGCGAGGTGGCGCAGGCCCGCGCGGCCCGCCTCGGCCGGCACGTCCAGGACGTCGAAGCGGTCGCCCACCCGCAGCCGCAGCCGCGGCGCGGATCTGGGGTCCCCCGCCGGTGCGTGCACCGTCGCCCAGCCCAGTTCGTTCTCGTACCACCGGCGGACGTGATCGCCGGCGTCGAGCGGCCTGCGGGGGAGCGGAATCGTGCGGCGGCTGCCAACCATGCCAAGCGCAACCGCCCGAACTGCTCCCGGGTTACGCTGGGTGTTCATGCGACCGCACAGGGTGCCGGATCGGGGGGCGTGCGGGGGCGCGGGGTGGTGCAAGGTTGTTCGCCCGTAGCGGAGGGATCGGGGCCGCGCGGCATGGACTGTCAGTCCCAGCGGGTAAGACATCCCTAGTGGGAGGGGGCGACACGCAGGACAGGGCGTCTCACGTTCGCCATCGGCGTAGTGGTGGTGTGGGTAACTGCCTGGCCTGCGGGAACATCGTCTCGCACCATCGGGTTGGAGCAGATGTCGGCGTTCGGGGTCAGGAGGCAGTGTTGGTTCTCGCACCGGTGTCGGCAGTTGGAATGAGCGGTCCCCGCTTGCGGGACTAAGCTGCGGAAGGACAGGGAGGGGAAGTTCCCCCCACTGCCTGACCGCTCTGAGGAGCGATTAACGATGTTCGAGAGGTTCACCGACCGCGCGCGGCGGGTTGTCGTCCTGGCTCAGGAAGAAGCCCGGATGCTCAACCACAACTACATCGGCACCGAGCACATCCTCCTGGGCCTGATCCACGAGGGTGAGGGTGTCGCCGCCAAGGCCCTTGAGAGCCTCGGGATTTCGCTCGAGGCGGTCCGCCAGCAGGTGGAGGAGATCATCGGCCAGGGCCAGCAGGCCCCGTCCGGGCACATCCCCTTCACCCCCCGTGCCAAGAAGGTCCTGGAGCTGTCGCTCCGGGAGGCCCTCCAGCTGGGCCACAACTACATCGGCACGGAGCACATCCTGCTCGGCCTGATCCGCGAGGGCGAGGGCGTCGCCGCCCAGGTCCTCGTCAAGCTCGGCGCCGATCTCAACCGGGTGCGGCAGCAGGTCATCCAGCTGCTCTCCGGCTACCAGGGCAAGGAGACCGCCGCCGCCGGCGGGCCTGCCGAGGGCACCCCCTCGACGTCCCTGGTCCTCGACCAGTTCGGCCGGAACCTCACCCAGGCCGCTCGTGAGTCCAAGCTCGACCCGGTCATCGGGCGCGAGAAGGAGATCGAGCGGGTCATGCAGGTGCTGTCCCGCCGTACCAAGAACAACCCGGTCCTGATCGGTGAGCCCGGCGTCGGCAAGACCGCCGTCGTCGAGGGCCTCGCCCAGGCCATCGTCAAGGGCGAGGTGCCCGAGACCCTCAAGGACAAGCACCTCTACACCCTGGACCTCGGCGCGCTGGTCGCCGGCTCCCGCTACCGCGGTGACTTCGAGGAGCGCCTGAAGAAGGTGCTCAAGGAGATCCGCACCCGCGGCGACATCATCCTGTTCATCGACGAGCTGCACACGCTGGTCGGTGCGGGTGCCGCCGAGGGCGCCATCGACGCCGCTTCGATCCTGAAGCCGATGCTGGCCCGCGGTGAGCTCCAGACGATCGGCGCGACCACGCTGGACGAGTACCGCAAGCACCTGGAGAAGGACGCGGCCCTCGAGCGCCGCTTCCAGCCCATCCAGGTCGCCGAGCCGTCCCTGCCGCACACGATCGAGATCCTCAAGGGTCTGCGCGACCGGTACGAGGCCCACCACCGCGTCTCCATCACCGACGAGGCGCTGGTCCAGGCGGCCACCCTGGCCGACCGTTACATCTCGGACCGCTTCCTGCCGGACAAGGCGATCGACCTGATCGACGAGGCCGGCTCCCGGATGCGCATCCGCCGGATGACGGCTCCGCCGGACCTGCGCGAGTTCGACGAGAAGATCGCGGGCGTGCGCCGCGACAAGGAGTCCGCGATCGACTCGCAGGACTTCGAGAAGGCCGCCTCCCTGCGCGACAAGGAGAAGCAGCTCCTGGCCGCCAAGGCCAAGCGGGAGAAGGAGTGGAAGGCCGGCGACATGGACGTCGTCGCCGAGGTCGACGGCGAGCTGATCGCCGAGGTCCTCGCGACCGCCACCGGCATCCCGGTCTTCAAGCTGACCGAGGAGGAGTCCTCGCGGCTGCTGCGCATGGAGGACGAGCTCCACAAGCGGGTCATCGGCCAGGTCGACGCCGTCAAGGCGCTGTCGAAGGCGATCCGCCGTACGCGCGCGGGTCTGAAGGACCCCAAGCGCCCCGGTGGCTCGTTCATCTTCGCCGGCCCGTCCGGTGTCGGTAAGACCGAGCTGTCCAAGGCCCTCGCGGAGTTCCTCTTCGGCGACGAGGACGCGCTGATCTCCCTCGACATGTCGGAGTTCAGCGAGAAGCACACGGTCTCGCGCCTGTTCGGTTCGCCTCCCGGCTACGTGGGCTACGAGGAGGGCGGCCAGCTGACGGAGAAGGTGCGCCGCAAGCCGTTCTCGGTGGTCCTCTTCGACGAGGTCGAGAAGGCCCATCCGGACATCTTCAACTCGCTGCTGCAGATCCTGGAGGACGGTCGCCTGACCGACTCCCAGGGCCGGGTCGTGGACTTCAAGAACACGGTCATCATCATGACGACCAACCTCGGCACCCGGGACATCTCCAAGGGCTTCAACCTCGGCTTCGCCGCCGCGGGTGACACCAAGTCCAACTACGAGCGCATGAAGAACAAGGTCTCGGACGAGCTCAAGCAGCACTTCCGGCCCGAGTTCCTCAACCGCGTGGACGACGTGGTCGTCTTCCCGCAGCTGACGCAGGACGACATCCTCGCGATCGTCGACCTGATGATCAGCAAGGTGGACGAGCGCCTGAAGGACCGGGACATGGGCATCGAGCTCTCCCAGTCCGCCAAGGAGCTGCTGTCCAAGAAGGGTTACGACCCCGTGCTCGGTGCGCGGCCGCTGCGCCGCACCATCCAGCGCGAGATCGAGGACTCGCTCTCGGAGAAGATCCTCTTCGGCGAGCTGCGTCCCGGTCACATCGTGGTCGTCGACACCGAGGGCGAGGGCGACAACGCCACCTTCACCTTCCGCGGTGAGGAGAAGTCGGCCCTGCCGGACGTCCCGCCGATCGAGCAGGCGGCCGGCGGAGCCGGGCCGAACCTGAGCAAGGAGGCCTGACCCTCCGGGGGTCGAGCCGACGAAAGGGGCCGGTGCCGCAAGGCACCGGCCCCTTTCGCATGGGGTTCGCGTGGCGCGGCCTAGGAGAGCTGCCCGTCGTAGTCCGGCAGCTTGAAGGTCTTCTCGGCATGGCCGCCCGACAGGTCGGTGGCGCTGTTGCCGATGTTCGCGATGATCGTGTAGCCCTTGTTCTCGATGTCGACGCGCTGGGCGGTCTTGTAGGCGGCGACGTTCTTGAAGAGGTCGAACAGGCCGCGGACGTAGAGCCCGGAGACCTGGTATCCGTCGTGCTCGAGGTTCCACTCGGTGGGCGCGTAGAGGATGCCCGGGCGGGCCGTCACGAAGAAGACCGAGACGCCGTGCTGCTGGGCGTACTCGGCGACGTTCAGGACGGGCTTGTTGGCCGGCTGCGGGTACGTGAAGCCGAAGTCGGTCTCCAGCGTGGTGTTGTCGACGTCGAAGACGATCGCCTGCTTCTCACCGGGGCCGGTGCGTGCGATCCGCTGTTTCAGATAGGGCAGCGCCTGGTCCATCACCGCCTGGCAGTCCGTCTGCCAGGTCGCGTAGTCGACGTCCTCGGTGCTCGTCGCCGCGTTCGCGGGGGTGGCCAGTGCCACAAGGGCCGTGGTGGAGACTGCGGTGACCACTGTGCTCAGCGCCCAGGGGCGTCGGCTTGTCATGGTGGGGGGTCCTCTCACGTCCGTATGCCGTTGTCTGGTGCATGGTCGGGGGCGAGGGTGGCGCGAGGGGAACCGTAGGGTTACCGAGTGGTAAGTCGCCAGAGATGTGCGTCACATGAGGCCGGACAGTTTCATCGGGTCCGGCGCGGAGGGGGAGTTGGCCGGCGTAGCGCCCGTCACATCGGCGAGGGGAGGGAGCGCACGGGCCGGTGACATGCCGCACAGGCGATATGTCCGTTACTAGACGGAATAGTGGATCCCCTGATGCGAGAGAGGGGGGCCTTGGTCCTGGAGCCGGGGCGGCGCCTTCGCCTTCTTCGGGGGATTGATGACCGATCTGTCCCGGATGAGTCATGTGTCAAGAAGTCGGACATCTTGGCGTGAAGTACTAGCTTCCGTCGTAGATCACATGTTTTGGGTTCAACGGGTTCCGGGGTTACCAAGGATGAGCCCATCCGGCCGAGTGCGTCGGGTGGCTTTTCTCTGCTCCCGTCCTCCCGAGGTATCCATGTCTACGCGTGTCACGTCCCGTTCCTCCCGTACGTCCCTCCTCCGCACCCGCGCCGCCGTCCTGGCCGCAGGCCTCGGGGCCTCGGTCGTGCTGGGGGCCGGGGTCGCGGCCGCCGCCGACGTCTCCTCCGCCTCCACCGCCGCGAGCGCCGTCGAGGCGCAGGCCGCCGCGCAGGCCAAGGCCGCCAAGGCCGCGGCGGCCGCGAAGGCGAAGGCGCAGGCGGTCGCGCAGCAGAAGGCGGCGGCCAAGAAGGCCGCCGCCGCCAAGAAGGCCCGCTCCTGGGTCCGCCCGGTGGCGAAGTACACGCTCTCCGCGAGCTTCAACCAGGCCGGCGGTATGTGGCAGCACAAGCACAGCGGTCAGGACTTCGCCGTGCCGAGCGGCACGAACGTCGTCGCCGCGCACGGCGGCACGGTCGTCAAGGCCGGCGGCAACGGCGCCGGTGACGGCCCCGCGTACGGCAACGCCATCGTCATCAAGCACGGCAACGGGACCTACTCGCAGTACGCCCACCTGTCGCGGATCGACGTCCGCGTCGGCCAGGTCGTCGCCACCGGCCAGCACATAGCCCGGTCCGGCAACACCGGCAACTCCAGCGGCCCGCACCTGCACTTCGAGATCCGCAGGACCGCCAACTACGGTTCGGCGATCGACCCGGTCTCCTTCCTGCGCGCCAAGGGCATCAAGGTCTGAGACACGGGTGCCCGGGCGGGACCGGCTACGGCCCGTTCGCCGACCGGTGCGCCTGGGTCACCAGATCGGTGGCGACCTCGAGGACGGCCTTGCGCTTGTCCTCGGGGTCGCCTTCGAGGTCGTTGAGGACGAACATCCCGGCGTGCAGCGTGAACATCGCGCTGACGCAGCGCACCTGGTCGACCAGGTCCGCGTCCGGGTCGATGAGGATGTCGCGCATCCCCATCATGCGGTTGCGGAACATCTCGCCGATGCGCAGCTCCTTCACCGTCGCCTGGTTCTCCTGCATGAAGCGGAAGAGCGGCGACGCGCTCGCCAGGGTGTCGCTGTAGCGGCGGATGATCTCCTGCTTGGTCTCCAGCGTCTGGGGCTGCGCCCTGCCCCACTCGATGAGGTCCTCTATCGGCTGGGAGAGGTCCTCGAAGATGCTGACGAGGATCTCTTCCTTGGTCTTGAAGTGGTAGTACAGCGCCGCCTTGGTGACGTCGAGGCGCTCGGCGATCTCGCGCAGCGAGGTCTTCTCGTAGCCCTGCTCGGCGAAGAGCTCGAGCGCCACGTCCTGGATGCGCTGGCGGGTGTTTCCGCGGCGATGCTGTTTGGTGCCGTCCATGGTGACGCCCATCCTCGTACTCCTCGCGCTCGCACGGAAACTTACTTGCCGCCCGACTAGAAAACTTACTTGACGCCCGGCTAGTTCCGGGTCTAACTTCTCCCAGTGTAGACAACTAGCCGGGCGGCAAGTAAGTAGTCGGCCGGGGGGAACGAAGAAGGACCTAGGGGAGTGGGGACGATGGCGGACACACAGACGGTCGAGACCAAGCCGGACAAACAACCGAAGAGCGTACGGGTCGTCCTGCTGGCGCTCATGATCACCATGATGCTCGCGATGCTCGACAACATGATCGTGGGGACGGCGATGCCGACGATCGTCGGCGAGCTCGGCGGGCTGGAGCACCTGTCGTGGGTGGTGACGGCGTACACACTGGCCACCGCTGCGTCCACCCCGATCTGGGGCAAGCTCGGTGACATGTACGGCCGCAAGGCCACCTTCATGACCTCGATCGTGATCTTCCTGGTCGGCTCCGCGCTGAGCGGCATGGCCCAGGACATGGGACAGCTGATCGGCTTCCGGGCCGTGCAGGGCCTCGGCGCCGGCGGTCTGATGGTCGGCGTCATGGCGATCATCGGTGACCTGATCCCGCCGCGGGAACGGGGCAAGTACCAGGGCATGATGGCCGGTGTCATGGCGCTGGCGATGATCGGCGGCCCGCTGGTCGGCGGCACGATCACGGACAACTGGGGCTGGCGCTGGTCGTTCTACATCAACCTGCCGCTCGGCGTCGTCGCGCTCGGTCTGATCAGCGCGGTGCTGCACCTGCCGAAGAAGCGGTCCAAGGCGGGCATCGACTACCTCGGTGTCGTGCTGCTGACCGTCGGCATCACCTCCATCGTGCTGGTCACCACCTGGGGCGGTACGCAGTACGCGTGGACGTCGGCGCGGATCATGGAGCTCATCGGCATCGGCGTGGCCGCGCTGATCGGGTTCGTGTTCTGGCAGACCAAGGCGTCCGAGCCGGTGGTGCCGCTGCACATCTTCCGCAGCCGCAACTTCACGCTGATGTCGATCATCGGCTTCATCACCGGCTTCGTGATGTTCGGCGCGACGCTGTTCCTGCCGCTGTACCAGCAGTCGGTGCAGGGCGCGTCCGCGACCAACTCCGGTCTGCTGCTCCTGCCGATGCTGGGTGCGATGCTGGTCACCTCGATGGTGGCCGGGCGGGTGACCACGAACACCGGCAGGTACAAGGTGTTCCCCGTGATCGGCAGCACGCTGATGATCATCGGGCTGTACCTGCTGTCGACGATGGACACGGAGACCTCGCGGCTCATGTCCGGTGTGTTCATGGCCGTGGTCGGCCTCGGCATGGGCTGCCTGATGCAGATCACCATGCTGGTCGCGCAGAACAGCGTCGAGATGCGGGACATGGGCGTCGCGTCCTCCTCGACCACCCTGTTCCGTACGCTCGGCTCCTCCTTCGGTGTCGCGATCATGGGCGCGCTGTTCAACAACCGGGTCCAGGACGTCATGTCCGCCCGGGCCGGGTCGCTGGGTTCGAAGATCACCGAGAAGTCGGCGCAGCTGGACGCCAAGAGCCTGGAGAAGCTGCCGGCGGCAGCGCGGGAGGCGTACCAGCACGCGGTGTCCGCGGGAACGCACACGGCCTTCCTGCTCGGGTCGGTCGTGGCCGTGGTCGCGCTGATCGCGGCGGTGTTCGTGAAGGAGGTCGCGCTGCGCGGGGCGGGACCGGCCGCGCCCGAGCCCGGCGAGGACGAGGCGGTGCAGGCACCGGTCGTCGAGGCCGTGTGATCCTTCGGCCATGAACCGAAGGCCCCCCGGATGGTGTCCGCCCCGGGGGGCCTTCTTCGTGTGCGGGGTGCGGCCGTCCGGCGGGGGCGTGCGCGGCGGCGCGTGGGCGGGCGCGGCCGGGCGGGCGCGCCGTCGCGCCGCCGCGGAGGAGAGGGCTACGGCAGCATCGGATAGCTGCCGGTGTTCGTCGGGGCGTGCTCCGGCAGCCACAGCACCGCCACCGCGCCCTCCGCCGGCACGTCGTCGGGCGCTCCGGCCGGACGGACGTTGCGGAAGGTCAGGCGGGCGCCGAGCACGCGGGCCTGGCCGGCGGCGATGGTGAGGCCCAGGCCGTGCCCGTGGCCCGCACGGTCGGTGCTGCCGGTGCGGAAGCGGCTCGGCCCGTCGGCGAGCAGGTCGGCGGGGAAGCCGGGGCCGTGGTCGCGGACGCGGATCACACGGCCCTCGACGGTGACCTGGATCGGCGGCTTGCCGTGCTTGGCGGCGTTGGCGAGCAGGTTGAACAGCACCCGCTCCAGGCGCCGGGGATCGGTCGTGACCATCGACTCGTGCACCACCCGTACCTCGACCGCCGGGTCCTTCGCCGCCACCCGCCGGCTGACGAACTCGCCGAGCATCAGGTCCTGCAGCTCGGCCCGCTCGGAGGCCCCGTCCAGCCGTGCCACCTCCAGCACGTCCTCCACGAGGGTGCGCATCGCCTTCGCGCGGTCCAGGACCAGCTCGGTGGGGCGGCCGGGCGGGAGCAGCTCGGCCGCCGTGAGCAGCCCGGTCACCGGGGTGCGCAGCTCGTGCGCGATGTCCGCGGTGACCCGGCGCTCGGCCTCCAGCCGCTGCTGCAGGGTGTCCGCCATGGCATCCACCGCGCGGGCCAGGTCGTCGGTCTCGTCCCGTACGACGCCGCCGATGGCGTCCCGCACCCGTACGTCCGACTCGCCCCTGGCGACCTGGTTCGCGGCGGCCGCCGCCTTGCGCAGCCGGCGTGAGAGCTGGCCGCCGATGAGCACGCCCAGCGCGCTGCCGCCGAGGACCACCGCGATGGAGCCGATCACCAGGGCCTGGTCGAGATCGTGCAGGATGTCCGTGCTGCGGTCGGTGAAGTTGGTGTGCAGCGAGAGCACGTGCCCGTCCTTGACCGGCACCGCGGCCCAGATGTCCGGCACCCCGGCGCGTCCGTCGGTCACGAACGTCGCCCTGCGGCCCTGCAGGACCTTCGCGCGCAGCGCCGGCGGCAGCCGGGGGTCGTCGATCTTGACGTTGGGGAAGTTGGGCCGGTTGGACAGCTCGTAGCTGCGCTGCGCGATCTGGACGCGCTCGTCCGCGAGGTCGCGCGCGTTGTCCAGCATCGAGACCCGGGCCGCGTTGTGCACGACCAGGCTCAGCGCGATCGCCACCAGCGCGCCGACCAGGGCGATGGCCGCGCTGAGCTTCCATCGCAGCCCCGTGCGCATGCCCGCGCCACCCGCGTCGTCCGGGGTGGTCGGGCGCCTGAATGTCCCCCGCATGTCCCTGGTGTCCCCGTTCAGGCCTTCAACTTGTAACCGAAGCCGCGGACCGTCTCGATCCGGTCCTGGCCGATCTTCGTGCGCAGCCGCTGCACGTGGACGTCCACCACGCGGGTGTCGCCGCCCCAGCCGTAGTCCCACACCCGCTCCAGCAGCTTGTCGCGCGAGAGGACGGTGCCCGGCGCGGAGGAGAACTCCAGCAGCAGCCGCATCTCGGTCGGGGTCAGCGCCACCGGCTGCTCGGCCCGGCGCACCTCCATGCCCTCGGTGTCGATCTCCAGATCGCCGAAGGTCAGCACTCCGCCGCCCGTCGGGTCCGAGCCGTCGTCCGCCTTCTCGCCGCCGCTCGCGTGGCCGAAGCGGCGGAGCACCGCACGGATCCGCGCGACCAGCACGGCGCCGTCGAAGGGCTTGGTCACGTAGTCGTCGGCGCCCGCCTCCAGGCCGAGCACCACGTCGATCGAGTCGGCACGGGCGGAGAGCATGATCACCGGCACGGTCGACTCGTCGCGGATGCGGCGGCACAGGCTCACGCCGTCGAGACCGGGCACCATGACGTCGAGCAGCGCGATGTCGGGGCGGTTCGCCCGGAACGACTCCAGGCCCGACAGCCCGTCGGGCATGGCGGTGACCGCGAAGCCGTCCCGTTCCAGCGCGAGCTGGGTGGCCTCACGGATGACGTCGTCGTCCTCGACGAACAGGACGTGGGTCTGGTCTGCCATCCCGGTGCTCTCAGTTCTCGTATCGGTGATGTCGGTCGTGGCCTGCGCACGGCCTCTGCCGGTGGATCGGTCCGAGCGGCCCGAACGGTTCACGAGGACGGCGACGCGCCGCCCCCGACGGCGTTGCTGTAGTCGTTGCGGGTGTTGTACCGCTTCACGAAGCGGCCCGCGGTCCAGCCGTACGTCGTCACGATCTCGCCGGACGGACTCGACACCGGGTCACCCTTCTCGTACACCTGCTTGGTCACCACCAGGTCGCCGCGGTCGATCTCCGCGTAGACCGGGGGCTCCTCGGCCTGGAACACATTCTCGTACCGACCGCCTTCCCGGCGATACACGTACGAGCCGATCCCCACCGCGTCGCCGCAGGTCAGCACGTTCACCACGACGTCGTCGGCCGATGCGCCGGTCAGATTGCCGTAGGAGACGTCGATCGGGTACTCGTTCGCGACGCACGGCTTGAGGCCGCGCTTGACGTCCGCCGAGACCGACGGGTCGTCCTCGACCAGCTTGACCGCGTCCACATGCGCGGGGGCCTTCGACGGGCTGGGCTTCGGCGAGAGGGCGGCGCCGGCCACCGCGTCCGAGGGCGCGTGTGCGGGGCCCTCGTCACGGGCGCCGGTGCCGCCCGTGGCGCAGGCGGAGACGAAAAGGGCAAGGGCGGCGAGCACGGCCACCGCCGTGCACGCCGCCTGCAAGGTCCCTCGGCCCGAGTCCGTCAGACCGCGCAACGCTCCTGCTCCCCACGCTCCAGCGCGCGTGCGTCCAGATCGCGGCTCTCCAGCTCCTCACGGAGCCGGGCGAGCGCCCGGTGCAGCGTGCTCTTGACCGTACCGGCCGACATCCCGAGGGCTGCGGCCGTCTCCTCCGTCGACATCTGCTCCCAGTGTCGCAGGACGACGACACTGCGCTGCTTCGGCGCCAGAACCTTCATGATGTCCATCAGCAGGGCGCGGTCCGCGTGCTGCTCGGTGGAGTCGTCGACCGAGGCGTCCGGCAGCTGCTCGGTCGGGACCTCCTCCAGCTTGCGGGCCCGCCACCACTCGGTACGGGTGTTGATCATCACGCGGCGCAGGTAGGCGTCGGCGAGGCGCTTGTCCGCGATGCCGTCCCAGCGGTGGTACGTCCGGACCAGCGCCGTCTGCAGCAGGTCCTGGGCGTCCACCGGGTCCGGGACCAGCCGGCGCGCGCTGCGCAGCAGCGCGTCCTGCCGGGTGCGGACGTACTCCTCGAACTCGAGCACCTCTCCCTGAGCCATGCTGAACCGCCTCCCGATCCCCGTTCCCGCCGGCCCCTCGCCGTCGGTCTTCCTCGTGGCAATGAAGCTACGGAGGCGTTGTCACGGCGCTGTGCGAGCCAGCGCGCGGCTGGCAATCGGCTGTCCGTCGGTTGTGTAACGGACGTAGGAACGGGGTAAACACGCGCACCGAACTGCGGTGTTATGGGGGGATTCGGTCGGGCGGCGGGTCGTGATGTGCCGTGAGGTGACGGGGGGTTATGTCAACGGGAGCCGATACAAACCACCGGGAAGCGGCTCCACGAGCCCGTCCGAGACGAGTCCGTCGAGCGCCCGCGCGCGCTGCACGGGCTCGTGCCACACACGGTCGAGCACCGGCTGCGGCACGGGTCCGTGGGCCTCGCGCAGCACGGCGAGCAGCTTGCCCCGCACCTGGCGGTCCGTGCCCGCGTACGTCTGCCCGCGCCGCGGCGGCCCCTGGTGCTCGGGCTTGCCCGCGAGCCGCCAGGCGCACCGGTCGGCGATGGGGCAGCGGTGGCAGGACTCGTTCTTGGCGGTGCACACGAGCGCGCCGAGCTCCATGGAGGCGGCGGCCCAGCGGGAGGCGGTGCGCTCGTCCTCGGGCAACAGGGCGCGGGCCAGCTTGCGTTCGGCGGCGGTGGTGGCGTTCGGCGGGTACTGGACACCGGTGACGGCGCGTGCGAAGACCCGCCGGACGTTGGTGTCGAGGACCGCGTGCCGCTGCCCGTACGCGAAGGAGGCGACGGCGGCGGCCGTGTACTCGCCGATGCCGGGCAGGGCGAGCAGCTGGGCGTGGTCGGTCGGTACGTCCCCGCCGTGCCGCTCCGTTATGGCCACGGCCGCGCCGTGCAGGCGCAGGGCGCGGCGCGGGTAGCCGAGGCGGCCCCAGGCGCGGACCGCCTCGCCGGGAGCCTCCTTGGCCAGGTCGGCGGGGCGCGGCCAGCGGGCCAGCCACTGCTCGTAGACGGGCAGTACGCGGCTGACGGGTGTCTGCTGCAGCATGAACTCGCTGACCATCACCCCCCAGGCGCCGGCTTCCGGGAGCCGCCACGGCAGGTCCCGGGCATGCTCCTCGAACCAGTCGATGACGGGGGAGTGGAGGTCCTCGCCGGGAGGGGGCCCCAGAGGGCCGTCGGCGGGGCTGTCGTTCGGGGGCTTCGTTGGCGCAGTCATGGCCCTTCCGATCCTGCCACGGCCAGGGTCGGTTGGGCGGTCGTGCCGCCTGCGGTGCGTCGTGCGGAAGTGGTTGGTGTGCGGACCGGGATGATGATCCGGAAAAGTTGCGGAACTGGCGGCGGGTGCGGCAAGCGAACGCGCCGATCTCTCGTACAGTTTGCGCCGTGGGATCTCTGCGCAATCCTGTCGGACCGCTCCCCCGCTCCATCTACTGGCGCCGGAGGGCCGTACTCGTGTCTGTGGTCGCCCTGTTGGCGCTGCTGATCGTCTGGATCGTGACGTCGGGCGGAGGCGGCGGCAAGAAGGGCGGCGGGACGAACGGCAAGGGGCCCGTGCCCACGATCACCGCGGGCCCGTCGGGTTCGGGTCCCGCGATCAGCCAAGCCCCGGGCGGACGCGACGATTCGAGCGGCGGAGACTCCAGCGGGACCGGTTCCGGGGGCAGTTCGGGCTCCGGGTCCGGCGGTTCCGGGGCGGGCTCCGGCTCCGGCGGCGGGGCCGCGGGCGGCGGCGGGTCCGGGTCCGGGGGAACCGAGGGTGCGGGCGGCGGCGGTGCGGCCGGTGTCGGTTCGAGCATCGGGGTCGGCACGGGCGACACCCTCGCGCCGGGTTCCACCCTTCCCAACTGCACCGCGAGCACGGTGAAGTTGAGCGTGCGCAGCCTGCACAACACCTACTCGCCCGGCCAGCGGCCCACCCTGCTGCTCACCGCCTCGAACACCTCGCCCTACGACTGCAAGATCGATCTCGGGCCGAAGAGCGCGGTGTTGACGATCACGCAGGCCGGCAGCGAGGACGACTACTGGTCCTCCGCCGACTGCCCCAAGGGCTCCGGCAGCCTGGTGTTCCGGGTGCCCGCGAAGACCGGCATCACCTACACCGTGAAGTGGGACCGCAAGCCCAGCGCTCCGAAGTGCGCGACGCCTCCGGCGGGGTCCGCCAAGGCCGGTACGTACCTGGTGGAGGCGACGTCGTCGGGCTTCACCAAGGCCCAGACGTCGTTCCTGCTCAAGGCGGACTGAGCGGCCACGCCACGACGGGCGGACGACAGGCCGACGCGGCGGGCGGGCCGGGGTGTACCGGCGCGGCGCGTGGACTGGGGGGTCTTGGTGTGGCGGGCGGGCCGGGTGTTCCCGGTGTCGTCGGTGGACCGGGGCATTCCGGGGCGGCCGTCGGGGCGAGGGGGCTGGTGCGGTCGGCGGGCCGGGGTGTCCCCCGGCGCGGTATGTGGACGGAGGGCCTTGCTGCGGCGGGTGGGCCGAGGTATCCCGGGGCGGCCGTCGGGGCGAGGGGTCTTGGTGCGGCGGGCGGGCCGGGTCTTCCGGTGTCGTCGGTGGATCGGGGCATTCCGGGGCGGCGCGTGGACCCAGGGCATGATGCGGTGTGCGCGGACGAGCGGGCCCGGGGCGGCCGCGGGGCCGGTCTGTATCAGACGTATCGCTCGAGGATCGACGACTCCGCGAGCCGGGACAGGCCCTCGCGCACGCTGCGGGCCCGTGCCTCGCCGACGCCGTCGACGGTCTGCAGGTCGTCGACGCTCGCCGCGAGCAGCTTCTGCAGACCGCCGAAGTGCTCCACGAGCCGGTCGATGATGGCGCCCGGCAGCCGCGGCACCTT
The DNA here is from genome assembly GCF_044767585.1 of Streptomyces sp. NPDC101225. Lineage (NCBI taxonomy): Bacteria > Bacillati > Actinomycetota > Actinomycetes > Kitasatosporales > Streptomycetaceae > Streptomyces > Streptomyces sp. NPDC101225. Next base: position 94,064 of record NZ_JBIWOE010000029.1, read on the forward strand.
GGCCAGCAGGCGGAACCCGCGGGGCGAGACCGCCGAGTCCAGCGTCTCCGGAGAGCCGGTGTAGCCCAACGCCCTGGCCACCGTGGGCAGTTCCAGCAGCTCGGCGTGGGTGAGCGCGTCGAGTTCGTAGAGCGCCTCGTCGACCGTGCGGGAGCGCTTGGCCGTGGGCTCGGGGACGTAGTCCCGCACCACCAGCTCACGCTCGGGCTCCACGCCTGCGATCAGTTCGTCGAGCTGGAGGGCCAGCAGCCGTCCGTCGGTGCCCAGTTCGACCACGTATTCGGCGATTTCGGTGGCGATGCGGCGCACCATCTCCAGCCGCTGGGCCACCGCCGACACGTCGCGGACCGTCACCAGGTCCTCGATCTCCAGGGCCGACAGCGTGCCCGCGACCTCGTCCAGGCGCAGCTTGTAGCGCTCCAGGGTGGCGAGGGCCTGGTTGGCGCGGGAGAGGATCGCCGCGGAGTCCTCCAGGACGCGGCGCTGGCCGTCGACGTAGAGGGCGATCAGGCGCATGGACTGCGAGACCGAGACGACCGGGAAGCCGACCTGCTTGCTGACCCGGTCCGCCGTGCGGTGCCGGGTGCCGGTCTCCTCGGTCGGGATCGTCGCGTCGGGCACGAACTGCACGCCCGCCCGCAGGATCTTCGACAGGTCGGAGTTGAGCACGATGCCGCCGTCGAGCTTGCACAGCTCGCGCAGGCGGGTGGCCGTGAACTCGACGTCCAGCACGAAACCGCCCGTGCACATCGCCTCGACGGTCCGGTCGAAGCCGAGCACGACGAGACCGCCGGTGTTGCCGCGCAGGACGCGCTCCAGGCCGTCGCGCATGGCCGTGCCGGGAGCCACGGCGCTCAGTGAGGCGCGCATCAGGCCATCGGCACCGGAACTCCCACCGGATTTGCCGGGAGCTGCTGCCCGGTCGTTGGCTGCCACTGCACTCCTCCGGTCGCAGGTTCTGGGCGCCCCCATGTCGCACATTCTGTTCGCACGGACGGGCGAGACCAGGGCAAAGTCTACCGGCGGTCCTCCTCGTCCCGTGGGGCCTCTCGGCGACGGGAGCGCGGAAGGACCCGCAGGGCGTCCCCTATGTCGGCGACTTCCAGGACCTTCATCCCCGGAGGGATCTTGCCGGGGTCGCCCGGAACGAGGGCGTGCGTGAAGCCCAGACGGTGCGCCTCGGAGAGCCGGCGCTGGACGCCCGTGACCCGTCTGACCTCGCCCGCGAGACCGACCTCGCCGATCGCGACGAGGTTCTTGGGCAGCGGGGTGTCGCTCGCGGCCGACGCCAGCGCGAGCGCGACGGCGAGGTCGGCGGCGGGCTCGGAGAGCTTCACCCCGCCGACCGTCGCGGAGTAGATGTCCCGCTTGCCGAGCGCGCTGATCCGGCCGCGCTGCTCCAGGACGGCCAGCATCATGGAGACGCGGGAGGTCTCCAGACCCGAGGTCGTACGGCGCGGGGAGGGGATCTGGGAGTCGACGGTGAGCGCCTGGACCTCGGCGACCAGGGGGCGGCGGCCCTCCAGGGTGACCGTCAGACAGGTGCCGGGGACCGGTTCGTCACGTCTGGTCAGGAAAAGTCCGCTCGGGTCGGCGAGGCCCGTGATGCCCTCGTCGTGCAGCTCGAAGCAGCCCACCTCGTCCGTGGCGCCGTAGCGGTTCTTGACGCCTCGTACGAGGCGCAGGCGCGCGTGCCGGTCGCCCTCGAAGTGGAGGACGACGTCCACCAGGTGCTCGAGGAGGCGGGGGCCGGCGATGGCGCCGTCCTTGGTGACGTGGCCCACGAGCAAGGTGGACATGCCGCGCTCCTTGGAGGCGCGGATGAGCGCGCCGGCGACCTCGCGCACCTGCGCCATGCCGCCGGGGGCGCCGTCGATCTCCGGGGAGGCGACGGTCTGCACCGAGTCGAGGATGAGCAGCGAGGGCTTCACCGCGTCCAAGTGACCCAGCACGGCGGACAGATCGGTCTCGGCGGCGAGGTACAGATGGTCGTCGAGCGCCTTGATGCGGTCGGCGCGCAGCCGGACCTGGCTCGCCGACTCCTCACCCGTGACGTACAGCGTGGGGTGCTCGTCGCTGGCCGACTTGGCCGCCACGTCCAGCAGCAGCGTCGACTTGCCGACGCCGGGCTCGCCCGCGAGGAGCACGACCGCGCCGGGCACGAGCCCGCCGCCGAGGACCCGGTCCAGCTCGGGCACGCCGGTCGAGCGGGCGGTGGCCTGCCGGCCGTCGACCTGGCCGATGGGCACGGCGGAGGTCGTCACGCGGCCCGGTGCGGTCGTACGCACCGCGGACGCGCCGTACTCGTCGATCGTCCCCCAGGCCTGGCACTCGGGGCAGCGACCGAGCCACTTGGCCGTCTGCCAGCCGCACTCGGTGCAGCGGTAGGACGGGCGGTCCTTGGCGGTCTTGGTACGGGCAGCCATGCCGAGAACCGTATCCGAGGCCACTGACAACGCCGGACGGCGCGAACGGTTCCCCTGGCCGCCGCCCGTTCTCGCACCGCGAACCGGCCACAGCCGTCAGGAACCGGCCACGGAACGAACGGTTCCTGTACCCGATTGAGGGATCGTTTCACCCGTATGGATTAAATGTGCTCAAGGGGGAAGAAGGGGCCATCCCGAGCCGCCTACGGTCCACGGATGATGAGCAGCAGTCCGGAGACCCCGACCCGCACCACCGGCGCACACCGGGCGCGCCGGGAAGCCCGCGACCGCGCGGCGGCCCGCACGCTGGCGCAGCGTCCGCCCGCGCGCTACGAGCCGTATCTCGACGGCCTGTTCACCTACTGCCTGTCGGTGCTGTGCGACCACGACGCGGCGACCGAGGCCCTCGGCGACGCCCTCGCCCTCGCCGAGCGGCGCCGCGGCCCGCAGGCGGCGGGGGACCGCCGGCCGTGGCTGTACGCGCTGGCCCGCTGGTCCTGTCTGCGCAAGCTGGCCGAGGCCAAGCAGAAACGTCAGGGCACCCACGCGGCGGGCCGCACCGTCGCCGGGCGGCAGTGCCCCGGTGCGCCTCCCGTCGCCGAGGACGTCCAGAAGCGGCGCCGCCGCGAACTCGCCCTGCTCGCCTGGCCGGAGGCCGCCGGCACCACACCGGAGCAGCGCGAGGCGCTCGAACTCGCCGTGCGCCACCACCTGGCCGCCCACGAGGTGGCCGCCGTGCTCGGCCTCGACCTCGCCGCCGCCCGCGAACTGCTGGCCTCCGCGGCCTGCGAGGTCGAACGCACGCGCGCGGCCCTCGCCGTCGTCGAGGCCGGCGGCTGCCCGGGGGTCGCCCGCCTCACCGGGGACAACCAGCTGGTGCTCAGCTCGGCGCTGCGCAAGGAACTCGTCCGGCACGTCGACGACTGCCCGCGCTGCCGCCGCAGCGCCGAGCGCGCGGTCCCCGGCCGCTGGCCCGGCGCGATGGTGACGCCCGCCGAACTCCCCGTCCTGGAGGCGCCCCGCGCCGCCCTGCACGGGGCGGTCGCCCACCCCGCACGCGCGCGTGGTGCCGCGGGTCCCCGCTTCGACCGGCGCGGCTTCCCGATGGACCCCAAGGACCGCGCCGCCCGCCGGGACCGCATCCGCGCGCGTGCCGTCACCACCACGGTCGTGGCCACCGTCGTGGCGGCCCCCGTGCTCGCCCTGTGGGCCGCCTACCGCGGCTCACCCGCCGACGAGGGCCCGGACGGCCGCTTCCCCACCGCCGGCGAGGCGCACGGCCCGGAGAGCCTCGACGGCGAGGCGGCGGGCGGCGGCTACGAGAACGCCGGCAACGCCAGCAGCACCCCCGGCGGCCGCTTCGGCACGGGCGGCGACCCGGACGTCTCCGTGGAGGTCGTCAGCGTCGCCGGCGCCGGGCGGAACGGTTCCGGAGAGCTCGACGTCTCGGCCGGCCACCACGGCGACACCACGCTCGTCACCCTCACCGCGACCGGGACGTCCCCGGTGCGCTGGTCGGCGTCCACGGGCGCCTCCTGGCTCTATCTGAGCCAGTCCTCGGGAACGCTCGCGCCCGGCGACTCGTTGACGATCAAGGTGTACGTCGACCACCTGCGCGAGCCGTCCGGCTCGTGGAGCGCGAAGGTGGCCGTCTCGCCGGCCGGCGCCGTCGTCTCCATCGAGGGCTACGGCAGCGCGCCCGGCCCGGACAGCCCGGCCCCGGCCAGTCCCTCGGACCCGCCGCCCCCGTCGGACCCGGACCCCACGCCGAGCGGCCCGGCACCCTCCGGCCCCCCGTCGAGCCCCCCGCCGTCGTCGGCCTCCCCGGACCCCACGCCCAGCGACCCGACCCCGACCGCGCCGACGAGCGCGACGCCGTCGCCCACCGGCAGCGGCGGTCCGAGTCCCTCGACGTCGTGAGCGCGGGCCCCTGCGGACGCCGGTTCGGGACGTCCGCGGCGCCGGGGACCGCCGCGGACGTCCCGCCCGCCCGGCGGCCGCCGGCGACGCCCGCGCTCAGTGCTGCTGGCCGGCCGGATCGGCCGGGTGCGGTGCCAGCAGGGGCAGCTGCGAGGCCAGCCGCTGCTCGCACAGCTCGACCAGGCGGTCGTAGCCGGCCTTGCCCATCAGCTCGATCAGCTCCGGCCGGTAGGACACGTACACCGGGTCGCCCGCGCCGTGCGCCGAGGTCGCCGAGGTGCACCACCAGTGCAGGTCGTGGCCGCCCGGGCCCCAGCCCCGGCGGTCGTACTCGCCGATCGACACCTGGAGCACCCGGGTGTCGTCGGGCCGGTCGATCCAGTCGTAGGTCCGCCGGACCGGCAGCTGCCAGCAGACGTCCGGCTTGGTCTCCAGCGGTTCGCGGCCCTCCTTCAGGGCCAGGATGTGCAGCGAGCAGCCCGCGCCGCCCGCGAACCCGGGCCGGTTCTGGAAGATGCAGGAGCCCTGGAAGGGACGCGTCTGGCGGTCGCCGTCCTCGTCCTCGGAGATCCAGCCGTGCTCCATGCCCTCGTCATGGTGCTGCCAGATCTCCGGCGTGAGCCTCGCCACATGCCCGGCGACGCGCTTCTCGTCGTCCTCGTCGGAGAAGTGGGCACCGAGCGTGCAGCACCCGTCGTCCGCGCGGCCGGCCTGGATGCCCTGGCAGCCGCTGCCGAAGATGCAGTTCCAGCGAGAGGTCAGCCATGTCAGATCGCACCGGAAGACCTGCTCGTCGTCCGCCGGATCAGGGAATTCCACCCACGCGCGCGCGAAGTCGAGGCCCTGCTCGTCGGCCGCCAGGTCCTTCTTCGACTTCTTGGCCGTCCCCGGCGCCTTCACCTTCGAAGACCCCTTGGCGGACTTGTCCTTCTTCGCCGTTTTCGTCTTTGGCACGGAACCAGCCTACGGCTCCGGCAGCCCCGTCCCGTACGGAGGACCGCCCAGCTGGCAGTAGCGTTCCGTACATGAGACTCGGTGTCCTCGACGTGGGATCGAACACGGTGCATCTGCTGGTGGTGGATGCGCACCCCGGCGCGCGCCCGCTGCCCGCGCACTCGCACAAGGCGGAACTGCGCCTCGCCCAACTCCTCGACGACAGCGGAGCCATCGGCTCCGACGGCATCGCGAAGCTGGTCGACGTCACCCACGAGTGCCTCCAGGCCGCCGAGGACAAGGGCGTCGAGGACGTCCTGCCCTTCGCCACCTCCGCCGTGCGCGAGGCCAGCAACGCCGACGACGTCCTCGCGCGCGTGCGGGACGAGACCGGTGTGGAGCTGCAGGTCCTCACCGGTGAGGAGGAGGCCCGGCTGACCTTCCTCGCCGCCCGCCGCTGGTTCGGCTGGTCCGCCGGCAAGCTGCTCGTCCTGGACATCGGCGGCGGCTCCCTGGAGATCGCCTACGGCATCGACGAGGAGCCCGACGCCGCGGTCTCCCTGCCGCTCGGCGCCGGCCGGCTCACCGCGGGCTGGCTCCCCGGCGACCCGCCCACCCCGGACTCGATACGGGCACTGCGCCGCCACGTCCGCGCGCAGATCGCCCGCACGGTGGGCGAGTTCACCCGCTTCGGCACCCCCGACCACGTGGTGGCCACCTCCAAGACCTTCAAGCAGCTGGCCCGCATCGCCGGGGCCGCCCGCTCCACCGAGGGCCTCTACGTCCAGCGGGAGCTGAAGCGGGAGTCCCTGGAGGCGTGGGTCCCGAGGCTGGCCGGGATGACGGTGGCCCAGCGCGCCGAACTGCCGGGCGTCTCCGAGGGCCGCGCGGGCCAGCTCCTCGCCGGCGCCCTGGTCGCCGAGGGCGCCATGGACCTGTTCGGCGTGGACAGGCTGGAGGTCTGCCCCTGGGCCCTGCGCGAGGGTGTCATCCTGCGCCGCCTGGACCACATGGGGTCGGTGTAGCGCCCCGGGGGCGCGGGGAACGGCGTGAGCAACCCTTCTCGACACCGCACCCGTCAGTGGCGAAGTCCACAACGACGCATAGGCACGACACGGCGGCCGATCCCAACCCGTAACCTGTCCAGCATGGCGGAGCCAGTCGTGCGCATCCCGGATGCGAAGGTCGCGCTGTCCACGGCCTCGGTGTACCCGGAGTCCACGGCGACGGCCTTCGAGATCGCCGCGCGCCTCGGGTACGACGGAGTCGAGGTCATGGTGTGGACCGACCCGGTCAGCCAGGACATCGAGGCGCTGCGCAGACTCAGCGACTACCACCGGATCCCGATCCTGGCCGTGCACGCCCCCTGTCTGCTCATCACCCAGCGGGTGTGGTCGACGGACCCCTGGGTCAAGCTCCAGCGCGCCCGGGCGGCCGCCGAGAAGCTCGGGGCCGACACGGTCGTCGTGCACCCGCCCTTCCGCTGGCAGCGCCAGTACGCGCGCGACTTCGTCTCCGGGATCTGGCGCATGGCGCACGAGACGGACGTGCGGTTCGCCGTCGAGAACATGTACCCCTGGCGCTACCGCGACCGCGAGATGCTCGCGTACGCCCCCGACTGGGACGTGACGAAGGAGGACTACCGCCACTTCACGATCGATCTCAGCCACAGTGCGACCGCCCGGGTCGACGCGATGCACATGATCGACCGCATGGGCGACCGGCTCGGTCATGTCCACCTGGCCGACGGCCGGGGTTCGGCCAAGGACGAGCACCTGGTCCCGGGCCGCGGCAGCCAGCCCTGTGCCGAGCTGCTGGAGCGGCTCGCCCTGACCGGCTTCGACGGCCACGTCGTCATCGAGGTCAACACCCGGCGCGCCATGTCCGGCGCCGAACGCGAGGCCGATCTGGCGGAGGCACTGGCCTTCACCCGGCTCCACCTCGCCTCCGCGGTGAGGGTGCCGCGGCCATGACCGACACCGCCTCCCGGCGCCGGGGCCGGCCTCGCCGTACGGAATCGGCCGACACCCGCGACCGCATCCTGGCCGTCGCCCGCGAGGAGTTCTCCGAACGGGGCTACGAGAAGACGTCGGTGCGCGGCATCGCGAAGGCGGCCGGCGTGGACTCCGCGCTGGTGCACCACTACTTCGGCACCAAGGAGCAGGTCTTCGAGTCGGCCATCGAGGTCGCGTTCGCGCCCGCGCTGGACGCGCCGGCGGCGCTCGCCGACGGCCCGTCCGCCGAGGTCGGCGAGCGGCTGACCCGCTTCATCTTCGGCATCTGGGAGAACCCGACCACCCGTACGCCGCTGCTGGCGATCGTGCGCTCCGCCGTCAACAACGAGGCGGCGGCCGCCGTCTTCCGCCGCCTCATCGCCTCCCAGCTGCTGCGCCGTATCGCCTCCCAGCTGGACCTGCCGGACGCGGAACTGCGCGCGGAGCTGGCCGCCGCACAGCTCGTGGGGTGCGCGATGCTGCGGTACGTGATCAAGGTGGAGCCGCTGGCGTCGGCGGACGTCGAGCAGGTCATCGCACGGGTGGCGCCGGTGGTGCAGGGACATCTGACCGGCCCCTGAGCCGGTCCGGCCGGCCGGGACGTCCCGGTCCCCGCCGGTCCGCCGGGCCGGGCGGCCCGGTCCTCCGAGACGTACGTCCCGTATTCCGGACACCGCGTCCCGACCCCTGGATGACGGGCGTAACCTCGGTAGCAGCCCTATCTGTCTGAAGGAGCGAGCGACGATGCCCGAGCTGAGGTCCCGCACAGTCACCCACGGCCGCAACATGGCGGGCGCACGCGCCCTTATGCGCGCCTCCGGTGTACCCGGTGCGGACATCGGGCGTAAGCCGGTCATCGCGGTCGCCAACTCCTTCACGGAGTTCGTGCCGGGCCACACCCACCTGCAGCCGGTCGGCCGGATCGTCAGCGAGGCGATCGTCGAGGCCGGCGGCATCCCGCGCGAGTTCAACACCATCGCGGTGGACGACGGCATCGCGATGGGCCACGGCGGCATGCTCTACAGCCTGCCCTCCCGCGACCTGATCGCGGACAGCGTGGAGTACATGGTCGAGGCCCACTGCGCCGACGCCCTGGTCTGCATCTCCAACTGCGACAAGATCACCCCGGGCATGCTGAACGCGGCCCTGCGCCTGAACATCCCGACGGTCTTCGTCTCCGGCGGCCCGATGGAGTCCGGCCGCGCGACGCTGGTCGACGGCACGGTCCGCACGCTCGACCTGGTCGACGCGATCTCCGACGCCGTGAACGACAAGATCTCGGACGAGGACATCCTCCGCATCGAGGAGAACGCCTGTCCGACCTGCGGCAGCTGCTCCGGCATGTTCACCGCCAACTCGATGAACTGCCTGACCGAGGCCATCGGCCTCTCCCTGCCCGGCAACGGCTCGGTCCTCGCCACCCACACGGCCCGCAAGCAGCTCTACGTCGACGCGGCCCGTACGGTCATGGACCTCACGCGCCGCTACTACGAGCAGGACGACGACACCGTCCTGCCCCGCTCGATCGCGACCTTCCCCGCCTTCGAGAACGCGATGGCCCTGGACATCGCGATGGGCGGCTCGACCAACACGATCCTGCACCTGCTGGCCGCGGCCCAGGAGGCGCAGGTCCCCTTCGGCCTGGCGGAGATCGACGCCGTCTCACGCCGTGTGCCCTGCCTGGCGAAGGTCGCCCCGAACGTCGGCAAGAACCGCACGTACTACATGGAGGACGTGCACCGCGCCGGCGGCATCCCGGCCCTCCTCGGTGAACTGCACCGCGCGGGCCTGCTGAACGAGGACGTGCACGCGGTCCACAGCCCCTCCCTGGCGGACTGGATGAAGACCTGGGACGTGCGCGCCGGCTCCCCCTCCCAGGAGGCGGTCGAGCTGTGGCACGCGGCCCCGGGCTGCGTCCGCTCGGCGGAGGCCTTCTCCCAGTCGGAGCGCTGGGAGGCGCTGGACGAGGACGCGGCCGAGGGCTGCATCCGCAGCGTCGAGCACGCGTACTCCAAGGACGGTGGCCTCGCCGTCCTCAAGGGCAACCTCGCCGTCGACGGCTGCGTGGTGAAGACGGCCGGCGTCGACGAGTCGATCTGGACCTTCGAGGGCCCGGCGGTCGTCTGCGAGTCGCAGGAGGAGGCCGTCCAGAAGATCCTCACCCAGCAGGTCAAGGAGGGCGACGTCGTCGTCATCCGCTACGAGGGCCCCAAGGGCGGTCCCGGCATGCAGGAGATGCTCTACCCGACCTCGTACCTGAAGGGCCGCGGACTGGGCAAGGCCTGCGCCCTGGTCACCGACGGCCGCTTCTCCGGCGGCACGTCGGGCCTCTCCATCGGCCACGCGTCGCCGGAGGCGGCGGGCGGCGGCACCATCGCCCTCGTCGAGGACGGCGACCGCATCCGCATCGACATCCCGGCCCGCACGATCGACCTCCTGGTCGACGACACCGAACTGGCCCGCCGCGAGGCCGCGTTGGGCGGCGTCCACGCTCCCAGGAACCGCGAGCGCAAGGTCTCGGCGGCCCTGCGCGCCTACGCTGCGATGGCGACCAGCGCGGACAAGGGCGCGGTGCGGGACGTGTCGCAGCTCGGCTGAGATCCCGCTTTCCGAAGGGGCCGCTCCTGCCGGGGCGGCCCCTTCGCCCGTCACCAGCCGGCGGGATCGCGGGCGTCCACGGAGAAGACGGTGCCGTCGGGGGCGGTGGCGTAGACGCGGGAGCGGGCGAGGACGGGCCCGGGCAGCGCGGCGGCGACCTTGCCCGACCCCGCTCCCGGTCGCGCCGGAGTCTGCCCGGCGAGGCGTCCCCTGGCGGCGTCGACGGCGAGCAGCCGCCCGTCGCCCGCCGAGAGGTACACGTACCTGCTGTCGGCGACGGGTGCCGAGCCGCGGCTCACGGACGTCTCGACGTGCCAGAGCCGCTTGCGCGCCTCCAGGCCGACGGCGTCCAGCGAGCCGTCCGGCGCCAGGATGTACACGACGTTCCCCCGCACGGTGGCCTGGGCGTCCGGACGCGCGACCGGCAGCGCCACCCGGCGTGACGCCCCGGACGCCGGGGTGTAGCGGAGGACGGCGTCGGTCTCGGCGTAGACCTTGTTGGCGGAGAGGAAGAAGACGGAGCCGGAGTGGGCGCCGACCGGGGTCAGGTTCCCGCTCAGCCGTGCCTCCCAGCGCACCGCCCCCGAGGCCGGGTCCACCGCCGTGACCAGGGTGCTCGAACCGTCACCCGACGGATCGACCGCGTACGCCAGCGGATCCCCGGGGAACGAGACGAAGGACGGAGTGGGCTGGCCCGGTATCCGGCGGCTCCACCTGGTGTCGCCCGACGCGGCGTCCACCGCGGAGACCGTACCGTCGGCGTGCGTGAGCAGCACCGTCCCCCCGGCGACCTGAATGCCGCTGTGCGCGGGCATCTTCCGCTGCCAGCGGGTCGCGCCCGAACCGGGGTCGAGTGCCTCCAGCCGCCCGCCCTGCTGCGTCAGGGGCTGCACGAGGCCGCCCGCGAGGGCCGGTGGCGCGGGCCTGAACCCCTCCGCGACCGTGTGCCGCCACAGGACGCTGCCGTCGGACGGGTCCATCGCGAAGACGACGCCGGGCCGGGCGCAGATCAACTGCTCCGTTCCGTACGCGCATTGTGGTGCGCCGGAGTCCTCGGCCAGGGGCTTCGCCGACCACGCGGCGGGCCGGGCCGCCGACGCCTCGGGCGAGCCGCCACGCCGGGGCGCGGGGCCCGCGCCACCGAGCAGCTGCACGGAGGCGAGCGCCGCACCGGCCACCAGGACGAGTGCCGCCGCCGCGAGGACCGCCTTCCCGCCCAGGCGTCTGCGGGGCCGCGGCTCCTGCTCCCGGCCTCCGGCCGGCCGCGGCGCGTCTCCCGTCCGCTGCGCCGGTATGAAGGCCTGTGTGTCGTACGAGGCCGCCACCGAGCGCAGTTCACGCATCAGCTCGTCGGGCGTCGGCCGGTCCTCGGGCTCCTTGGCGAGGCAACGCAGCAACAGCGGCGCGAGATTCTCCGGTACGCCGGTCAGATCCGGCTCGTCGTGCACGACCTGGTAGGCGACGACGTAGGGACTGTCGGAGTCGAACGGCCCCCGCCCCGTCGCCGCGTGCACCAGCACGGACCCGAGCGCGAAGACGTCGGCCGCGGGCCCGACCTCCCGGGGCCGCCGGAACTGCTCGGGCGCCATGAACGGGGGAGTGCCGATCAGCTTCCCCGTCTCGGTGCGCAGTTCGCTGTCCTTTGGCCGAGAGATGCCGAAGTCGATGACCCTCGGCCCGTCGTCGGCGAGCAGCACGTTGCTCGGCTTGAGGTCCCGGTGCACCACCCCGACCCGGTGGATGTCACGCAGCGCCTCGGCCAGTCCGGCCATCAGCCGGCGCAACTGGGCCGGAGCCATCGGGCCGTTCCGCTTCACATGCTCGGAGAGCGTCGCGCCGGGTATGAACTGCGTGGCCATCCACGGCCGCTCGGCATCGGGATCGGCGTCGACGACGGGGGCGGTGAAGGCGCCGCTCACCCGTCGCGCGGCGGCCACCTCCTGCCGGAAACGCCCCCGGAACTCGGGGTCCTTGGCGAACTCGGCATGCACGACCTTCACCGCGAGCTTCATCCCCGAGGTGCTGCGGGCGAGGTGCACCACACCCATGCCGCCCGAGCCGAGGCACGACTCAAGGCGATAGTGACCGGCGTACTCCGGAAGTTCCGCTTCCGCGCCCGCTCCGGTGCTTCCCTGTGGCGCCATTGGGACCACCCCCGTGCTGTTCGTCCGCGCGCGCGACGCTCGGAGCCTAGTCGATGCACCGCGTGGGACAGAGGCGGCTTGCTAGTCTCCGTGTGCGAGTTGCGTACATGTGTTTCATGGCGTGTTTCAGGGGAATCAATGGGGCCCCATGGCAGTCATGGGCACCAACGGGGGAGGTTTTTCATGTCTGTTGACCGCGCCGAAGAGCCCGAGGGCGGCGAAGGGGCGGAAGCCCTGGCGGCGGCAACGGTCCGCTACTACTCGGTGGCCCCGGGCGTCCGGCTGAACGTCCGCAACGGCCCCGGCACCAACTACAGCATCGTCCGTGTCCTGCCCGCGGGCTCCAAGGTCCCGATCTACTGCCAGACCCCGGGCACCTGGGTCACGGGTACCTACGGCACCTCGAACATCTGGGACAACATCAGCAACGGCCAGTTCGTCTCCGACGCCTACATCTTCACCGGCAGCGACGGCTACGTCGCCGACCGCTGCTCCTTCTGACCCCTCCACGGCAGGGCGGGGGCGACGTCGGGGACCCGCGGGTCCTCCTGCCGGCGGGGGCGGGCCGGGTGCGACCGGTCGCTCGGGGCGCGCGTCTCGACCCCCGCACCGGTCCGGGCCCGACTGCCGGATCGTGCGCGTGCCGTCCGCGGTGTCCCGCGTGCCGCTCTTCGGCCGCCCGCCGGGCCCACGGGTCACGGGGACCTGCGGCACCTCCGGGCGGTGCTTGGGGCGTCTTCGGGTGGTGCTTGGGGCGTCTTCGGGTGGTGCCTGCGGCCTTCGGCACCGCGAACGTCCGGGACAGGTGCTACGGCGGCCGATACGTCCCGGACGTCTGCCCGCACACCGGCGGCGAGGACCGCATCCCCGCACGCTGCGGCAGCCCCGGAGGGGAGCCCGCCCCCACCCCGGCGCCATAATCGTCCCGTGAGCGACGAAAACGGCACCCGGGTGACCCCCGCGGGCTCGCCTGCCCCCCGACCGGAACCCCTGCGCTTCTTCGGCACCACCTGGGTCGACCACGGCAAGGGCTACACCCTCCGCCGGATCGGCGCGGCCACGGGCTCCTTCGCCGCCGCCGTCGTCTCCTGTCTCGTGCTCCGGTTCGCTTACCAGGGACTCCAGATCGCCGACACCGGTGCCTTCGTCACGGTCCTGGTGGTCGCGATGTTCGCGATCTGCAGCGCGCTGGCCTTCCGCACCACCTGGGACTCCTTCACCCGCCGCCCCGACCCCGACCGCCAGGCATCGCTCCGCGGCCTGCTGGCCATCGGTTTCGTCGGCTCTCTCCTCGCTTACTTCTTCCGCTCCCTCACCGAGGCGCCGGGCGAGAAACTCCACCGCGAGGAGTACGAGGCGGCCCTCGAGCGGCACGAGAAGCGCAGCACCCGCCGCTCGGGCAACCCGTCGAAGAAGCGGCACCGCGGCTGACCGGCCCATCCGCCGGTGAGCCCACCGGTCTTGCCGGTCAGGCTCGTTCCGTACCGAAAATTTGCTGCCCCTTGCACGCAGTGGGGTCACCATGGCCGTATGACGGCCTCCTCACACACCGCCCGCGCCCACTCCTTCAACGCCGCCGCCGCCCAGTACGCCGCGAACCGCCCCTCCTACCCGCCGGCCCTCTTCGACGCGATCGAGGAACTGTCCGGCCGCGCGCTCGCCGGCGCCCGGGTCGCGGACATCGGTGCCGGCACCGGTATCTCGACCGCACTCCTGGCCGCCCGCGGCGCGGACGTGGTCGCCGTGGAGCCCGGTGCGGGCATGGCGGCCGAGTTCCGCCGCGCCCACCCCGGCATCCCGATCGTCCGGGGCAGCGGCAACGTCCTTCCCCTCGCCACCGACTCCGCCGACCTCCTCACCTACGCCCAGGCCTGGCACTGGACCGACACCGCCCGCTCGGTGCCGGAGGCTCTGCGCGTGCTGCGTCCCGGCGGCGCGCTCGCGCTGTGGTGGAACACCAGCGCCACCGACGTCCCGTGGATCGACGCGCAGAGCGCCCGGATCGGACGTCACTTCGGCGCCGACGGGGTCGTCGACCGCAAGGGCAGCGGCGTCCGCACGGCCCTCGCCGATCCCAGCGGCCGCCTGGAGTTCGCCCATCGCCGGGTGCGCTGGAGCCGCCGGGTCCCCGTCGACACCCACCTTGCCAACATCGGCAGCCACTCGATCTTCCTGGTCCAGGGCGAGGAGAGCGCGAGCGCCTTCCTCACCGAGGAGCGCACCCACCTGCTGACGGTCTTCCCGGACGGCGTCGTCGAGGAGACCTACGTCGTCGAGCTCCTGGTGGCCACCACCGCGTGATCCGGCGCGGCGGTCCGTCCCCCGCGGACCGCCGCCGATCCGCCGTACACCTGCCACGGCGTGCCTCCCAGGGCCCCGGCCGACTGCCGCCCGAGACCGCGCCCCGAGACCGCGCCCCGAGACCGCGCCCCGAGGCCGCGCCCCGAGCCGGCGCCTCGTGACGCCCGCCCGTCTCCAGGCCCGCATACCTCCGCGTCTTCAGACCCTGCGCCCCGCTTGGGTGCCTGGGAGCTACCAGCGCTCCTGCGGCTCGGTGCCTCCACGCCATGCGCTTCCGCGCATCCCCGCCTGCGCGCATCCCCGCCTGCGCGCTCACGCCTGCGCGCGTCCGCGCCCTCCCGGGCCGCGCGCCTCCGCGCTACCGTGCCGCGCGCCTCCGCGTTCCCACGCATCCCTCACCCCCCGGCCAGCCCTTGACGCGGACCCCACCCGAGAGCATTATTCATCACATGATGAATTACTCCCCGGGCGAACCCGCCGAGCCCGCGGCCGGCGCCGCACCCGCGGTCCGGGCCGAAGGCCTCAGCGTCGTCCGCGGCCCCCGCACCGTCCTGCGCGACCTCAACTTCGCCGTCCCGCGCGGCCAGATCACCGGCCTGCTCGGCCCGTCCGGCTGCGGCAAGTCGACACTCATGCGGGCGGTCGTCGGCACCCAGGCCAAGGTCACCGGCACGCTGGAGGTCCTGGGGAGCCCGGCCGGTCACCCCACCCTGCGCACCCGCATCGGCTACGTCACCCAATCCCCGTCCGTCTACAACGACCTGACAGTGCGCCAGAACCTGGACTACTTCGCGGCGATCCTCGACCCCGGCCGCACCAGCAGCGACCGCCGCCAGGAGGTCGACCGCGTCCTCACCGACGTCGACATGAACAGCCACGCCGACGCCCTCGCCGGCAATCTCTCCGGCGGCCAGCGCAGCCGCGTCTCCCTGGCGGTCGCCCTCCTCGGCACCCCCGAACTCCTGGTCCTCGACGAACCGACGGTCGGCCTGGACCCGGTCCTGCGGCGCGACCTGTGGCACCTCTTCCACGCCATCGCCGCCGAACGCGGAGCGACCCTCCTCATCTCCTCCCACGTCATGGACGAGGCCGAACGCTGCCACCGCCTGCTCCTGATGCGCGAGGGCGAGATCCTCGCCGACGACACCCCCGACGCACTGCGCACCCGCACCGGCTCCGAAACGGTCGAGGCGGCCTTCCTGCACCTGGTCGACGAGGCGGCCGCCGCCGCCCGCGAGAAGGAGACCTCCCGATGACCACGACGACGCCCACGAGCGGCACCCGGCCGGCGCCGGCCGCGCCCCGCGCCCTCAACGCCTCCCGGACCAACGCCACCGCGGCCCGCGTCCTGCGCCAGCTCCGGCACGACCCGCGCACCATCGCGCTGATGATCGTGATCCCCTGCCTGATGCTGTTCCTGCTGCGCTACGTCTTCGACGGCAGCCCGCAGACCTTCGACAACATCGGCGCCTCGCTCCTCGGCATCTTCCCGCTGATCACGATGTTTCTGGTCACGTCCATCGCCACCCTGCGCGAACGCACCTCCGGCACCCTCGAACGCCTCCTCGCCATGCCACTCGGCAAGGGCGACCTGATCGCCGGCTACGCCCTCGCCTTCGGCACCATCGCGATCATCCAGTCCGCCCTCGCCACCGGCCTCGCGGTCTGGTTCCTGGGGCTGGACGTCACCGGCAGCCCCTGGCTGCTTCTCCTCGTCGCCCTTCTGGACGCCCTCCTCGGCACCGCGCTCGGCCTCTTCGTCTCGGCCTTCGCGTCGTCGGAATTCCAGGCGGTCCAGTTCATGCCAGCCGTGATCTTCCCCCAGCTCCTCCTCTGCGGCCTCTTCACCCCCCGCTCCAACATGCACCCCGCCCTGGAGGCCATCTCCAACGTCCTCCCCATGTCCTACGCCGTCGACGGCATGAACGAGGTCCTCAAACACACCGACATGACAGCCACCTTCGTGCGCGACGTCCTGGTCGTCGCCGGCAGCGCCCTCCTGGTCCTGGGCCTGGGCGCGGCGACCCTGAGGCGCAGGACGGCCTGACCGGGTCCACGGAGCAGCCGTTCACAGGGCGGGGCCGCCGCTTCCCGGGGCGGGACGGCGCCGGCATCCCGCCCACCGGACAACCGAGCCGCCCACCCACCCCCGATGCGAGGATGAATCCGGACGACGCAACCCCCGGAGGGCACCCCGCCATGACCCAGAAAGTCGCAGTCCTCGGCACCGGCAAGATCGGCGAAGCCCTGCTCAGCGGAATGATCCGCGCAGGCTGGGCCCCGTCGGACCTCCTGGTCACCGCCCGCCGCGAGGAACGTGCCGACGAACTCCGCACCCGCTACGGAGTCTCCCCGGTCACCAACCCGGAGGCAGCCAAGACCGCCGACACCCTGATCCTCACGGTCAAGCCGCAGGACATGGGCGCCCTCCTCGACGAGCTCGCCCCGCACCTCCCCGCCGACCGTCTGATCATCAGCGGCGCCGCCGGCATCCCCACCTCCTTCTTCGAGGAGCGCCTGGCCTCCGGCACCCCCGTCGTCCGCGTCATGACGAACACCCCCGCCCTCGTCGACGAGGCGATGTCCGTCATCTCGGCCGGCACCCACGCCACCGCCGAGCACCTCGCCCACGCCGAGGAGATCTTCGGCGCCGTGGGCAAGACGCTCCGCGTCCCCGAGTCCCAGCAGGACGCCTGCACCGCCCTGTCCGGCTCCGGCCCGGCGTACTTCTTCTACCTCGTCGAAGCCATGACGGACGCCGGCATCCTGCTCGGACTGCCCCGCGACAAGGCCCACGACCTGATCGTCCAGTCCGCGATCGGCGCCGCGACCATGCTCCGCGACAGCGGCGAACACCCGGTCAAGCTCCGCGAGAACGTCACCTCCCCCGCGGGCACCACCATCAACGCCATCCGCGAGCTGGAGAACCACGGCGTACGAGCCGCCCTCATCGCCGCCCTCGAGGCCGCCCGCGACCGCAGCCGCGAACTGGCCTCCGGCAAGAAGGACTGACCAGCCCGACCGGGGGCGCCGTTCACGCGGCCGCCGCGTCCACCACCTCCTTCGTGGTCACCACCCGCGCGAAGCCGCCCCCGTGCAGCGACACCGCCGCCGCCTGCCCGACCTCGTCCGCGGTGCGCCGCCAGCCGAACGGTCCCTCCAGGTCGAAGGTGTACGTCGCGTCGTACGCCACCACCACGCCGTAGCCCAGATTCCCGCCCATCCGGGCCGTCGTCTCGACGCACATGTTGGTCTGGATCCCGGCCAGGACGACCTGCGAGATCCCCTCCGCCTTCAGCCAGGCGTCCAGATCGGGCGTGCCGTAGAACGCCGAGTTCACCGTCTTCGTCACGAACAGCTCGGTCCCCTCGGCCCCCTTCCCGCGCCGCTGCTGCACGTACTCCTTGAAGTCGTTCCCCTCGTATCCCGGCCGCAGCGGCGAGCCGGGCTTCAGCGAGTCGTGCCGTACGAACACGACCGGCCGCCCCGTCGACTGCCACACGTCGATCAGCGAAGCGATGTTGTCATCGGCCCCCAGATTGTTCCGTGGCCCCCAGAAGTCGGTCTCCTCGAAGCCCTTCTGCACGTCCACGACCACCAGCGCTGCGTTCTCCGCCATCTCCATGCCCTCGATCCTGTCGCCGGGAGCACGCCCGCCCCAGAGGGCGGGAAGACAGCGATCGATGGTTTACTGCCAACCATGGAGAATGCCGCGAAGAACGCCTACCGCGTCGCCCTCGTCGCCTTCCCCGGCATCCGCGCCTTCGACGTCTCCGTCATCACGGAGGTCTGGGGCACCGACCGCACCGACCGCGGCGCCCCCGCCTTCGACCTGCGCCGCGTCGCCACCGACACCACCCCCGTCCCCATGCGCGGCGGCATGGCCCTCCACCCGGACCGCACGCTCACCTGGCTGTCCCGTGCCGATCTGATCGTGATCCCCGGCCTCGACGACCACCTCACCCCCGCACCCACCCCCGTCCTCGACGCCCTGCGCCGCGCGCACGCCCGCGGCATCCCCCTCGCGGCCCTGTGCGGCGGCGCGTTCACCCTCGCTCAGGCCGGCCTCCTCGACGGCCGCCGCGCCATCACCCACTGGAACCTCATCGACCTCCTCCGCGCACACCACCCCCAGGTCACCGTCGTCCCCGACACCCTCTTCATCGAGGACGACAACATCTGGACCGCCGCCGGCACGGCAGCCGGCATCGACCTCTGCCTCCATCTCGTCCGCCGGGCCCAGGGTGCCGAGGCGGCGGCCACCATCGCCCGGTCGATGGTCACCGCGCCCTTCCGCACCGGGAGTCAGGCGCAGTTCATCGAGCACCCCACCCCGCGTGCGGACCGTGACGCCGACGCCCTCGCCGCCCTACGAGAGCACGCCCTCCGCCACCTCCACGAGCCCCTCACCGTCGCCGACCTGGCCGACATCGCGGGCATGTCCCCACGCAGCTTCGCCCGCCACTTCACCGCGGAGACCGGCACCTCCCCCCGTCGCTGGCTCCTCGACCAGCGCGTCGCCGCAGCCCAGAAACTCCTCGAACGCACCGACCTGCCGATGCCCGAGGTCGCCCGCCGCGCCGGCTTCGGCAGCGAGGTCACGATGCGCCAGCACTTCGCATCGCGCCTCGCCATCAGCCCACGCGCCTACCGCGCAGCGTTCAGCACGGCATCGGTATCGACCGCGCCGCTATCGACCGGGCCGGCATCGGCAGCGTCCCTGTCCGACGCGGCCGGCAGCAACCCGATCGCGCGATAGGCGGCATCGACGGTCGGCCGGGCCATCGCCCGAGCCTTCTCCGCACCATCCCGCAGCACCCCCTCCACATGGCCAGGATCGGCGCACAGCGCACTGTGTCTCTCCTGTACGGGCCTGAGGAGCTCGACCACGGCCTCTGCGGTGTCCTTCTTCAAGGCGCCGTACGACTCATATACACCGGCCAGGGCCTCCGGGTTCCCACCCGTGCAGGCCGCGAGGATCTCCAGCAGGTTCGCGAGCCCG
This sequence comes from Streptomyces sp. NPDC101225, assembly GCF_044767585.1. Lineage (NCBI taxonomy): Bacteria > Bacillati > Actinomycetota > Actinomycetes > Kitasatosporales > Streptomycetaceae > Streptomyces > Streptomyces sp. NPDC101225. The sequence continues at coordinate 113,382 of NZ_JBIWOE010000029.1, forward strand.
GGCCGCTCCGCACGGTCGTAGACGACGTCCCGGCCGCTGTCGGTCACCGCCCGCATGACCTTCTTCCGCACCACGTCCGGCTCGTCCAGCAGGTAGACGACCCCGAGCCCCGACTCGTCGGACTTCCCCATCTTCCGCGTCGGTTCCTGAAGGTTCATCACGCGGGCGGCGACCTTGGGAAGCGTCGCCCGCGGCACCCTGAACGTGTGCCCGTAGCGCTGGTTGAACCGCACCGCCAGATCCCGCGCCAGCTCCACGTGCTGCGCCTGGTCCTCCCCGACCGGTACGTCGTCCGTCCCGTACGCCAGGATGTCCGCCGCCATCAGCACGGGATACGTCAGCAGCGACACCCGCACACTTCTGCCCCGTGCGGCCTCCTTGGCCGCCTTCTCCTTGTACTGGATCATCCGCCGCATCTCGCCGTCGGTGGCCACGCACTCCAGCAGGTACGACAGCCGCGCGTGTTCGTCCACATGGCTCTGCACGAAGAGCGTGCACCGCGCGGGGTCCAGCCCCGACGCGAGCAGCAGGGTCGCCGCCTGCCGGCTGAGCCTTCGCACCCGCGCCGGATCGTGCTCCACGGTCAGCGCGTGCAGATCCACGACGCAGAACAGCGCGTCGGCCTGGTACTGGTCGGCCTCGGCCCAGCGCTGCATGGCGCCCAGGTAGTTCCCGAGCGTCAGGTTCCCGGTCGGCTGGATCCCGCTGAAGACCCGTGTCATCTCCACTCCCTCTCCGTTCGGGCCGCTGTCCCGGACGGCCGCCCCTCGGAGATCCGGAGGAGATACGAAAACGGCCGCCGAGACGGCGGCCGTTGAGTGCGTACGTGAGCGCGGCCGCCGTCAGGCGGCCCACCAGAGCTGGGTACACGTACGCGTGGTCATGCCCTCAGCCTACGCCTCTCGGACGCGACCCGGAGGCGAGTTGACACGCCCAGACCGGATCCGTAGTGTTCTCCGAGTTGTCCGACGTGAGCGCCGACTCCGGTCGGTCCCCGGACAGCCATTCCGTAAGTATCAACCACTGCTCGACTGCCGTCGATCCGTCGGCCGTTGTTCTATTGGCGTGCGTATTTGTGGAATGAGGAATCCGCGTTCGAAAGGATGCAGCCCCCCGATTAGCGCGGGAGGCAGGGAGTCCGCTAAAGTCTCACTCGTCGGAACGGCCCAACGGCCGGAAAGACAACCCCCTCTGACGGGGAATCAGACGCCGAAAGGATCTGATAGAGTCGGAAACACCGAAGGGAAGCGCCCGGAGGAAAGCCCGAGAGGGTGAGTACGAAGGAAGCGTCC
>NZ_JBIWOE010000030.1:0-112784 GCF_044767585.1 Streptomyces sp. NPDC101225
GGGCCCGTTCTCTCATGCCCGCGACCGCACCCGAACCTCAGTCCAGACGACCACCCGCTGCCGCTCGAACAAGATCCGGTTTGCCACAACGCACTGAGTGTGCGGGGCGCTTGGGGGTGGCTGGTGGCTTACGTTCCGATCTTGAAGGGCAAAGCGGGCGAATTTCTTGCACTAGGACACGCCTCGCAGGAGGTCCAGGAGCAAATCCGCCCAGTAATGGAGGTCGTTCCGGACTTCGACCTCCGTGACTTGCTGGAGACCTTCTGCGACCACGCGATGGAACACGTCCCAAACGGCATGGTCCTCACGGTGGACTGTGGTGCGCTGCCTTTCGTCCGTGTACTGGAAGGAGACGTTGGCGGCCCCGTGCTGCGAGTCGGTGAGTCCCTCATACAGCGCGGGATCGCCATGAGACCGGTCTTCAGGTGCACTGACCCCGGCGACGCGCTGGTCGAGATAGCCAGGGTGGCCGAAGCGCACCAGAACGGAGCGTGTTTGCGACTCACCACGGCAGTGGATCTCAGCGACGTGCCCCACGACAACAGGCAGATGCGTGATCTGCTTCGAAGGGTCCGGCTGGCTCCGGAAGAGATTGACCTGCTGGTTGATGCCGGCCCAGTGCGCTCGACTCATGCGAGGAAGTTCTTGGTAGAAGGGGTCATCGGCGTCCTGAGCAGCATCGCCCGTTGGCCATGGCGAGCTGTTTGTGTGGCGGCCGGCGCCTTCCCCGTCAACCTCGCAGGCTTCCCACGAGGGGTGGCCACAGCCGTCGCGAGGGAAGACGCGAACCTCTGGCTAGAAGTCGCTGAGAGGTGGGGAGGACCACAGCCTGACTTCGGGGACTTCGGCGTGACGTACCCCCGCGTGCAGCCCAAGAGCCGTGGCACGCCCGACCCCAACATGCGCTATACGACGGGGACAGAGTGGCAGGTCTACGTGTATCCACGGCTGCGGACAGGCAACGACGACTTCTTTGTCCTCAGTCAGGACCTCGTCAGTTCAACCCACTGGCCGGCCACGGGAGCCTCAACGTCGTGGGGGGACGAGCGCCTTGCGGAGTGTGCCCAGCGACAGCGGCGCAAGGCGGGTGGAGGAACAGAATGGCGAGCTTGGGGGACGTCGCACCATCTGGCCGTGGTCACGAATCATCTGGCAACTGTGGGCCGTCCGTAGTGCTTAGCCAGACTTGGTTGAGCGGGTACAGGCTGATCGATCAGGGCTGCCGCGGAGCCGAGTGCACAGGGGCCGACCACAACATATCTGTGCATCGGCGTGTCACTCCCAGAGGTCAGGTGGCAAGATCTCTGTATGGCTCTCGACCCTCTGACTGAAGGCGCAACGGTCCTGCTGAGCGGGGGAATAGACAGCGCGACGGTGCTAGCGACTCTGCTAGACCAGACTATTGCAGCAGACTGCCTCTTTGTTGATTATGGCCAATCCGCCATAGGGGAAGAGCGTCGCGCCAGCGCTGCCATTGCAGAGTTCTACGGATGTTCGTGGAGTGTCGTAACGGTAACCGGAATTTCTGTTGGGCTGCATGAAATTCGCGGGCGGAACGATTTCTTGGTAGCGTTGGGAATGGCTTATAGTGAGCGTCGATTTGTAGCCGTTGGGACACATGCGGGAATTCCCTATAAAGATTGCTCGCGGTCACATCACGAAGCTTGGCAGCAACTGATTGACACGCAATATGATGGAGTGCGGCGCTTCGTGGCACCGCTTCAGAATCTCACTAAGATGCAAGTTTGGAAGACGGCTGTCGACCTTCGGGTCCCACTTACATTGACGTACAGTTGCGAAATTGCGAACGGGCCATGCGGTGCGTGCCCATCTTGCGAAGATAGGGGGAGGCTTCTAAATGTGGGCTCGTAGTCAGGAAGTAGTGCTCGCAAGCGGGGCTATCAAGAAAACTCCGTGGATGGTGCCGAGTCTCTCTAGCCGTGGATTTGATATTCGCCAGGATGGATTGTCGGAAGTCGCAGCGTGGCTACCTGCCGTTCAGGATCAACTTACGGACTCCCTGCTCGTTTCAGCCTATGACTTGCACTATGGCTTGCTCCCAGACGTGCACGATTTCCTCACAGGGAACCACTGGCAAACTCTCTACGCCACCCCCGAGGTGCTAATTGTAGATAGCGGCGGATACGAACTCGGAACTTCTTGGGATGGATCCGAGGTGCGCCGAGGGGAACGGCAACCTAACGCTTTTAGTAGGACTGCTTACGTTGCTGTGGTAGAGCGGTTGCCGACGGATCAGAACATTGTTCTTGTAACTTGGGATCATGTCGCAACAGCAAGTGATCGACTTAGCTACAAAGAGCAGATCGAGGCAGCGTCTGTTCTTAAGCGCGACAACCCAAGAGTTCTGATTGATTGTCTCGTGAAGCCTCAGGAAGGGGAGCTTTATGTGAATGTTGACGCCCTTGCGCCTGAGATGAACGGGCTGCGCAGTGTCGATTTTATTGGGCTAACCGAAAAGGAGCTAGGTGATACATTGTTTGATCGAGCGCTCACTTTGGCTCGATTGAGAGCGGCGCTAGATTCCCGCGATATTAGCGCCCCTATACATGTCTTTGGTGCTCTGGATCCACTTTTCATGCGCCTTTATTTTGATTGCGGGGCGGAGATTTTCGATGGCCTGACATGGCTGCGTTATGGGTTGGCAGGTGGACGGTCGGTTTATCGAGAAGTAAGTTCACTACTAGATGGGGATGTTCATTACAGCGAACCAATTCGTAGAGCTCGGCAGCAGGCAGAATATCTGAGAGGGTTGCGCGCTCTCCAGAACGAGCTGCGTTCCTCCCTTGAATCGAAGCCAGCCCAGGGCGGCGTTCCAGTGAGCGCTGAGACAGTGAGCACGGTAATTCAAAATGTACTGAGCAAATTTGCGTGAGGTGAGACATGGGCGGTGGATCGGGCGGATGGGGAGAGGCATATGATGCCGAACTCGCACGTCAGCAGAGGGAGAGCGCGGTCGAGAAGGAGAGGCGACTCTCTGAGATCAACGATTTCCTGGCCGAGCAGCTGACTGCATACAACGATCGTGACACGAGTGGAGTTCAAAGCCGACTGGATCAAATCTCCCAATTGCTTAGTGATGTCATTGACGGCGGCATCGACAGAATGCTTTTTGGGGGAAGCGTTGCGAAGCATACCTATGTCGACGGATTGAGCGACGTCGACGCATTGGTAGTCGTGCGCAGTGCGGGAGCTAACTCCCCTGCAGAGCTATTGAATTCTTTTGCTGAAACCCTAAGGGCTCGACTTCCGGGGAGTTCTCTAGCCGAGGTCTCCGCCGGAACGTTAGCAGTAACCGTTCGATACGCCGATGGCTTGGAGGTGCAGCTGCTTCCTGCGGTCGAACGAGGGGGGCGGCTCGCAATTGCTTCAGGGAATGGTCAGACCTGGCAGCAGATTCGGCCTCGTAAGTTCGCCGAAAAGCTAACTGAAGTCAACAAAAATAATTCAGGCGGCGTCGTTCCTGCCATCAAGCTTGCAAAGAGCCTTCTTGAGAAGCAACTGCCTTCGACAATGAAACTGGGCGGGTACCATCTTGAAGCCATCGCTGTAGATGCATTCAGGAGCTACCACGGCTCCAAGAGTCGTGAAGCGATGTTGGATCATCTGGTCCGACATGCATCTACCGCCGTACTCAATCCTACGGGAGATATTACCGGGCAGTCTGTCCATGTTGACTCCGATCTGGGGGCTGCGAACTCCAGTAGTCGTCAAAGACTTGCAGCGGCTCTGCGAAGGATTTCAACCAAGTTGGAAAGCGGAACGATCGGCGAATATAGGGAAATGTTCAGTGACTAGCGGCTCAGGCCCGGCGCTCTCTCCCGAAGAGCTCGCAAAAAGAGAAATCGATCGCCAGCGTCGACTTGTAGACCAAATGGCGACTTCCCATTCATCACTCCGGGATCGTTATCATCGTATCTCGACTGTCGTGACATGCACGCTTTTGGCGTCCTCGGTGGTTGCTACTGCCTTCGCTTTCGCCAGTGGTGATTCCGTGTACTCCATTTTCGGAGTAAAGGCACTGCGGTCCACTTGGCTGGGCTGGTTCGCGGTGTTGACTTTCAGTATGACATTGGTCGATATGGTTGTCGATTGGCGCGGCAATGCTCAGAGTCATGGTGATGCCGTACGGCAACTTGCGGCGCTGAAAGCGGAATACCGTACGCCTCCGGCGTCAGGCGATGAGGTTGCCGAAAAGGATCGGCTGAGCCAGCGGTACCAGGCTGTAATGGATGCGCTACCTCCCATTCCGGAAGGGCATTTTCTTGCCCTTAAGGCAAGACACCTGAGGAAAGTGGAGATCAGTAAGATCCTCTCTCAGAATCCTGGAATGACGCCGAGGCGAGCGCGTCGTGAATTGGGCAGAAGGTTTTCATCATGACGATCTAGTTCGGATAGGTGCGTTGGTGATTTCAGCGTGATTGGACTGCCGAGACGGATCGGACCATGCGTGCCGATCGTCGTGGTACACGACTCGTACGGCGCCGCGACTCCGTTCTGGTATGCAGAGCTTCTGACCGCAGGTTGTTCGTGAGGCCAGTGTGGAGAATGGTTTCGCCAAGCCAACCGGAAGACACTTTTGGCTCCTGCAGCAAACAGGCGTCGGCGCTGCCGACTAGCTGTAACACCCAGGTGCCCCAGGGTGTTACAGCTCCTGCGGCTGCGTCGGATCTGCGAGCGACCCTGGAGTCTTTCGAGAGTAGTAGTCGCGTCGGTGAGCGGACACGCCGGACAGACGGACTCCTGGCTGTCCGGCGCGTTTGTCCAGGTAGATGTCGCAACCGGACAGCCGGACAGCCGGGACACGAAACCCACACGACTTCGCATGGGAAGCTGGAACACGACGTGTCAGAAGGAGGAAAGCGTGCCGACCCCCAGTCCACGCGGGACGTATCAGGTGGTCTCTCAAACATTGCGCGACCGGATCGCTGCTGGGGACTACGTGCACGGGCTGCCGTCCGAGGCTGAGATCGGGCGAGAGTTCGGGGTGGCCCGTACGACGGTGAGGCGCGCTCTTCGGACCCTCGAAGAATCGGGGGACATCAAGACCGTCGCCGGCGTCGGCCGCAGTGTTGCCGGGGGTGTCGAGGCCGCGCCGTACGAACGGATCATGGCGGACCTGTTGGAGCAGATCCGGAAAGGTGACTTGCCTGCCGGCACGCGTCTTCCGAGTGAAGCGGCCCTGGTTGAGAAGTACGGGGTGTCTCGCGGCACCGTCCGCCGTGCCGTGCGCGAGCTGGAGACGGCCGGCCACGTCGAAGCGCGTCACGGGATCGGCCGGTTCGTTAGTTCTCCCTCCTGAACTCTCGATTGTCTCGGAGGCATTGGAAGATGCAGCTGGCCAAGTGGGCCCATGACCTTGCTGAGTCGCTCTTGGCCGACAGCTTGCCGCGGAGGTGGGATCACTCTCAGGGGGTCTATTCCCAGGCTCTGGCTTTGGCGCCGACGTTGGGTAAAGAGGATGCAGAGCTGTTGGCGGCCGCTGCCATTGCCCATGACGTTGGTTATGCCCGGGTTGCCGTGGACACCGGGCAACACATGATCGACGGGGCGCGATACCTACGCGACGTCGCTGGGGCAGACCCTCGGCTCTGCAGCATCGTGGCCTTCCACACCTCCTCCTCCTGGGAGGCGTCCGAACTCGGGCTGGAGGATGCGCTCAACGAGTTCGGGCCGGCGGAACCTCAGCTGGTGGACGCCATCACCTATTGCGACTTGACCAGTAATCCGGCCGGAGACCTGGTGGACCCTGTCGAGCGGCTCACAGAAGTCCTGGAGCGGTACGGTCCCGAGCACGTCGTGTTCCGGGCGGTATCCGCTGCCCGGCCCGAACTCATCGCGAGGGTGGCGCGGGTGCGGCAGCGTGCCGAGGCAGCGGGGGCGAAGGTCAGCTGATCAGAGGGACCTCGGAGTCACGGAAGCCCTGTTCGAGACGTCGGCGCGTAGTCGGCGAGATGTCGAGAGAGTCCAGCTCCGCCCTGGCGACCCACCGAACCGCGAAGGACTCTGAACTGACCTTGATCTCGCCGCTGACCGGGCGAGCCCGGAAGCAGAGCGAGAACTCCTGGCGTACCTCGCCGTCGGCAAAGGCGATGACGTGTCCGGGGTCGGTGAAGACTCCCACCAGGCCGATCACTTCGACCTGAATCCCTGTTTCCTCCAGGACCTCCCGGACGACGGTCCCGGCGATGTTCTCCCCGACCTCCTGAACGCCTCCTGGCATGCCCCAGCGACCGTTGTCCGAACGTCGCTCAAGAAGCACTTCACCAGCGTCGTTCACGACGAACGCGGTGACCGCCGGCACGATGCTGTTGGCCTTGGGCGCGGCGGGATCGTTGAAGTAGTCGGTACGGCGACTCATGAGGACCCTTCGATGGGGACAGCTTCCGACCACACCTTCTCGAAGCTCATCTGATACGTCGAGACCAACTCGGCGCCGGCGACGCGACGAAGGTGCAGCACCGGGGCCAAGGGCGCGCTCACCCCGTACACCTGCGTGTTGACCAACCACTCGTCATCGGAGCGATAGAGCGAGTTGTGAAGAGTGGACCTGTGCATGCGGAACTCGATGCCCGGAACCGAGTACAGCGGCCGGTAGAGCTTCATCACCTCCCGCACCTTGAACGCGACGCCCTCGCCGATCTCCTCTTCTTCGCCGCGTCGCTGGATCTCTGGACTCTCGGGATCGCCTAGCAGGATGCGGGCGCGTACGCCGGATGACGCCTTGAGTCGAAGTAGTTGGGGCCACCGAGGGTTCTCGGCCAGGAACACGCCCGCGTGGACGAGCACGCCGATTTCTCGCTCTGCCCGGCCGAAGAGCTGCAACCAAAGTTCCGGTGGGACGTACGACCGGTGTGGGTACACCTTCAGGACTTCAGCGTCGGCCGCGTCCTGGCGCTGGCCATCAGGAAGACCGTCCGGCCAGAAGTACGTCTCGTCTTCCCGTAGCAGTGCGGCGATGGCCAGACGGTGCCGGCGGTACGGCGCGCGCGCCTGAGTGATCCAGCGCTCGACGGTCTTCGGGTCCACCCCGATGTGGGTCGCCATGGCGTCGACCGTGATGCCGTGCGTGAGCATCGACGATCGTAGGCGCTCGTTCGCCACACCAACTCCCAGGGACGTCTAGGGACCTACACGACCCTCCGAACGCTAACGAGGACGTCCCAACTCGTCCAGGGACGTGGTCACTTCGTCCCGCCCTCTCGCGGCAACCTGATGGCACGTCGCAGAGCGATCCGACAACAGCGAAGAACTTGACAGCCGTAATAGGACGCGCCACTGTGAGATACACGTTCAAGCATGTATCGCAACGGTGAACGGGACAGCCGTGGCTGTCCTGAGCTGCACGACCACTGCCCGGCAGCGGGACTCCCCAGCAAGGTCGCCCGCCGCCGCGGTCCTCCCTGTTCCCTCGACTCAGGAGAACGTCCATGCGCACGTACATCGGCCGTCAACAGGCTGTCTCCGCTGAGGACTTCGTGGAATTGGCCCTCGGTACGCCCGTTGAGCTGTGGCTCGGGGCCGAGGGCGAGACGGATGAAGAGCGCGCAGCCCGCCTGGATGCGGCGCGCGACATCCTCGCCGACCCCGAGTACTGCAGCCTTCCGGACGACGTGGCCCGCATCGCCGCCGAGGTGATCGAGACGCACGCCCCGGAGCTCTTCAACGTCGTCCCGCTGGCACGCCCGACCAGGCGCCGCGGGTTCTCCCGGAAGGGGGCGGCGGCATGACGACCGCAACCGAGACGGCACGGCCGGCGGTGCCCCCGCTGACGAAGCCGGAGACGGGCCTTGCCGGACTGGGCGCGCTGACCGCGGCCGGGGTCGGCGCCCTGGGACTGATCGCGTCCTTCGACGCGGTTTCCTCTGCTGCCACCCGCTGGGGCTTCGGCGCCCCCTGGATGCTGCCGGTCGGCATCGACATGGCCATCCCGGTGTTCACCGTGGCCAACCTGCTGCTGATCCGGATGGACATGGCCTTGGCGTGGGTGCGCTTCGTCCCCTGGGCACTGACGCTGGTCACCTGCGGGTTGAACGTCGCCGCCGGACACTCGCTGTGGGCCCAGGTCGCGCACGGCACGATGCCCTTGCTGTGGGTGGTGTTCGCCGAGATCGGCGCTCACGTCTACGCCGTTCGTATCGGTGCTGCCACCGGCCGGCGGATGGAGAAGGTGCGGTTCTCCCGCTGGGTGCTGGCCCCGGTGTCGACCTTCGCCCTGTGGCGGCGGATGACGTTGTGGGAGATCACCTCATACCCCGAGGCGCTGAAGCGCGAGCGTGAGCGGCAGTTGGCCCGCGCACGGCTGCGTGAGCGGCACGGACGTCGGTGGCGGTCGCAGACGCCGCTCCCGGAACGCGTCCTGTTGAAGCTGGGTGAACTGGCCCCGGCCAGTGAGGACGTGCCGCTCGCGCCGCCGCAGCCGCCGACCGAGCCGAAGCCGGAGGCACCCAAGACGCCGCGCAAGCGGCCGGCCAGTGCCAAGAACAAGGCCAAGACCGCCAAGGCGCCCCGAACCACGGCGGAACTGCTCACCGAAGCGCGCGAGGCCACAGCCGACTGGGCCGATGACGCAATCAACGCGGAAGCCATCCGAACCACCCTGCACTGCTCAGCCGCCAACTCCCGCTTGCTGCGTGACCAGTTGCTCAGCGACCGGGCCGAGGGGCGCCGCCTGCACTCCGTCGACGCCGACGACGAGACCGAGGGGGCGGCGGCATGAGCACTCTGCTGACCATGCTTGCCGCGGCGGCTCCGGTCGCCTCCGGCTGGGCGGCGCACACGCTGTGGCTGCGGCGGCGCCTGAACGTCGCCCGCCGTGACCCGCTCACTGGATTGCGGACGCGCGAGGCGTTCACCCGCCGTGCCACCGCCCTGCTGAGGGACCCGCGCGCGGTTGTGGTCCTGGCCGACGTCGACCACTTCAAGCACATCAACGACACCTTCGGCCATGCGGCCGGCGACACGCTTCTGAAGGCCACCGCGGACCGGCTCGCCCACCACGTCGGCCGCTCCGGTGTGGCCGGGCGTCTCGGGGGCGATGAGTTCGCTGCCGTCCTGATCGACGACCACGGCACCGCGGCCGATCTGCTCACCGTGCTGCACGGGGTGCTCGCCCGCCAGGTCGACGGCCAGGACCCGGCCGTACGCACAACGGTCTCGCTGGGCTGGGTACGGGCAGCGGACTTCCCCGGCGATGACCTGTCCCGACTGCTGCGGCGGGCCGATGAGGCGATGTACGCGGCCAAGCAGGCGCGCGCCGGGGCTCACCGGGCGGGGCTGGGACGCCTGTTCGCCACGGTCACCGGACGGCGCGCCGGACGTGCCGGCGCACGGAGTGCTGCCCCGGCCGGGGGAGTGGCCGCGTGATGTCCGCCTACGCCAAGTGCTTTGACCCGTCCGGCGCCCGGTTCGGAGTCCCCACCTTCCCGTGGCGATTCGCCCCGGACGGCTACGCCACCCGCCGACAGCTGCGTGCGGCCGGACTTCGGCCCGGCGGACAGCCGGTCGCCGCTCAGGTCATGCGCCACCAGCGGGGCCGCAAGTCCGGAGTGCAGGTGGCCTATCTCTACTGCGTCGACCGCGCGAAGCCAGTGCGGCCGATGACCTCCCGCAAGTGGGGCGCGCTCGCGCTGGCGATGCTCGCTCGCCGCACCTGCTCCAAGTGCCAGATCACGTACAGCTACTGCATCCCGACATCACTCGGGATGTGCGTCCTCTGCGCCTACCCCGAGGAACAGCGCGCCGCCTGAACAACCAGTGCGGGGCCCGGTCTCAACCGACCAAAGCAGCGGCCGGGCCCCGACCTCCCTCCCGAGAGAAGGAAGCCTCAGTGAAGCACCCCGACGACGACAACGAACTCTTCAACCGACTGGAAGCCGAGATGACCGCCGATCCCGGCGGGGAAGTAGTCGACCTCGACAAGGCGCGGTCGGCCCGCACCGAGTCGGCCGACCCGAGCACCCGACCCGGCGCCGACCAGTCGGCCGACTCCAGCGACGACCGGTCGGATGCGAAGTCCGCCGACCCGAGTGTGCGCGTGACGGTCGACCAGCCGACCCAGAAGTCGACCGGTCCGGGCTACCTCGGTCGGCTCGCGGCCGCCAAGCGCCGGGACGTAATCCCGGTCTGGCTGCGCTCGCTCACCGAACTCAAGACGGCGTCGGCATGGGTGGCCCGCCACTACGCCCACACGGCCGGGTACCACGCGCTTCGTGCCCCGGTCTACGCCGCTCGCCTCACCCTCCAAGCGCCCACCGGCACGGCACGGTTCGTGGGCGGCACCATGCGCTGGATGGCCGACCGCGAGGGCGAGCCGGTCCGCCTCGCCGCAGTTCGACGCGAGGATGCCGCCGAGTATCTGAAGCTGTCGCGGCAGCGCGACGGCCGCGTGCGGCTGCGCACCCTGGTGACGGTGCTCGCCCTGTTCGTCGGGCTTGGTGCGGCACTGGCCATCTACGTGCTCGCCCCCGACTGGCTGCAGGCGTTGTCGGTGAGCGCCGTGATCCTGGCGCTCGGCTCCGTCGGCCGCAAGGCGGACGCGCCGGTCATCCACAAGGCTGTGGATCTGCCCGACGCGCCCAAGCTCACCAGTGACATCGTGCTGCGGGCGCTGGGCGCACTGGGCATTCCGGCGATCAACCAGGCGCAGGCAAAGGGTCGGGACGGCTTCGCCTTCACCGCCCCCATCACCCGCGACGGGCCCGGCTGGCGCGCGGAGGGTGATCTCCCGTACGGCGTGACGGTCACGGACGTGATGGACCGCCGTGAGCGGCTCGCCTCGGGGCTGCGCCGCCCGCTGGGCTGCGTGTGGCCGGAGGCGGTGCCGGACGAGCACACCGGCCGCCTGGTGCTGTGGGTGGGTGATCAGGACATGGCCAAGTCCTCCCGGCCCGCGTGGCCGCTGGCCAAGTCGGGTGTGGTGGACCTGTTCAAGCCCGCCGCGTTCGCCACCGACCAGCGCGGACGCTGGGTTGCGGTCACGCTCATGTACATCGCCGGGGTGATCGGCGCGATCCCGCGCATGGGCAAGACGTTCTTGCTGCGCCTGCTCATGCTGATCGCTGCCCTGGACCCGCGCGCTGAACTGCACACCTACGACATGAAGGGCACCGGCGACCTGGACCCGGTGGGAGACGCCGTCTCCTACCGTCACCGCGCCGGCGAGGACGAGGAGGACTTCGAGTACGCGCTCGCCGACATGCGCGAGGTCCGCGGTGAGCTGCGCCGGCGCGCGAAGGTGATCCGCTCTCTGCCCCGGGACGTGTGCCCGGAGTCCAAGGTGACCTCGGACCTGGCCAACAAGCCGTCGCTGGGGCTGCACCCGATCGTGATCGGCGTGGACGAGTGCCAGAAGTGGTTCGAACACCCCAAATACGGGGCGGAGTTCGAGGAGATCTGCACCGACCTGGTCAAGCGGGGCCCAGCCACCGGGATCGTGCTGCTGCTCGCCACACAGCGCCCGGACGCGAAGTCGCTGCCCACCGGGATCAGCGCGAACGCGTCGGCCCGCTGGTGCCTGAAGGTCATGGGCCAGCTGGAGAACGACATGGTCCTCGGCACGTCCTCCTACAAGCGCGGCGTGCGAGCCACGATGTTCGCCTGGGCCGACAAGGGCATCTGCTACTTCGTCGGCGAGGGCGCGGACGCCCGCATCGTCCGGTCCGCGTTCGTCGACGCGCTGGTCGCCGAGCGCATCGCCCTGCGGGCCCGCGCCGCCCGCGAAACCGCGGGCACACTCGCCGGATACGCCCTGGGACAGGAGCCGGAGGCGAGCGAGTCAGCCGGATACGACCTGCTCGCCGACATCCTCGCCGTCGTCCCGTCCGAGGAGCCCAAGGTGTGGTCCGAAACCGTCGTCGCCCGGCTCGCCGAACTGCGGCCGGAGGTCTACGGCGGCTGGGACGCCGAAGGACTCGCCGCCGCACTCAAGCCCTACGGCATCGCCACGGCGCAGGTGTGGGGCAAGACGGAGTCCGGGAAGGGCGCCAACCGGCGCGGCATTGAACGCGCCCGGATCACCACCGCTGTTGCGGAACGTGACGGAAAGCGGGACGCGGGCTGAGTGGATCTCACCGCTAGACCTAGCACCCCACCCCGCTAGGTCTAGCGGCACCGCTAGCACCCCATATCGCACCTGATCAGGCCGCTAGTGCCTAGCAGCCTCCCCCTCGCACACCCCAAAACCGGCCCAGGAGGCCCCAGATGACCCCTGTGCTCGTCGCTAGCGCCTTCCTTCTGTTCATCACCCTCGGTTACGCATCCCTGTGTGCGGCCTCGCCGTTCGGCAATTGCCGCAAGTGCCGCGGCATGGGCCACGCCCTCAAGCACGACCGCAAAGGCCGGTTGAAGCGCGGCAAGGACTGCCGCCGCTGCAAGGCGACCGGCAAGCGCATACGCGTCGGCCGCTGGCTCTACAACCGCTGGGCCCGCATCTACCGCGCCGGCACCAACACCCCCTGACCGTCCGCCCGAAGGAGTCCCGCCATGCGCAAGGCACTCGCGGCTGCCACCGCGACCATCGCCGCCGTTCTGGCCCTGGGCGCGTGCAGCCCCGACTACGCCCCTGGGCCGGCCGGGACTGTGAACGACCGGAGCGCCGCCTACTTCAAGTCCGGCGGCTGGCGCTACCGGCTCACCGTCACCACCACCGACGGTCAGCGCCATCGCTTCCGCGTCACCCGCGACGACTATCGGCACTGCTTCCACGGCTCCGCCTACCCCACCTGCACCCACCACTGACCCCGGAAGGAATCCGATGGTCCTGAACATCTCCGCCGTGCTGCTGTTCGGCGCCGCATCCGTCCTCGCCGTCAAGACCAAGTCCGCCGGGGGCGGCGCCGCCCTGGTGCTGTTCCTGTTCGGCTTCTTCGTCGCCGGGACCGGCGCATACGAGCCCATCCACAACCTCGTACAGGCGTCAGCCGACGCTCTGTCCGCCCTCGGCAAGTGACGGGAGACAGCCTCATGAACGAACCCATCGTCGCGCGCCACTGGCTCGCCGCCTCCGCGCCCAAAGCAGCGCCCGCCCTCGCCACCACAACCGTGCTCGCGCTGGCTCGCATCTGGAATGCCAACGGCGCCGAACACTCCATCGGAAACGCCCTGTTGATGACCGTCCTGTCCGCCGGGGCCGCGGCTGCGGGAGCCTGCGCGAGCGTCGGCTACGCGGGAGACAGCACGATCGCCGGGACCGCGTTCGCCGCCTCCGGCGCCCTCGCCTTCGCCGGGGTGGCCGGCTACGCCGACGGGCTGCCGCTGCCACTGCTGCTGTGGACGCTGGCCACGGCCGGCGCCTACGGACTCGCCGCCCGCTACTGGCGCAAGGACCGTCGCGAAACGGTCGCGTATGAGCGCCACGTGAGCGAGCGACGCGAGGAACACGCCCACATCGAGCGCGTCGAGACCCTCCGCGCCACGACACAGATTGAGGTGGCCCGCACCGGCGCCGCCTACGCCGAACAGCTCGCCGCCGCCCTGGTCCACCGCGCCGCGCTGCCCAGCTTCGACCCTGCCGCCCTGGAACGCGCGGGCCTGCCCGCCCTCCCCGCCGTCGACACCGACAAGGAGCGCTGAGCCATGTTCGAGATCCGCGTCATCAGCAACCCCGCCGACACCGACCGCGTCACCACAGCACTGCGCGAGGCGTTCGCCACCGGCGCCGTGCGCCACTCCTACACCCGCGACCGCAAGCGACACATCGTGTACGTCACTGCCGACCACCGGCCCGAGCCGGTCGCGTGGCCGACACCGCAGCAGGCGTACGCACTCGCCCCGAGCATCATCAGCGAGATCGGCTGGACCGCCGACCGCGCCCGCCGGCACCTCAACGCCAGCGACGTCGACCGGGAGTACTGGCTGCGCAAAGCCGCCCTGCTGGACCGCATGGCCCTGGACGACGAGACCGCGCGCCTTCACACCGACGTGCCCGTCGTCGCCCTGGGCGCAGCGCTCCGCCTCCTGGAAATCGACTGCAGCGGCGACGGCCAGTACAGCGGTGACCCGTACTGGCCCGAACACCCCGCATCCGTCGCCGACCCGCGCGGCTACGTCCGCCAGGAATACGCCGCTTGGGCCAAGCACCAGTAGCAACGCCGCGGCGGCGGGACTCCCCAGCAAGGTCGCCCGCCGCCGCGGTTCTCCCTGCCCATCCGTAGACAGAACAGGAGAGCCCCAGAATGCCGCACCCCGACGGCTCTGCCCAGCTCGCCGCCGCGCTTGACGCAGCGTCGCGTGACTGGCGCGTCTTCCCCCTCATCCCCGGCGACAAGCGCCCGGCCGTCTCCAACTGGGAGACCCGCGCTACCGCCGACCCAGACCGCATCACCCGCGCCTGGTCTACCGCCGTCTTCAACGTCGGCATTGCCACCGGCCCTTCCGGCCTGGTGGTCATCGACCTGGACCGGCCCAAGCACCCCGGCGACACCCCGCCGGCCGCTTGGGCCGAGCACGGCGTCACCGACGGCGCCGACGTGCTCGCCGTACTCAGCGAGCGCCACGGCCAGCCCCTTCCCGCCGACACCTACACGGTGCGCACGTGGAGCGGCGGTACTCACCTGTACTACCTCGCGCCCGAGGGCGAACCCCTGCGCAACACCGCGGGGGACAGCGCCCGTGGGTTGGGCTGGAAGGTCGACACCCGCGCATGGGGCGGACTCGTGGTCGGCGCGGGGAGTACCTTCGCCGGACGCCCGTACGAGGTCATCCGGAACGTCCCCGTGGCGCCGCTGCCGGGCTGGCTCACCGATCTCCTGCGCCCGGCCCCGCTGCCCGCGCAGACGCCCGTCACGGTTGCTCTCACCGGCCATGGCCGACGCACCGCGTTCCTCCGCTCCGCCGTCAACGGGGAAGTGGAGCGAGTCAGCAACTCCGGTCCGCACGAGCACAACAACGCCTTGTACGTCGCCGCCGTCGCCCTTGGGCAGCTCGTTGCCGGAGGCGAGCTCAGTGAAGTCGACGTGAGCGGCTGGCTGTTGGCTGCCGCGCTTCAAGTTGGCCAGGGCGAGCGCGAGGCACGGCGCACCATCGCTTCCGGACTCCGGGCCGGAGCACGGCGCCCGAGGACGGTCGCGGCATGAGCGCCAACGCCATCCCGCCCCTGCACTTGTACTCCGTGCCCAGCGACCCCGAGACGCCCCCGCAGGTACCGCCGAAACGGGAGCGGCCAAGGACCGCATGGACAGCCGACCAGCTCATGGCCGCGCACTTCCCCGAGCCGAAATGGGCCGTGCCCGGCATCCTCGCCGAGGGGGTCAACGTGCTCGCCGGACCGCCCAAGGTCGGCAAGTCCTGGCTCTCCCTCGGACTCGCGCTGTCGGTCGCGGCCGGCAGCAATGCGTTCGACTCCGTACCCGTTGAGGGCGGGCCCGTGCTCTACCTCGCGCTGGAGGACACCCCGCGCCGGCTCCAGACCCGCATGGGCAAACTCCTCGGCGGCCAGCCGGCGCCCGCCGGGCTGACCCTGGTCACCGAGTGCCCGCCCTTCCCCCAGGGCGGCACCGAGGCCATCGCTCAGTGGCTGGAGCGCAACCCGGACGCGCGCATGGTCGTCATCGACGTGTTCGCCAAGATGCGCGGCCAGGCCCCGCAAGGGGTGTCCGCGTACGACGCGGACTATGTCGCCGTCGGCTACGCCAAGCGGCTCGCCGACCACTACGGCGTAGCCGTCGTCCTCGTCCACCACGTCCGCAAAGCAGGCTCCGAGGACTTCCTCACCGAGGTCTCCGGCACCAACGGCATCGCCGGAGCTGCTGACGCCACGCTCGTACTGAAGCGGGCCCGTGGGCAGGCAGACGGCATCCTGCACGTCACCGGACGCGATGTCGACGAAGCCGAGTACGCCCTCAGCTTTCAACCCGCCTCCGGTGCCTGGCACTTGCTGGACGGCCCGGTCACCGATCACACCGTCAGCGACACGCGCGCCACGATCCTGCGCTATGTCCGCGCTCACCCCGGAGCCAAGCCGAAGGACATGGCGGGCGAGTTGCCACAGGTCGACCTCGACACGATCCGGCGCACCTGCAACCGCATGGCCGACGTCGGCCAGCTCACTAAGGATCCCGGCGGCCGGTACTACCCAGACACCGACACCCGGACACAGGGAGCCCAGGAGGCGTCCGCACTGTCCGGCTGTCCGGTTACACCCTCTGGCCAGCACGAACACCCCGGACAGCTTCAAAAGGAGCTGTCCGGCCTGTCCGACTCCCTCACGGCTGACGAAAGTGGACGGAAGTGACCGTGGCCCGAGACGAGATGCTCAGCATCGACCAGGTCATCGCAGAGATCGGCGTCCCGCGAGCGACCTTCTACCGCTGGCGACAGCTCAGGAAGGGACCGAAGGCCATCAAGCTCCCCAACGGCTCAGTGCGTATTCGGCGATCAGAGCTAGAGCGTTGGATTAAGGCGCTGGAGGAAGCCGCGTGAACCATCGGAACAACTCGATGGGCGCCCGTGTAAGCGGGCGCCCATCTGCGATCGAGGAACTGACCCTGTCCACGGATGTGCGGGTTTGGAAGATCAACCGGGTGCGGAGCAAGAGGGCCCCATATCAGCTTCGTTGGGTCGTTGCGGGCAAGGTCAAATCCGCCAGTTTCGCTACGGTCACCCTCGCCGAGAGTCGCCGGTCCGACCTGTGGAAAGCGATGGTCAAGGGAGAGGCGTTCGACGTCGAGTCAGGGTTGCCGGAGTCTGAACTCAGGGCGGCTGCTGCACGGGAGAACGCTAAGCCCGATCCGT
The DNA here is from genome assembly GCF_044767585.1 of Streptomyces sp. NPDC101225. Lineage (NCBI taxonomy): Bacteria > Bacillati > Actinomycetota > Actinomycetes > Kitasatosporales > Streptomycetaceae > Streptomyces > Streptomyces sp. NPDC101225. The sequence goes on from NZ_JBIWOE010000030.1 coordinate 16,750, forward strand.
CATGGTGGGACTTCAGCCGGGAGTACATGGTCAGCCGGTGGCGTACATCTGCGGCCAAGACCCGAGAAGGGGTGGCGGATAGCCTCGCCACGGTGGCGCTCGCGATGATGGGCGATGGGAAGAGGGCACCGTCACTCGAAGAGGTCCGCTTGGCGATGCGGTGGGCTGTCGTGCCGGCGCATCAGGAAGAAGACCCACCCGACGGACTCGCCGCTGCCTGTACGTGGCTTCAGTACCGCTCACTGCGCCTGTCGGCGCTTACCGACCCTAAGGTCGTCCGGGACGTCCAGTACCGGCTCTCGTTCAAGCTGGACGACACTCCAGCGGCGGGTGAGACGTACAAGCGTCGCCGCCGCGGCTTTAACACCGCCATGGAGTACGCGATCGAGTGCGGCTACCTGGAGACGAACCCTCTTGCGGGTGTGAAGCGCCCAGGCTCTACCCGCGGTGACGTCGTAGACCCCCGTGTTTTGGTGAACACGGTGCAGGGAGCCCAGCTCCTCATGGCTTGCTCTTACGTCGGATCAGTGCACCGTAACCGGGGGCGTCGACTGGTCGCTTTCTTTGCCTGTCAGCTCTACGCAGCTATGCGTCCGGCTGAGGCGGTCGGCCTCCGGGAAAGCGACTGTTATCTGCCCGAGAAGGGCTGGGGCACCCTCACTCTCAAGGAGACTCGGCCGGTCTCCGGCAAGAAGTGGACGGACTCTGGGAAGCGGCACGATAAGCGCGGACTCAAGTCGCGCGAGGTCAAGGCCGACCGCCCGGTCCCCATTCCGCCACTGCTGGTCAGGATGCTTCGCGAGCACATCAGTGAATTTGGAACTGCTAAAGACGGCCGAGTCTTTGCCAACGAACGTGGCGAGGTGCTTGGTACTTCGAGCTACTGGCGGGTGTGGCAGGAAGCTCGACCCATTGCTCTCCCACCAGACAGGGTGGAATCTCCGCTCGCGCATCGGCCATACGACTTGCGCCACACCTGCATCACGAACTGGCTGAACGCCGGCGTCCCAGTAGCCGAGGTCGCTCGGCGCGCAGGCAATTCTCCAGAGATCATTCATCGCCGCTACGAGGGTTGCATCGATGGTCACGAGGAAGTCAACAACACGAAAATTGAGCAGGCTATGGGGTGGATAGACTGAAGTAACAAAATGAAGATGGCGGCTGACCAGAACGTATATACGTTCTGGTCAGCCGCCATCTCCTTCTCTGCCTTGCTATGTGGAGGCTGTTCGTCTCGCCCACAGCTCGTTCAGATGGCCTTTTTCACGGTCGTACAACCATTTAGGGATCGGAGGTGCGCTGGCCGTAGTTACCCGATAGTCTCCATAGACGGCCAAGATTGTCCCGAGCTTGTTTTGTCTTAGCTCCTCTTCAGAGAATGAGGAGAGTGAGTCGAGGCGGGTGTCAAGACGTTCGCTCTTCGCTTCGGCCGATCTCCAGGACCGTACTTCGGTAAATTGCGTCAATGCCGCGCCAGACGCCAGGGCGGACACGAGTACTCTGGCGAAAATTAGACTACCCCCTCCGGAGGCCAAGGGGATCGCTACTAGTACAGAGACAACTGTTATACCAGCGAATATCCCAAGGATTCTGGAGTAGTGTGCAGCTGTCTTCTGATACTGGTGCGTATTCCAGAATGCGTTCTCTTGGAGGTGATCGCAAAGCCTTCGCATTCCGATTGGTGAGTTGCTCGCGAAGTAGTCCGATGCTGCCGGTTCCAGGGTCTGGCCTGGCGTGCTAGTGACGCGGCTAAGCCATTTGTTGAGTTCAAGCCGCTCTTCGGTGCTCCCCAAAGCGTTAAGGGAGAGGCCGTGCGTTCTGCCTTCCTCACCGTTGCTGTGAAACTTCCCAGCCTTGTCCCGGAAAATCCACGAGCAGACTTGAACTCCGAGAGCCAATAGTGCAGGTACATAGGTGTATGGGTTTGAAATGAAGATCGAGACTATACTTAAAGCGAAAGTTGCGATAGGTAGCCTACGACTCCACTTGTACCACTCGCTGGCTTTTTCGAGCTGCCCATCTGCCAGGCCGATTACCTCAAGTGATGACAGTTGCTGCAAATTGGTCACCGAATAGCCTCCCCCATAGCTCGATAGCCTTCTGTGTATTGCCCAATTGCTGATTTGAGTAGGCCTCCTCGGCGAGCGCCTTGGATTCCAAAAAAGTCGGCATCTTTAGTGGATTGATGCTGCTTGATTGCTTGATGGAGTCAAAAAGCTCGACTAGTGCGCGCGGAAGTTCAGGAAGTCCATCGCGAAATGTGTCGTAGGTGACCAGTTCAATTTCGTACGACGAAATAGGTTGACCGTGAGTTTTGCTCCACCATTTGCACAGGCGGATCAATTTCTTGAAATCTTCACCAAGCGATTCGGTGGCTTCTCTGATTCTTCTGTTTTGTTCTTCGGGGGCGTAAGTTTCCCATCCTTCTTGGTTGGTAGCGGGAATCCTGTAGATGTCGTCGGCCGTATTGTTGGTTCCAGAATGAATTGCGGCAAGTACGTCAACAACGGAGCCGTCTGTATGTAGAACGCGAACGGCGTTCTCAGATACTTGCACTTCAGGTTCCATCTTTCGCAGGATATTTGCGACAGAAGAAACAAGAGTGGCAGAGTCGGAGTGAGCGAGCTGGTCTCCGGGTTCAATTACGGCCACGATGTCGACATCCGAGAATTTGCGGATAGCCGTAGATCTGGCCATGGATCCCGTAATTAGGCATTCTCGCACCTCGGGTCGCTGCTCGATTCTTCGCGATAGGAGCCGCCCCTGCTCAAGTGCAGCGGACTTCTCGCTGCTCGAAAGCGTGATGCGCTGGAGGAAGGCGTCAAACCGATCCGCGATTTGGTCAGTCATTTTGAGAAGAGCATTCGAGTCCCGTAGCGAGTTGCTGAGGTGCAGACAGGCCACAGTGTGCCGCACGCCGGCGTCCGTCACAGCCGCTACGCGTAGATCGCTGCCGCCGGTTCAGTCGACGTGGCCTGCGTCGAGGCCAGGGGCTAGGGCAGGCGAGTGGTGTCCGGCGCCGTCAGAGGCCCACTCGCTGCTCACTCGGGAGAAGTGCTAGACAACGACAAAGAGCCGGATCCAGTAGGACTGGATCCGGCTCTCGATGTCTAGCACTTCCGCTGGTCAGCGAGCTAACCTCGCTGCCAAGAAGGAAGTGCCCCCGGCAGGATTCGAACCTGCGCACACGGCTCCGGAGGCCGTTGCTCTATCCCCTGAGCTACGGGGGCGTGTCCGCTGCGCTGTGTGCGCGGCGACGGGTAGAACCCTACCAGCTCATCCAGGGTGTTCATGAACGGGTTTTCCGGCGACACGAGCCGTGCCATCGCCTCGCTGTCGCGCCCGGGTTGTGCCGTCGATCCTGCCGCATCGGAGGCCTTCCCGTGCCGCCCCGCGCCTTCCCGTGCCGCCCGCCCTCCGCCAGTCAGAGTCCCAGTCAGAGCCGGGGGCGTCAGCGTCGGCGCGGTCCTTCGCGCCCCGGCGAGTTGCCCCCGTGGCTGCGCTTCCTCGGGCCCTGTCGCGTGGGCATCCTTCAAGCGTCAGCCCACGGACGTGCGCCCCGCACGTCCGTCGAGCCGATGGCCTGCATGCTCCCAAAGCGCGCACCAATCCGTCCTGGTTTCCGCGAGCGGGCACCTCCCGCACCTCACCCCGGGCCCCAAGCCCCACCCGCGCCGTCGTCAACCCTCCTCCCCTCCCCGTAGCCCACCCGCACTCCCCGACCCCCGTCCCCCACCCGAGCCAGAAACAGGGAAATGCCGGACGCGGTGGCCGGTCCCGACCTACTCTCGAGTTGTGCCAGGCGCGTCGGGTCGGGTGCTTGTTGTGGACGACAACAAGGTCATTCGGCAGCTGATCAGGGTCAATCTCGAGCTGGAGGGTTTCGAGGTGGTGACCGCGGCTGACGGTGCCGAGTGTCTGGATGTCGTGCATCAGGTACGACCCGACGTGGTGACGCTCGATGTCGTGATGCCCCGGCTCGACGGGCTTCGTACCGCCGCCCGGCTGCGCAGCGACCCCCGCACGCGTGATCTTCCCCTGGCGATCGTCAGCGCTTGCACCTCATACGAGGTCGACGCCGGGCTGGACGTCGGTGTCGACGCCTTCCTCGCCAAGCCCTTCGAGCCTGCCGAACTCGTACGTCTTGTACGGCAGTTGATGGAGCGGTGCCGTGGTGAAGGGGACGGGGGAGAGGGCGGTCAGTCCGGTGTCGGGAGTGTCCTCGGCGTCGGTGAGGCCGAGCGGGCCGGGCGCGGCGCCGCCGGCTGACAGGCCAGTACCCTCGCATCTCCCCGGTCCATTGTTCCTCGCGTTGTGCCTCGCCTGCTGTCCCCCGTCTCCTCGTCTCCCCGTCTCACGGTCCCTGGCCCTGCCTCGCAGCTCAGTGCCGCCCGCTGACGGGCGCACGTCCGCACGCTTGGCGCCGTACCCGTACCCGTACCCGCACCCTTGCACCTCCCGCAGGCCCGCACGGCCCCGCATCCAACGACCCCCCTCCACCGCACCCCTCACCCACCACCCCCGTCCACATCCCGGACCCACCCCAATCCGACTCGCCCCCCGGCCCCCCTCCTCCCATACGCTTGACCCGTGACCCCCGTCGAGCTGTCCCGCACCGTGCTGCGCGCGGTGCGTTGTGCTGTCGAGGAGGGGGAGCTGAGCGTCGCCGTGCCGCGGCGGGCCGTGGTCACGCCGCCAGGGCCGGGTGGGTGCGGTGACTACGCCACCGGCATCGCCCTCCAGCTCGCACGGCCGGCCGGGCAGCCGCCGCTGCGGGTCGCCGAGATCCTGCGCCAGCACCTCGCCGGGACGGACGGTGTCGCCGACGTCGTCGTCACCGGGCCGGGGTTCATCAACTTCAGCCTCCAGTCGGCGGCGGGCTCCGCGGCCGCCCTCGTCCGCGAGATCCGCGACGCCGGACCGGCCTACGGCCACGGCGACTCGCTCGCAGGGCAGGTCGTCGAGCTGCGTATCCCGTACGACGTCCGTGCCGAGGTCGTCGCGGACGCGTTGGTGCGGATCGTCGGCTCGCAAGGGGGGCGCGTCGAGGTCGACCACCGTGAGCCGGTGAACCTGCGGCCCGTGCCGGCCCCGGACGATCCCGCCCTGCTCGGCCCGGACGCCGCCCGCTGGGCGCTGCTGCACCCCGCCGCCCACGACCGGCCCCGTATCACCGCCGACCACCTGGTCCAGCGTGAGAGCAACCCTCTCTTCCGGGTCCGTTACGCCTACGCCCGCACCCGGGCCGTCAGCCGCAACGCCGCCGATCTGGGCTTCACCTCCGAACCCGGAGACGTCCAGGCCCAACGCGGGGTCCTGCTGTCCGTGCCCGGAGACGTCCAGGCCCAACGCGGGGTCCTGCTGTCCGTGCCCGGAGACGTCCAGTCGCAACCCGGGGTCCTGCCGTCCGTGCCCGGAGACGTCCAGCCCCAACCCGGAGACCTCCCGTCCGAGTCCACGGACGACGTCTGCTCCGAACCCAGCGGCGCCGTGTCCGGGCCCGGGGATGCCCCCCTCTCCTCCCACACCCGCCACACCTCGCACACCCCCCTCTCCCGCGCCCCCCACGCCCCCCTCTCCCACCTAGCCGACCTCCTCGCCGACCACCCCCGCGTCCTGGCCCGTGCGGCAGCGCACCGGGCGCCCGACAGTCTGGCCCGGCACCTCGTCGGTGTCGCCGATGCCGTTCTCGCCGTCCTGCCCGCGGTGCTTCCGCGCGGTGACGAGAAACCCTCGGCCGCCCACCGTGCCCGGCTCGCGCTCGCCGAAGCCGCCGGGACGGTGCTGGCCGGCGGCCTGTCCCTGCTCGGCATCGACGCACCCGATCACCTGTGACGCACACAGAAAGCCACCCGAGAAAATGAGCCGTTCCGCACACCCCGCCGGGCCCCGTCACGCCGACGTCCTCCCCGAGGGCCACTACTCCGCCCCGCCCACCGACCTCAACGTGCTCGACCCGAAGGTCTGGGCCCACACGGTCACCCGTGACCAGGACGGCGTGGCCACCGTCGGCGGCGTCGACGTCAAGACGCTCGCCGAGCGCCACGGCACTCCGGCCTACATCCTGGACGAGGCCGACTTCCGGGCCCGGGCGCGGGCCTGGCGCAGCGCCTTCGGGGCCGACGCCGATGTCTTCTACGCCGGCAAGGCCTTCCTCTCCCGTGCCGTCGTGCGGTGGCTGCACGAGGAGGGGCTCAACCTCGACGTCTGCTCCGGCGGCGAGCTCGCCACCGCGCTCTCCGCGGGCATGCCCGCCGACCGCATCGCCTTCCACGGCAACAACAAGTCCGTGGAGGAGATCCGCCGCGCCGTCACCGAGGGCGTCGGCCGTATCGTCCTCGACTCCTTCCAGGAGATCGTCCGCGTCGCGCACATCGCGCAGGAGCTCGGCAGGCGGCAGCGGGTGCAGATCCGGATCACGGTCGGGGTCGAGGCGCACACGCACGAGTTCATCGCCACCGCCCACGAGGACCAGAAGTTCGGCATCCCGCTCGCCGGGGGACAGGCCGCCGAGGCCGTACGGCGGGCGCTGCAGCTCGACGGGATCGAGCTGATCGGGATCCACTCGCACATCGGCTCCCAGATCTTCGACATGTCCGGGTTCGAGGTCGCCGCGCACCGCGTCGTCGGACTGCTCAAGGACATCCGGGACGAGCACGGTGTCGAGTTGCCCGAGATCGACCTGGGGGGCGGGCTCGGGATCGCGTACACGAGTGACGACGACCCGCGCGAACCCCACGAGATCGCCAAGGCGCTGACCGAGATCGTCACCCGTGAGTGCGAGGCCGCCAGGCTGCTCACGCCGCGGATCTCCGTCGAGCCCGGCCGCGCCATCGTCGGCCCGACGGCCTTCACGCTCTACGAGGTCGGCACCATCAAGCCCCTCGACGGCCTGCGGACATACGTCTCCGTCGACGGCGGCATGTCGGACAACATTCGCACCGCGCTCTACGACGCCGAGTACAGCGTCGCCCTGCTCTCCCGCACCTCCGACGCCGAGCCGATGCTCGCCCGGGTCGTCGGCAAGCACTGCGAGAGTGGGGACATCGTGGTGAAGGACGCGTTCCTGCCGGCCGACCTGGCACCGGGTGACCTCATCGCGGTGCCCGCGACGGGCGCGTACTGCCGCTCCATGGCGAGCAACTACAACCACGTCCTCCGGCCGCCCGTCGTCGCCGTGAACGACGGCGAGTCCCGCGTCATCGTGCGCCGCGAGACGGAGGAGGACCTGCTGCGCCTCGACGTCGGCTGAGCAGGAGGCAGGAGGCAGGAGGCAGGGGGCAGGAGGCAGGGGACGGGAGACGGTAGGCAGGAGCCCGAGCCAGATGTCGGGGCCGAAGACAGCAGCCGCAGCCGCAGCGACAGACGCAGCCGCAGCGACAGACGCAGCGACAGACGCAGCCCGCTGGAAGATCTCCTGTCGTCCAGCCCCGTACAAATGAAATCGATGTCTCACGATCCGGACATGGGATAGAAACTCCCGTCCGGTGAGTGAGACTGGTCCAACCGTAGCCGGTATGAGGAAACGAGGTCGGATGATGCGTACGCGTCCGCTGAAGGTGGCGCTGCTGGGCTGTGGGGTTGTCGGCTCAGAGGTGGCGCGCATCATGACGACGCACGCCGACGACCTCGCCGCCCGCATCGGCGCGCCCGTGGAGCTCGCGGGCGTGGCCGTACGGCGGCCGTCCAAGGTGCGCGAGGGCATCGACGCCTCCCTCGTCACCACCGACGCCACCGCCCTCGTCAAACGCGGCGACATCGACGTCGTGGTCGAGGTCATCGGCGGTATCGAGCCCGCCCGCTCCCTCATCACCACCGCCTTCGAGCACGGCGCCTCCGTGGTCTCCGCCAACAAGGCGCTGCTCGCCCAGGACGGCGCGGCCCTGCACGCCGCCGCGGACGAGCGCGGCAAGGACCTCTACTACGAGGCCGCCGTCGCCGGAGCCATCCCGCTGATCCGCCCGCTGCGCGAGTCCCTCGCCGGCGACAAGGTCAACCGCGTGCTCGGGATCGTCAACGGCACCACCAACTTCATCCTCGACAAGATGGACTCGACGGGGGCCGGCTACCAGGAGGCCCTCGACGAGGCCACCGCCCTGGGCTACGCCGAGGCCGACCCGACCGCCGACGTCGAGGGGTTCGACGCCGCCGCCAAGGCCGCGATCCTGGCCGGCATCGCCTTCCACTCGCGGGTGCGTCTCGACGACGTCTACCGCGAGGGCATGACCGAGGTCACCGCCGCAGACTTCCGCTCGGCGAAGGAGATGGGCTGCACCATCAAGCTGCTCGCCATCTGCGAGCGGGCCGGGGACGGCCGGTCCGTCACCGCGCGCGTGCACCCCGCGATGATTCCGCTGAGCCACCCGCTCGCCTCCGTGCGCGGCGCCTACAACGCGGTGTTCGTGGAGTCGGACGCCTCCGGGCAGCTCATGTTCTACGGCCCCGGTGCCGGCGGCGCTCCCACCGCCTCCGCCGTGCTGGGAGACCTCGTCGCCGTCTGCCGCAACCGGCTGAGCGGGTCGACGGGGCCCGGCGAGTCGGCGTACGCCGCGCTGCCCGTGTCGGGCATGGGCGACGTCGTGACGCGCTACCACATCAGTCTCGACGTGGCCGACAAACCGGGCGTTCTCGCTCAGGTCGCCACCGTGTTCTCCGAGCACGGCGTGTCGATCGATACCGTTCGGCAGCAGGGGAACAACGGCGAGGCCTCCCTCGTCGTCGTCACCCACCGCGCGTCCGACGCGTCCCTGAGCGGGACCGTCGAGGCGCTGCGCAAGCTCGACACCGTGCGGGGTGTCGCCAGCATCATGCGGGTTGAAGGAGAGTAACCAGCAATGACCCACCAGTGGCGCGGAATCATCGAGGAGTACCGGGACCGGCTGCCCGTCTCCGACACCACGCAGGTCGTGACGCTCCGCGAGGGCGGCACGCCCCTCGTGCCCGCGCAGGTGCTCTCCGAGCGCACGGGCTGCGAGGTCCACCTCAAGGTGGAGGGCGCGAACCCGACCGGGTCCTTCAAGGACCGTGGCATGACCATGGCCATCACCAGGGCCAAGGAGGAGGGCGCGCAGGCCGTCATCTGCGCCTCCACCGGCAACACCTCGGCCAGCGCGGCCGCGTACGCCGTGCGGGCCGGTATGGTTTCGGCCGTTCTGGTCCCGCAGGGCAAGATCGCGCTCGGCAAGATGGGCCAGGCGCTGGTGCACGGCGCCAAGATCCTCCAGGTCGACGGAAACTTCGACGACTGCCTCACCCTCGCCCGCGCGCTGAGCGACAACTACCCGGTGGCGCTGGTGAATTCGGTCAATCCGGTGCGTATCGAGGGCCAGAAGACGGCCGCCTTCGAGATCGTCGACATGCTCGGCGACGCGCCCGACATCCACGTCCTCCCGGTCGGCAACGCGGGCAACATCACCGCCTACTGGAAGGGCTACAAGGAGTACGCCGCCGACGGCGTGGCCACGCACACGCCCCGGATGTGGGGCTTCCAGGCGTCCGGCAGCGCCCCGATCGTGCGCGGCGAGATCGTCAAGGACCCCTCGACCATCGCCACCGCGATCCGCATCGGCAACCCCGCCTCCTGGCAGTACGCGCTGGCCGCGCGGGACGAGTCCGGCGGCTTCATCGACGAGGTGACGGACCGTGAGATCCTGCGCGCCTACCGGCTGTTGGCCGCCCAGGAGGGTGTCTTCGTCGAGCCCGCGTCCGCCGCGTCCGTCGCGGGTCTGCTGAAGGCGGCCGAGCAGGGCAAGGTCGACCCGGGGCAGCGCATCGTGTGCACGGTGACCGGAAACGGCCTCAAGGACCCCGACTGGGCCGTCGCCGGCGCGCCGCAGCCGGTCACCGTCCCGGTCGACGCCGTGGCCGCCGCCGAGCGCCTCGGTCTGGCCTGACCGGGGACTCCCGCCAAGGGGTGCACAGGGGGCTTGCGGCACGCATCGTGCGCCTCCTGTGCGCCCTATGTCGCCACCGAAGCTTCCTTCGATAGGCTGTACCGAACCCGCCCGCCGCATATGCCTCCGTACACGGAGCATGTGGACGGTGCCGCGCCGCTTCAGCGGCCCGAGGGTCTCCGTGTACGTATCCGATGTCGTATCGAATGTCTTCGACCATCACGCAGCTCTAAGGAGAGTCATCGAGAGATGGCCGGTCCTGCATTCCGCGCCGCAGCCGTAAGGGTGCGTGTCCCCGCCACCAGCGCCAACCTCGGCCCGGGCTTCGACGCCCTCGGCCTCTCGCTGGGGCTCTACGACGACGTGGTCGTCCGGGTGGCCGACACGGGGCTGCACATCGACATCGCGGGCGAGGGCAGCGAGACGCTGCCGCGTGATGAGAAGCACCTGCTCGTACGGTCCCTGCGCACCGCCTTCGACCTGCTCGGCGGGCAGCCGCGCGGCCTGGAGATCGTGTGCGCCAACCGCATCCCGCACGGCCGCGGCCTCGGCTCGTCCTCGGCAGCCATCTGCGCCGGCATCGTCGCCGCGCGCGCCGTGACCATAGGCGGGGAGTCGAAGCTCGACGACACGGCCCTGCTCGAGCTCGCCACCGAGATCGAGGGGCACCCCGACAACGTGGCGGCCTGTCTGCTCGGCGGTTTCACCCTCTCCTGGCTGGAGGCGGGTGCCGCGCGTGCGATCAGGATGGACGCCGCCGATTCCATCGTTCCGGTGGTTTTCGTGCCCGGAAAGCCGGTTCTCACCGAGACCGCGCGCGGCCTGCTCCCGCGCACCGTGCCGCACGTCGACGCCGCCACCAACGCGGGCCGGGCGGCCCTGCTCGTCGAGGCCCTCACCCGGCGCCCCGAGCTGCTGCTGCCCGCCACCGAGGATCGTCTCCACCAGGAATACCGCGCGCCCGCCATGCCCGAGAGCGCCGCGCTGGTGGAGCGGCTGCGGGCCGACGGGGTCCCGGCAGTCATCTCCGGCGCCGGACCCACCGTGCTCGCGCTGGCCGACGCCGACAGCGCCGACAAGGTGGCCGATGTGGCAGGTGAGGGCTGGGCCGCGAACCGGCTCGAGCTCGATGCCGAGGGAGCGAGCGTGCTGCCGCTTGCGACCTGACACACGGTTGCCGGATTTCGAGAGGGGGAATGTTTGTTGGATCCGGTAGTGTTAACCTCAAGTCTGCACCCGACCCCACCATGGCGAGGTGCCTCGTGTCCCAGTTCGGGACAGACATTCTTCCGGGAGCCTCCCAAGCCGCACTGTGTTCCGTACGACGTACGCGGGCAGTACCTCGTACGCGAGCACTGAGCGACTTGCCGGGCACGCTCCGGAATCGGTGCGACCGAGCCACGTGACACCGACACTGGGTGCCACGGTCACGGCTTCGGGAAGCGCCATCCCAAGATATTGCCTCCGCCACCTTTGGCGGACCACCGCCCCGGCGCGGTCCGGAGAGCAAGGACCGCAGCCGGAAGCACAACCGGTCGCCGAGCCAGACAGGCCGACGTCCGCTCCAGGGAAGGACCCTTCGTGAGCGACACCACCGATCTGATGGGCGCACGAGTCGAGGAGACTGCTGCCGCGCCCGCCACGGACGCCGCCGCGCCTGCCACCGGTGCAGGCTCCCGGCGACGCCGCGGTACCGGCCTCGACGGCATGGTGCTGGCCGAGCTGCAGCAGGTCGCATCCGGCCTCGGCATCAGGGGCACGGCGCGCATGCGCAAGAGCCAGCTGATCGAGGTCATCAAGGAGGCGCAGGCCGGGGGAGGTGCCGCCGCTCCGGCCAAGCCCGCCGAGGGCGCCACCGAGACCAAGCCCAAGCGCCGCGCCACCTCCAGGTCCCGCACGGGTGACGAGGCCGCCGCCGAGAAGAAGGCGGCCGCGCCGGCCGAGAAGGCCGTCGCCCAGCAGCAGATCGAGATTCCCGGCCAGCCGGCCGGCAGCGCCTCCCGCGACGCCGAGCGGGCCGCGGAGGACGCCCCCGCCGAGCGCCGCCGCCGTCGCGCCACCGCCGAGGCGGGCAGCCCCGAGACGGTCGCCGCCGAGGCGAAGAGCGAGCCGAAGGCGGAGACGCCCGCCGCGCAGAACGAGTCCAAGGGCCACAGCCAGGGCCAGGGCCAGAACGAGGCCAAGGGCGACGCCGGTGACGGCGAGGGCCGTGCCCGCCGCGACCGCCGCGACCGCGGCCGCGACCGCGGTGACCGCCGCGGCAACAAGGGCGACGACCAGCAGGGCCAGCGCGGTCAGCAGAACCAGCAGGGCGGTGGCCGTCAGGACCGCCAGCAGCGCGACAACGGCCCCCAGGACGACGACGACTTCGAGGGCGGCCGCCGTGGCCGTCGCGGCCGCTACCGCGACCGTCGTGGCCGTCGTGGCCGTGACGACATTGCGGGCGAGCCGCAGATCACCGAGGACGACGTCCTGATCCCGGTCGCGGGCATCCTGGACATCCTGGACAACTACGCGTTCATCCGGACCTCCGGCTACCTGCCGGGCCCGAACGACGTGTACGTCTCGCTCGCCCAGGTCCGCAAGAACGGCCTGCGCAAGGGCGACCACATCACCGGCGCGGTCCGTCAGCCGAAGGAGGGCGAGCGGCGCGAGAAGTTCAACGCGCTGGTCCGCCTCGACTCCGTCAACGGCATGGCGCCCGAACACGGCCGTGGCCGCCCGGAGTTCAACAAGCTGACGCCGCTCTACCCGCAGGACCGGCTCCGTCTGGAGACCGACCCGGGCGTGCTGACGACCCGCATCATCGACCTCGTGTCGCCGATCGGCAAGGGCCAGCGCGGTCTGATCGTGGCCCCGCCGAAGACCGGCAAGACCATGATCATGCAGGCGATCGCCAACGCGATCACGCACAACAACCCCGAGTGCCACCTGATGGTCGTCCTGGTCGACGAGCGTCCGGAAGAGGTCACCGACATGCAGCGGTCGGTCAAGGGCGAGGTCATCTCCTCGACCTTCGACCGCCCGGCCGAGGACCACACCACGGTCGCCGAGCTCGCCATCGAGCGCGCCAAGCGCCTGGTGGAGCTGGGCCACGACGTCGTCGTGCTGCTCGACTCCATCACGCGACTGGGCCGTGCCTACAACCTGGCGGCGCCCGCCTCCGGCCGCATCCTCTCCGGTGGTGTCGACTCGACCGCGCTGTACCCGCCGAAGCGCTTCTTCGGTGCGGCCCGCAACATCGAGGACGGCGGCTCGCTGACCATCCTCGCCACCGCCCTGGTGGACACCGGGTCCCGCATGGACGAGGTGATCTTCGAGGAGTTCAAGGGCACCGGCAACATGGAGCTCAAGCTCGACCGGAAGCTCGCCGACAAGCGCATCTTCCCGGCGGTGGACGTGGACGCGTCCGGCACCCGCAAGGAAGAGATCCTGCTCGGCAACGAGGAACTGTCCGTCGTCTGGAAGCTCCGCCGTGTCCTGCACGCGCTGGACCAGCAGCAGGCGATCGAGCTGCTTCTCGACAAGATGAAGCAGACGAAGTCGAACGTCGAGTTCCTGATGCAGATCCAGAAGACGACGCCGACGCCCGGCAACGGCGACTGACGCCCGGCCCCAGGAGAGTTCCGGGAGCCTCCCGGAAAAGGCCTCCTCCCGCTCGCTTCGGTGACGGGAGGGGGCCTTTCGGCGCTGTGCGGGACCGGGCCGCGCACGTGCGAGGGCGCCGGCGGGGTCAGGAGCGAGATCCCTGCCACGAGAGTCCCGTTCGGTGCCGGTTTCCGGCCGTACGGCCTCTTCGGCCGATGCCGCAGGTGAGCGCGGTGCGCCCGTCCACGAATGTGACGCGGTGTGCCCGGGTGTCCACGCTGTGGCCACGTCGCGTCGTGCAACCCTTTCCCGGGTTTCTCCGTCTGACCGGATGGAGTGACGATGGTGCGGTACGACCCGTATCGACAGGCCTGTCCCTGACATCAGGGGGTATCCGACCGGACGAGGACGACGAGGAGCACATGACTGCCGAGAGCACACCGGACCCCGGCATACCGGGGGATTCCGGCACCAGCGGCCCGCGCGACAGCGCCAAGGGCCGCCGCCGCAAGCCCCGCAGCGGGCGCCGCAAGGGTCTTCTGATCACGGCCTGGACCGCCGCGGGCATCGTCGTCCTGGGCGGCACCGGAGCCGGATACCTGTACTTCAAGCTCAACGGCAACATCAAGAGCGTCGACATCGACTCGGCCCTCGGCACCTCCCGGCCGGCGAAGGTCGACAACGGCTCCGAGAACATCCTCGTGCTCGGCTCCGACTCCCGCGCCGGCGGCAACAAGAAGCTCGGCGGCGGCGCCGACGACGGCAGCGCCCGCTCCGACACCGCGATGATCGTGCACGTGTACAAGGGCCACAAGCGGGCCGCCGTGGTCTCCGTCCCGCGGGACACCCTCGTTGACCGCCCCGCGTGCACCGACACCGGCGGCGGCAGCCATCCCGCCGCGCAGGGCGTGATGTTCAACTCCGCCTACTCCACGGGCGGTGCCGCCTGCGCCGTGAAGACCGTGGAGTCCCTGACGCACATCCGCATGGACCACTACCTCGAGGTCGACTTCAAGGGCTTCCAGAAGCTCATCGACGAGCTCGGCGGCGTCCCGATCACCACCACCAAGGCCATCGACGACCGCGAGAGCCACCTCCACCTCAAGGCCGGCACGCACACCCTCGACGGCGAGCAGGCCCTCGGCCTGGTCCGCACCCGGCACGGCGTCGGCGACGGCTCCGACCTCGGCCGCATCCAGCTCCAGCAGGCCTTCGTCAAGGCACTGGTCGACCGGGTCAAGCACCTCGGCGTCTTCACCAGCCCGAAGAAGCTCTACGACCTCGCCGACACCGCCACCAAGGCCGTGACCGCCGACTCCGACCTGGGGTCGGTGAACTCCCTGATGTCGTTCGCCAACGGTCTCAAGGGCATCAGCTCCTCGAAGATGACCATGATCACCATGCCGGTCCGGTACGACCCGGCCAACCCGAACCGGGTCGTCGTGGAGAAGAGCAAGGCCGAGCAGGTCTGGACGGCCCTGAAGAACGACCGGGCCGTCCCGGCGTCGGCGACCACCGGGACGGCCACGGGCGAGGCGAAGGGCGTCGTCAGCGCCGGTTAGCGGTACGGCAGGCCCCGGCCGGAGGCCGCCCGCGACCTTCCCGGAATAGAACAGGCGAACCCCCGGTTTTGGGGGATGGCCCCAGTCCTGGCAGACTGGTACGTCGGCCCCGGTTCACGTTTCCGTATCCCGCGGAAGCGACCCGGTGCCCTCCCGAAACTAGGAGACACCTTGAAGCGCGACATCCACCCCGAGTACGTCGAGACGCAGGTCAGCTGCACCTGTGGCGCGTCGTTCACCACCCGCAGCACGATCTCCAGCGGCACCATCCGCGCCGAGGTCTGCTCCGAGTGCCACCCGTTCTACACGGGCAAGCAGAAGATCCTCGACACCGGTGGCCGTGTGGCCCGCTTCGAGGCCCGCTTCGGCAAGGCTGCAGCCGGCTCCAAGAAGTAGCGGGCTCCCATTCGCCGGTCCACGGCCGCGCCCTTCACAGGCGCGCCGGGACCGGCGTTTTTGGTCGTCCGCCTTCCCTCCCTTTCCGCATTTCAGGAGCCCAAGATGTTCGAGGCCGTCGAGGAACTCGTCGCCGAGCACGCCGACCTGGAGACGAAGCTCGCCGATCCGTCGGTCCACGCCGACCAGGCCAACGCGCGCAGGCTGAACAAGCGCTATGCCGAGCTCACCCCGATCGTCGCCACGTACCGCACCTGGAAGCAGACCGGCGACGACACCGAGACCGCGCGTGAACTCGCCGCGGACGACCCGGACTTCGCCGCCGAGGTCAAGGAGCTGGAGAAGCAGCGCGAGGAGCTCACCGAGAAGCTGCGCCTGCTGCTCGTCCCGCGCGACCCCAGCGACGACAAGGACGTCATCCTCGAGATCAAGGCGGGCGCGGGAGGCGACGAGTCGGCGCTGTTCGCCGGCGACCTGCTGCGCATGTACCTGCGCTACGCCGAGCGCGTCGGCTGGAAGACCGAGATCATCGACGCCACCGAGTCCGAGCTGGGCGGCTACAAGGACGTCCAGGTCGCCGTGAAGACCAAGGGCGGCCAGGGCGCCACCGAGCCCGGACAGGGCGTCTGGGCGCGCCTGAAGTACGAGGGCGGCGTGCACCGCGTGCAGCGCGTGCCGGCGACCGAGTCCCAGGGCCGTATCCACACCTCGGCCGCGGGTGTCCTGGTCACCCCGGAGGCCGAGGAGGTCGACGTGGAGATCAACCCCAACGACCTCCGCATCGACGTCTACCGCTCCTCCGGGCCCGGCGGCCAGTCCGTCAACACGACCGACTCCGCGGTGCGCATCACGCACATTCCGACCGGAGTGGTCGCCTCCTGCCAGAACGAGAAGAGCCAGCTGCAGAACAAGGAGCAGGCACTGCGTATCCTGCGCTCCAGGCTGCTCGCGGCGGCGCAGGAGGAGGCGGAGCGGGAGGCCGCCGACGCCCGCCGCAGCCAGGTCCGCACCGTCGACCGCTCCGAGAAGATCCGTACGTACAACTTCCCGGAGAACCGTATTTCGGACCACCGCGTGGGCTTCAAGGCGTACAACCTTGACCAGGTCCTGGACGGTGACCTCGACGCGGTGATCCAGGCCTGCGTCGACGCGGACTCGGCGGCGAAGCTGGCCGCCGCATAGGGGGTGTCTCATGGGTCGGGCCGGAGGAGATGTGCGGTGACTGATTAGCTGAGCCGAGCGGGGTCTGGTGCGTGCCAGACCCCGCGACCCCGGCCCGACCCATGAGACACCCCCTGAGGCCGTACGCACGACCCAGTACGACACGGAGGACTTGCGTGAACCTGCTGCTCGCAGAGGTGGCACAGGCCACCCAGCGGCTGGCCGACGCCGGCGTGCCCTCGCCGCGCAACGACGCGGAGGAGCTCGCCGCGTTCGTGCACGGCGTGAAGCGGGGCGAGCTGCACTCCGTGAAGGACGCGGACTTCGACGCCCGCTACTGGGAGGTCATCGCCCGGCGCGAGCAGCGCGAGCCGCTGCAGCACATCACCGGGCGGGCCTACTTCCGCTACCTCGAACTCCAGGTGGGCCCGGGTGTGTTCGTGCCGCGCCCGGAGACCGAGTCCGTGGTCGGGTGGGCCATAGACGCCGTGCGGGCCATGGACGTCGTGGAGCCCTGCATCGTCGACCTGTGCACCGGCTCCGGCGCCATCGCGCTCGCCCTCGCCCAGGAGGTCCCGCGTTCGCGCGTGCACGCCGTGGAGCTGTCCGAGGACGCGCTCCAGTGGGCCCGCAAGAACGTCGCCGGCTCCCGGGTCGACCTGCGTCAGGGCAACGCCCTGGAGGCCTTCCGCGACCTCGACGGCCAGGTCGACCTGGTCGTCTCCAACCCGCCCTACATCCCGCTCACCGAGTGGGAGTACGTCGCGCCCGAGGCGCGGGACTACGATCCCGAACTCGCCCTGTTCTCGGGCGAGGACGGCCTCGCACTCATCCGCGGTCTGGAGCGGACCGCGCACCGGCTCCTGCGCCCGGGCGGCGTCGTCGTCATCGAGCACGCCGACACCCAGGGCGGCCAGGTGCCGTGGATCTTCACCGAGGAGCGGGGCTGGGCCGACGCGGCCGACCACCCGGACCTCAACAACCGCCCCCGGTTCGCGACCGCCCGCAAGGCGCTGCCGTGACCGCCCCGCACACCCTTTCCCGGACGTACGTGCACGAGGAGGCCCGCTAGACATGGCTCGGCGATACGACACCAATGACGCGACCGACCGCACGACCGGTCTGCGCGAGGCCGCGTCCGCCGTCCGCCGTGGCGAGCTCGTGGTCCTCCCGACGGACACGGTGTACGGCATCGGCGCGGACGCGTTCTCCTCGGAGGCCGTCGGCGACCTGCTGGAGGCCAAGGGCCGGGGCCGCACCATGCCCTCGCCGGTGCTGATCGGCTCCCCGAACACGCTGCACGGTCTCGTCACGGACTTCTCGGAGATGGCCTGGGAGCTCGTCGACGCCTTCTGGCCGGGCGCGCTCACCCTCATCGCCAAGCACCAGCCCTCGCTCCAGTGGGACCTGGGCGAGACCCGGGGCACGGTCGCCGTGCGCATGCCGCTGCACCCGGTCGCCATCGAGCTGCTGACCGAGGTCGGCCCGATGGCCGTCTCCTCCGCCAACCTCAGCGGGCACCCGGCGCCGGAGACCTGTGACGCGGCGCAGGACATGCTCGGCGACTCCGTCTCCGTCTACCTCGACGGCGGCCCGACGCCCGGCAACGTCCCGTCCTCCATCGTGGACGTCACCGGCCGCGTACCGGTGCTGCTGCGCGAGGGCGCGCTGTCGCCGGAGGAGCTGCGCAAGGTCGTACCCGACCTCGAGGTGGCCAATTGACAGCCCCTGACGCGGGGCGTGGCATAGGCAACGGGGAACGGGCGACGGAGATCACGACAACGTTTGTCGGGCTTCCACGCGACTGCTTCCGCATCCTCCACGTCAGCACCGGCAACGTGTGCCGCTCACCCATCACCGAGCGGCTGACCCGCCATTTCGTGATGCAGCGGCTGGGCGTCCTGGGCGGTGCGCTGATCGTGGAGAGCGCGGGCACCTGGGGCCACGAGGGCGCGCCCATGGAGGCCAACGCGGAGCGGGTGCTCGCCGACTTCGGCGCGGACGCCTCCGGCTTCACCGGCCGTGAACTGCTCGACGAGCACGTCATCATGGCCGACCTCGTGCTGACGGCGACCCGCGACCACCGTGCCCAGGTCATCTCCATGGGCCACTCGGCGGGCCTGCGCACCTTCACCCTGAAGGAGTTCACCCGCCTGGTCCGGGCGATCGACCCCGCGACGCTGCCCCCGCTGGAGGACGGCATCGTCACGCGCGCCCGCGCCCTGGTCCGTGCGGCCGCCGCCCTGCGCGGGTGGCTCCTGGCCCCCACGGCCGAGGCGGACGAGGTCTACGACCCCTACGGCGCCCCGCTGACGTTCTTCCGCTCGATCGGCGACGAGATACACCAGGCGCTGGACCCGGTCGTGACGGCGCTGACGGGCGTCGCCGCGCGCGCCTGAGAGGGCACCCCGAGCGACGGCACCGGTTCCGGTGGCGACGGCGCGGGCCGGGCCCCCGCAAGGAGGCAAGAACCGCGCACCTCGGATGTCCCGGGCCTACATTGGTCGTACGTCATCGTCGACGCCCGGAGCCCACCATGCCGGTCATCCAAGCCCCTCAGACCGCCGACGCCCTGCGGCAGCAGGATCCCGAGCTGGCCGAGATCCTGCTCGGGGAGCTCGACCGGCAGTCCACGACGCTCCAGCTCGTGGCCGCGGAGAACTTCACCTCGCCCGCCGTCCTCGCCGCGCTCGGCTCGCCGCTGGCCAACAAGTACGCCGAGGGATATCCGGGCGCCCGGCACCACGGCGGCTGCGAGATCGTCGACATGGCCGAACGCATGGCCGTGGACCGGGCGAAGGCCCTCTTCGGCGCCGAGCACGCCAACGTGCAGTCCCACTCGGGCTCGTCCGCCGTCCTCGCCGCGTACGCCGCCCTGCTGCGCCCCGGCGACACCGTCCTCGCTCTCGGCCTGCCCTACGGCGGCCACCTCACGCACGGCTCGCCCGCCAACTTCTCCGGCCGCTGGTTCGACTTCGTCGGGTACGGGGTGGACGCCGAGACCGGGCTCATCGACTACGACCAGGTGCGCACGCTCGCCCTCACGCACCGCCCCAAGGCGATCGTCTGCGGCTCCATCTCCTACCCGCGGCACATCGACTACGCCCTCTTCCGCGAGGTCGCCGACGAGGTGGGCGCCTATCTGATCGCCGACGCGGCGCATCCCATCGGGCTGGTCGCCGGGGGAGCGGCGCCCAGCCCGGTGCCGTACGCCGACGTCGTCTGCGCCACCACGCACAAGGTGCTGCGCGGCCCCCGCGGCGGCATGATCCTGTGCGGCGCCGAGCTCGCGGAGCGGGTCGACCGCGCCGTGTTCCCCTTCACCCAGGGCGGCGCGCAGATGCACACCATCGCGGCGAAGGCCGTCGCCTTCGGCGAGGCGGCGACGCCGGCCTTCGCCGCGTACACCCATCAGGTGGTCACCAACGCGCGGGCGCTCGCGGCCGGGCTGGCGGAGCAGGGCCTGGCCGTCACCACCGGCGGCACCGACACCCACCTGATCACCGCCGACCCGGCGCCCCTCGGCGTCGACGGACGGACGGCGCGCGGCCGGCTCGCCGCGGCCGGAATGGTGCTCGACTGCTGCGCGCTGCCGCACGGCGACGCCCGCGGCCTGCGGCTCGGCACGGCCGCGCTGACCACCCAGGGCATGGGAGAGGAGGAGATGGAGCGGATCGCCGCCCTGCTCACGGAGGTGCTGCGCGGCGTGGCCGACAGCCAGAAGGCACGTGACGAGGTGCGCGAGCTGACCGGTAGATTTCAGCCGTACCCAGGGTGAGCGGGGGTACTCGCACCCCTGTGCACCCGGGTGCGCTCTGCGTGCACAGGCACGCGTGCAACCATCGTCGCTACCCGGAAGTCCTCACTCATATGCGTCCGTCGCTAGGGTGTGGGGCTGAGATGGCCAGCGAGACCTGTGGGGAAGCCTGTGCGTGAATACCTGCTGACGCTCTGCATCACGGCCGCGGTGACGTACCTGCTGACAGGACCGGTACGGAAATTCGCGATCGTGGCCGGAGCCATGCCGGAGATCCGGGCCCGTGACGTGCACCGGGAACCGACTCCGCGCCTCGGCGGTATCGCCATGTTCTTCGGCCTGTGCGCGGGCCTGCTGGTCGCCGACCATCTCACCAACCTCAGTGAGGTCTTCGACAAGTCGAACGAGCCGCGGGCGCTGCTCTCCGGAGCGGCGCTCATCTGGCTGATCGGCGTCCTGGACGACAAGTTCGAGATCGACGCCCTGATCAAGCTGGGCGGCCAGATGATCGCCGCCGGCGTCATGGTCATGCAGGGTCTGACGATCCTGTGGCTGCCCATCCCGGGCGTCGGCAGCGTGGCGCTCACCCAGTGGCAGGGCACGCTGCTGACGGTGGCGCTCGTCGTCATCACCATCAACGCGGTCAACTTCGTGGACGGCCTCGACGGCCTGGCCTCCGGCATGGTCTGCATCGCGGCCGCGGCGTTCTTCCTGTACGCCTACCGGATCTGGTACTCGTACGGCATCGAGGCCGCCGCCCCGGCGACGCTGTTCTCGGCGATCCTCATGGGCATGTGCATCGGCTTCCTGCCGCACAACATGCACCCCGCGCGGATCTTCATGGGCGACTCCGGCTCGATGCTGATCGGCCTGGTGCTGGCCGCGGGCGCCATCTCCATCACGGGGCAGGTCGACCCGGACGCGCTGAAGCTGTTCGTCGGGTCCGAGAAGGCGGCCGTGCACCAGACGGTGCCCGTCTACATCCCGCTGCTGCTGCCGCTGACGATCATCGCGGTGCCGACGGCGGACCTGGTGCTGGCCATCGTGCGCAGGACCTGGCGGGGCCAGTCGCCGTTCGCCGCCGACCGCGGGCATCTGCACCACCGGCTCCTGGAGATCGGGCACTCGCACAGCCGGGCGGTGCTGATCATGTACTTCTGGTCGGCGCTCATCGCGTTCGGCGCGCTCGCCTACTCGGTCAACTCGGCGTCCATGTGGATCGTCCTGGGCATCGTGATCCTCAGCGCGGTCGGGCTCGCCCTGCTCCTGCTGCCGCGCTTCACCCCACGCGCCCCGGGGTGGGCCGAGCACCTCGTCCCGCCGCGCTACCGCCGCCGCGGCGCGGCCGCCGAAGCGGCGCTCGCGCAGGACGCCGTCGAGGAGGAGCGGGCCCCGGTCGCGGCCGGTGTGGCGGGAGTCAACGGAGCGACCGCTGTGAACGCCCGCCCGCAGCTCGTGGACCGGCGGAACGCCGGTACGTCCCGCTGACGCCGGCAAGGTAAGAATCTGACTAGAGCATTGCCAAGTCGTGGGGGAGTAAAGTGCCCCAATACCAGACATACAGGCCTGGATTCCGCACAGACGCGCACTGTCACTCTCATGTGTGACAGCGAGCACACCAAGTAGGTAAAGACCGCATCAAATAGTTTGTGATAGCGTTCACTACCAGTTGAGTGAAGCGCCGAAAGGCCCTGGCGGAACGGTCCATTGGCCCGAAGCGCCCACACCTCCTCGCGTTAACCTCTGCACTGCACCGGGGCACCGATCGGTGACACCCGGTCACCACGTCTCGACCCCCACTTCCGTTGGAGCCGTCCGCATGCAGCCAAACGACGTCCGGATCCTCCGGGGAGCAGCGATCATCGCGGCCCCCGTGGGCATCGTCGCCACCGTTGTCAGCGCGGTCGTCGCCGGTGAGAAGGGCCTGGTCGGCGGAGTGGTGGCCCTCGCGGTGGTCGCCGGCTTCTTCGGACTCGGCTCCGCCGCGCTGATGCGCCTCACGCAGGACAAGCCGCAGGTGGCGATGACGGCCGGGCTGCTCGTCTACACCGTGCAGATGCTGCTCATCGGCATCTTCGTCATCGCCTTCAGCGACACCACGTTGTTCAACGGCCGGGCCTTCGCTCTCAGCCTGCTGGTCACCGCTCTGGCGTGGGTCGGTGGCCAGGTGAAGCAGAGTCTCACCAGCCGCATGCTCTACGTGGACCCCGTGCCGTCCGTGCCTGCCAAGGAGGCGGACCCGGCCAAGGCGGAGTCCCGTGATGCGGCGTAGGGGGCACGTAAAGGCGATACATGCCTATCTGCTATCGTCCGGAAGCGCTTCCGGTGGGGGTTCCTTCCGCTTCTCGAGCGGGGCAGGACATCGCCTCCACGGCTGCCGGCGCACTCGGACCGAGAGCTGTGATCACAGCACGGAATCCGAGCGGCCGGGCCCTCGGCGGATGCGGCCCACGGACTGCGGCGGCACCGTCACACCACCACGTCCCCAGTGCCGATCAGCGGCCTCACCAGCCGCGCTGACACACAAGGTTGCCGTTACTTATGCGTCACGACGAAGGAGTCACGGGTGAGTGCCCACATGCTGCTCGCTGAAAGCGGCTGCCACATCAATGCTGACTGTGCCTTTCCCGCGCCGGGCCTCCACTCGTTCGACTTCAAGCCGATCTTCAGCGTCGGCAGCTTCGACTTCACGAAGCCGATGCTTCTGACGATCATCTGCATGCTCGTCATCGTCGGCTTCTTCTTCGCGGCCTTCCGCAAGCCGAAGCTGGTGCCCGGGAAGCTGCAGCTCGTCGGCGAGATCGGTTACAACTTCGTCGCGCGCAGCATCGCGCTGGAAGTGATCGGCAAGAAGGGCAGCAAGTACGTGCCCTTCCTCACGTCGATCTTCTTCTTCGTGTGGATCATGAACGTGATGTCCATCATCCCGGTGGCACAGTTCCCGGCGACCTCGCGCTTCGCGTACCCGGTCGCACTGGCCGCCCTGGTGTACATCACCTACATGTTCCTGACGTTCAAGACGCACGGGTTCAGGGGCGGCGTCAAGAACCTGGTCTGGCTGGACGGTCTGCCCAAGCCCCTCATTCCGCTGATCGTCCTGCTGGAGTTCTTCTCGAACGTGATCCTGCGCCCGTTCACCCTCGCGGTGCGGCTGTGGGCCAACATGTTCGCCGGCCACATGCTGATCGTGATGTTCAGCGTGGCGACCTGGTACCTGCTCACTCCGTCGATCATGTCGGCCGTCGCCGGTGGCTCGTTCCTGCTGGCGCTCGCCATGACCACCCTGGAGGTACTGATCCAGTTCCTTCAGGCGTACATCTTCACGCTCCTCGCCTCGATCTACATCCAGGGAGCGCTCGAAGAGGGTCACTGACCCGCACTGCACCCCTCCCGCATCACCGCCGCTGGGAAGCCCTCCCAACGGACCGCATCGCACACATCACAAAAGGAAGACAGGGAAATGTCTGCCGAGCTCGTTAACCTTGCTGCCTCCACCGTCGCGGGTCGTATGGGCGCGATCGCCTACGGTCTCGCCGCCATCGGCCCCGGCGTCGGCATCGGTCTGGTCTTCGGTCACTCCATCGAGGCCATGGCCCGTCAGCCCGAGGCCATGCCGATCATCCGCACCAACATGTTCCTGGGCTTCGCGCTCTGTGAGGTGCTGGCGCTGCTCGGCCTGGTCGTTCCCTTCGTCTTCAGCAGCTGACGACCAGTAGCCATTCTCGACGAAAGGTTCAGACATGATGGCCTTCCTGGCTGAGGCGGGGGCTGAGAATCCTCTCATTCCCGAAACAGCGGAATTGATCGTCGGCCTGATCTGCTTCTTCATCGTCTTCGGCGTCCTCGGCAAGAAGCTCCTGCCCAACATCCAGAAGACCCTGGAGGAGCGGCACGACGCGATCGAGGGCGGCCTGGAGCGCGCGGCGGAGGCGCAGGCCGAAGCCACGCAGATCCTCGAGCAGTACCGGGCTCAGCTCGCCGAAGCCAGGCACGAGGCCGCACGCCTGCGCCAGGAGGCGACCGAGCAGGGCGCCACGATCATCCAGGAGATGAGGGCGGAAGGTCAGCGGCAGCGCGAGGAGATCATCGCCGCCGGCCACGCCCAGATCGAGGCGGACCGCAAGGCCGTGGTCACCGCGCTCCGCCAGGACGTGGGCAAGCTCGCCACCGAGCTGGCCGGCAAGCTGGTCGGTGAGTCCCTCGAGGACCACGCCCGCCAGAGCCGTACGGTCGACCGCTTCCTCGACGGGCTCGAGGAGAGCGCGGCGAAGGCCGAGGCCACGCCATGAACGGAGCGAGCCGCGAAGCGCACGCAGCCGCGCGGGAGCGTCTCGAGGCGCTGACCGACTCCTCGTCGGTCGACGCCGGGCAGCTCGCCGAGCAGCTGGCGGCCGTCACCGAGTTCCTCGACCGCGAGGTCACCCTGCGTCGGGTCCTCACCGACCCGGTGCAGTCCGGTGAGGCCAGGGCCGAGCTCGCGGGCCGCCTGCTGACCGGACACGTCGACGGCTCCGCCCTCGACCTGGTCACCGGCATGGTCCGGTCGCGCTGGTCGCGTTCGCGCGACCTCGTCGACTCGGTGGAGGAGCTTGCGGCCACCGCCGACCTGACGGCGGCTCAGCAGGCGAACACGCTCGACGACGTCGAGGACGAGGTGTTCCGGTTCGGCCGGATCGTCCAGTCCAGTGCCGCGCTGCGCGCCGCACTGACCGACCGGGCGGCCTCGACCGAGGCGAAGAGCGAGCTGCTGCACAGCCTGCTCGGCGGCCGGGCCAACCCGGTCACGGAGCGGCTGGTCGTGCGCCTTGTGACACGGCCGCGGGGACGTAGCCTGGAGGCAGGCCTCGAGGCCCTGTCCCGGCTCGCCGCGGCACGCAGGGACAGGGCGGTGGCCGTCGTGACCTCGGCGGTGCCGCTCACGGACGGACAGAAGCAGCGTCTCGGCGCTGCGCTGGCGAAGCTGTACGGACGCCAGATGCATCTGAACCTGGACGTGGACCCCACGGTCCTCGGCGGGATCTCCGTACGGGTCGGTGAAGAAGTCATCGACGGCACGATCGCGGAGCGCCTCGCGGAGGCGTCCCGGCGGGTTGCCGGCTGACGGCCACCCGGCCAAGAAGAAGAACAGCGGCCCGGTTGGGTCGTGCAGAAATTGCAGAAGATTGCTGGGGGCCCGCGGCACAGCCGCTGAGGGAAACAGCCCCAGACCCCCAAAGACTTCGGGCCCAACAAGGAGAGCAGGGAACCCAGATGGCGGAGCTCACGATCCGGCCGGAGGAGATCCGGGACGCGCTGGAGAACTTCGTCCAGTCGTACAAGCCGGACGCGGCCTCGCGCGAGGAGGTCGGTACGGTCACCCTTGCCGGCGACGGCATCGCGAAGGTCGAGGGCCTGCCCTCGGCCATGGCCAACGAACTGCTGAAGTTCGAGGACGGCACCCTCGGTCTTGCGCTGAACCTGGAAGAGCGCGAGATCGGTGCGGTCGTGCTCGGCGAGTTCAGCGGCATCGAGGAGGGCCAGCCGGTGCAGCGCACCGGTGAGGTGCTCTCGGTCGCCGTGGGCGAGGGCTACCTCGGCCGCGTCGTCGACCCGCTCGGCAACCCGATCGACGGTCTCGGCGAGATCGAGACCAGCGGTCGTCGCGCCCTCGAGCTGCAGGCCCCCACGGTCATGCAGCGCAAGTCGGTGCACGAGCCGATGGAGACGGGTTACAAGGCCGTCGACGCGATGACCCCGATCGGCCGCGGCCAGCGCCAGCTGGTCATCGGTGACCGTCAGACCGGCAAGACCGCCCTGGCCGTCGACACGATCATCAACCAGCGCGACAACTGGCGTACCGGCGACCCGTCGAAGCAGGTCCGCTGCATCTACGTCGCCATCGGCCAGAAGGGCTCCACGATCGCCTCCGTGCGTGGCTCCCTCGAAGAGGCCGGCGCCCTGGAGTACACGACCATCGTCGCCGCCCCGGCGTCCGACCCGGCCGGCTTCAAGTACCTCGCGCCGTACACCGGTTCGGCCATCGGCCAGCAGTGGATGTACGAGGGCAAGCACGTCCTCATCATCTTCGACGACCTGTCGAAGCAGGCCGACGCCTACCGCGCCGTGTCCCTGCTGCTGCGCCGCCCGCCGGGCCGTGAGGCCTACCCCGGTGACGTCTTCTACCTGCACTCCCGCCTGCTGGAGCGCTGCGCGAAGCTCTCCGACGAGATGGGCGCGGGCTCGATGACCGGTCTGCCGATCGTCGAGACCAAGGCCAACGACGTGTCGGCGTTCATCCCGACCAACGTCATCTCCATCACCGACGGCCAGTGCTTCCTGGAGTCCGACCTGTTCAACGCCGGCCAGCGCCCGGCCCTGAACGTCGGTATCTCGGTCTCCCGTGTCGGTGGTTCCGCCCAGCACAAGGCGATCCGCCAGGTCTCCGGCCGGCTCCGCGTCGACCTCGCCCAGTTCCGTGAGCTGGAGGCGTTCGCCGCCTTCGGTTCCGACCTGGACGCCGCCTCGAAGGCCCAGCTGGAGCGCGGCCAGCGCATGGTCGAGCTGCTCAAGCAGCCGCAGTACCAGCCGATGGCCACGGAGGACCAGGTCATCTCCATCTGGGCCGGCACCACCGGCAAGATGGACGACGTCCCGGTGGCCGACATCCGCCGCTTCGAGAAGGAGCTGCTGGAGTACCTGCACCGCAAGGAGCAGGGCCTCATGACCTCCATCAAGGAGGGCGGCAAGATGTCGGACGACACCCTGCAGGCCATGGCCGACGCGGTCGCGGAGTTCAAGAAGCAGTTCGAGACCGCCGACGGCAAGCTGCTCGGCGAGGACGCTCCGGCCGCTGCCGCCAAGTGACGTAAGGAAGGGACCTGACTCATGGGAGCCCAGCTCCGGGTCTACAAGCGTCGCATCCGATCCGTCACCGCGACCAAGAAGATCACCAAGGCGATGGAGATGATCGCCGCCTCGCGCGTCGTCAAGGCGCAGCGCAAGGTGGCGGCCTCCACCCCTTACGCGACCGAGCTCACCCGCGCGGTCACGGCCGTCGGTACCGGTTCGAACACCAAGCACCCGCTGACCACCGAGGTGGAGTCGGCGACCCGTGCCGCGGTGCTGCTCCTCACGAGCGACCGTGGTCTGGCCGGCGCCTTCAACTCGAACGCCATCAAGGCGGCGGAGCGGCTGACCGCGCGCCTGGAGGCGGAGGGCAAGGAGGTCGACACGTACATCGTCGGCCGCCGCGGCATCGCCCACTACAACTTCCGCGAGCGCACCATCTCGCACTCGTGGACCGGTTTCACGGACGAGCCCTCGTACGCGGACGCGAAGCAGATCGCGGGGCCGCTCATCGACGCCATAGAGAAGGACACGGCGGACGGCGGGGTGGACGAACTCCACATCGTCTACACCGAGTTCGTCTCGATGATGACGCAGACGGCGGTCGACGGACGCCTGCTGCCGCTCCGCCTCGAGGACGTGGCCACCGAGTCGTCGGCGGCCACCGGCACGGACGCGCCCGCCAAGGGCCAGGTCCGTCCGCTCTACGAGTTCGAACCGTCGGCGGAGGACGTCCTCGACGCCCTGCTGCCGCGCTACGTCGAGAGCCGTATCTACAACGCGCTGCTCCAGTCGGCTGCCTCCAAGCACGCCGCCACCCGCCGCGCGATGAAGTCGGCCACCGACAACGCGGGCGAGCTGATCAACACGCTCTCCCGCCTTGCCAACGCGGCCCGACAGGCCGAAATCACCCAGGAGATCAGCGAGATCGTCGGTGGCGCGAGCGCCCTGGCCGACGCGACCGCGGGGAGTGACAAGTAATGACGACCACTGTTGAGACGGCCGTTGCCACGGGCCGCGTCGCCCGGGTGATCGGCCCGGTCGTCGACGTGGAGTTCCCCGTCGACGCGATGCCGGAGATCTACAACGCGCTGCACGTCGAGGTGGCCGACCCGGCCAAGGCCGGCGAGAAGAAGACGCTGACCCTGGAGGTCGCCCAGCACCTGGGCGACGGCCTGGTCCGCACCATCTCCATGCAGCCCACCGACGGTCTGGTCCGCCAGGCCACGGTGACCGACACGGGTACGGGCATCAGCGTCCCCGTCGGCGACTTCACCAAGGGCAAGGTGTTCAACACCCTCGGTGAGGTGCTGAACGTCGACGAGTCCTACGACGGCGAGCGCTGGTCCATCCACCGCAAGGCCCCGGCGTTCGACCAGCTCGAGTCCAAGACCGAGATGTTCGAGACCGGCCTGAAGGTCGTCGACCTGCTGACCCCGTACGTCAAGGGCGGCAAGATCGGTCTGTTCGGTGGTGCCGGTGTCGGCAAGACCGTGCTGATCCAGGAAATGATCATGCGTGTCGCCAACCTCCACGAGGGCGTCTCCGTCTTCGCGGGCGTCGGTGAGCGCACCCGTGAGGGCAACGACCTCATCGCGGAGATGGAAGAGTCCGGCGTTCTGGACAAGACCGCGCTGGTCTTCGGCCAGATGGACGAGCCCCCGGGCACCCGTCTGCGCGTCGCGCTGGCCGGCCTGACCATGGCCGAGTACTTCCGTGACGTCCAGAAGCAGGACGTGCTGTTCTTCATCGACAACATCTTCCGCTTCACGCAGGCCGGCTCCGAGGTCTCCACGCTGCTCGGCCGTATGCCCTCCGCGGTGGGTTACCAGCCGAACCTGGCCGACGAGATGGGTCAGCTGCAGGAGCGCATCACCTCGACGCGTGGTCACTCGATCACCTCGATGCAGGCGATCTACGTCCCCGCGGACGACCTGACCGACCCGGCCCCGGCCACCACCTTCGCCCACCTCGACGCGACGACGGTTCTCTCCCGTCCGATCTCCGAGAAGGGCATCTACCCGGCCGTGGACCCGCTGGACTCCACGTCCCGCATCCTGGACCCGCGGTACATCGCGCAGGACCACTACGACGCCGCCATGCGCGTCAAGACGATCCTGCAGAAGTACAAGGACCTCCAGGACATCATCGCGATCCTCGGTATCGACGAGCTCGGCGAGGAGGACAAGCTCGTCGTCCACCGTGCCCGTCGTGTGGAGCGCTTCCTGTCCCAGAACACCCACGCCGCCAAGCAGTTCACCGGCGTCGACGGGTCGGACGTTCCGCTGGACGAGTCGATCGCCGCGTTCAACGCGATCTGCGACGGCGACTACGACCACTTCCCCGAGCAGGCGTTCTTCATGTGCGGTGGCCTGGAGGACCTCAAGGCCAACGCCAAGGAGCTGGGCGTCTCCTGACCCCGGTGCTCGTGGCGTGAGGGGGCGGGCGCGTCCCGCCCCCTCTGCCACGCCTACTAGACTTGTAACCAACACCCGGCGAGAGGGCCGGGTGGTGACCCGAGGAGCCACCCTTGGCTGCTGAGCTGCACGTCGAGCTGGTCGCTGCCGACCGCCAGGTCTGGTCCGGTGAGGCCCGCCTGGTCGTCGCTCGCACCGCGTCCGGCGACATCGGCGTCATGCCCGGTCACCAGCCGCTGCTCAGCGTGCTGGAGTCGGGCCCGGTGACCATCCGTACGAGTGATGGTGGAACGGTTGTCGCCGCGGTGCACGGCGGTTTCATCTCGTTCGCGGACAACAAGCTGTCGCTGCTGGCGGAGATCGCCGAGCTCGCGGACGAGATCGACGTCCAGCGGGCGGAGCGGGCGCGGGATCGCGCCAAGTCGGATGCCGACGCCTCCGCCGAGCGCCGCGCGGACGTACGACTGCGTGCGGCGACGACGAGCTGAACCCGCGCGGAGCGTGATGACGTCACTCAGCCGCGGTCGGAACCGGAGCAATCCGGAGCCGACCGCGGCTGAGGCAGATCTGGATGTTTTTTCCGTTCCGTTACCTGTTTTCGGTACCTAGGAGACGAGGAGGTCGGTGTCGATGGTCCTCGCTCTGACTGTGTGCGGAATCGTCGTGGCCCTGGTGGTGCTGGGACTGTTCGTCTTCGGCCTGCGCCGCAGACTCATCCAGCGCTCCGGCGGCACCTTCGACTGTTCGCTGCGCTGGGGTGTCCCGGAGAAGGCCGACACCAGCGGCAAGGGCTGGAGCTACGGCGTCGCCCGCTACAACGGCGACCGGATCGAGTGGTACCGCGTCTTCTCCTACGCCTACCGGCCGCGGCGCACCCTGGAGCGCGCCGCGATCGAGGTCGCCGGCCGCCGTCTGCCCGAGGGCGAGGAGGAGCTGGCGCTGCTCTCGGACGCCGTCATCCTGACCTGCCTGCACCGGGGCACGCGTCTCGAACTCGCCATGAGTGAGGACGCGCTGACCGGTTTCCTCGCCTGGCTGGAGGCCGCCCCGCCCGGTCAGCGCGTCAACGTCGCCTGACATTCCGGATTCGGGGTATCGCCCTGGCCGGCCACGACGGGGCCGGGATCGGGGCTCAGACTCACCGTGACGTGCAGCGGCAGCGCGGCGAGGACGGCCGCCACCGCGGTGACCGCGGTTCCCGTGAACACGCCTGTTGCCATCGCCCTGTTGGGCCTCTTGGTCCTCCGCCTCATTTGCTTCCCCCGTGACATCTCATCCCCCTGATCGAGCGGTTCCACTTGCCGGCTGAGATGTCCATCTTTCCCGGTCGCGGGGCGCCCTCCACCTGCCGTTCGGACCCGCCGCGAGGGGCCGAATGTCCCTCCACAGCGCACGCGGGGGGCGTACGGGGCGCGAAAAGACGTCCGCCGCGGACGGCCCGTGGGCCGCCCGCGGCGGACGTGTGACGCGGCGGGGAATCAGCTCATTCCGCTGCTGATGGCGCTCACCAGCTCGCCGTTGCTGGTGTCACCGCTGAACTCCCAGAAGAACG
This sequence comes from Streptomyces sp. NPDC101225, assembly GCF_044767585.1. Classification (NCBI taxonomy): domain Bacteria; kingdom Bacillati; phylum Actinomycetota; class Actinomycetes; order Kitasatosporales; family Streptomycetaceae; genus Streptomyces; species Streptomyces sp. NPDC101225. The sequence continues at coordinate 47,901 of NZ_JBIWOE010000030.1, forward strand.
CGCCGCCGAGGCCCTGGGACTTGGCCCAGCTCATCTTTCCGGCGATGGTCGACGGGGTGTCGTAGGACCACCAGTTGCTGCCGCAGTGCGCGTACGCCGTCCCCCCGACCGTGCCGGTCGCCGGGCAGGACGTCTTGAGGACCTTGTAGTCCTCGATGCCTTGCTCGTACGTGCCGGCCGCCGGGCCGGTGGCCGTGCCGCCCGGGGCGTCCTGGGTGACGCCGGTCCAGCCGCGGCCGTAGAAGCCGATGCCGATGAGCAGCTTCTTGGCCGGGACGCCGATCGCCTTGAACTTGGCCATCGCGTCGGCCGTGGTGAAGCCGGCCTTCGGGATGCCGGAGTACGAGGTGAGCGGGGAGTGCGGGGCGGTGGGGCCCTGCGCGTCCCAGGCGCCGAAGAAGTCGTACGTCATCACGTTGTACCAGTCGACGTACTGGGCGGCGCCCGCGTAGTCCGCGGCCTCGATCTTGCCGCCGGCCGAGGCGTCGGCGGTGGTGGCCGCCGTGACCAGGTTGTTCGAGCCGAACTTGGCGCGCAGCGCCTGCATCAGGTTCTTGTACGCCGCCGCACCGCTGCTGTCACAGCTCAGACCGCAGGCGTTCGGGTACTCCCAGTCGATGTCGATGCCGTCGAAGACGTCGGCCCAGCGCGGGTCCTCGACCAGGTTGTAGCAGGACTGCGCGAAGGCCGCCGGGTTGGCCGCGGCCTGGGCGAATCCGCCGGACCAGGTCCAGCCGCCGAAGGACCACAGGACCTTGATGTTCGGGTACTTGGCCTTCAGCTCGCGCAGCTGGTTGAAGTTGCCGCGCAGCGGCTGGTCCCAGGTGTCCGCGACGCCGCTCACCGACTGGTCGGCGGTGAACGCCTTGTCGTAGTCGGCGTAGGAGTCGCCGATGGCGCACTGGCCGTTGGTGACGTTGCCGAAGGCGTAGTTGATGTGCGTGATCTTCGCGGCCGAGCCGGACGTCACCAGGTTCTTGACGTTGTAGTTGCGGCCGTAGATGCCCCACTCGGTGAAGTAGCCGAGCTTGACCTTGCCGCCGGTGGTCGGCGGCGGGTCGGTGGTGCCGCCGGTGGTGTGCACCGCGACCGCGCCGCTCACGGGACCGGTCTGGTCGGCCGTGTCACGGGCCTGGACGGTGTAGGAGTAGTCGGTGCCGGCGGTGAGGCCCGTGTCCGTGTACGAGGTCGTGGTGACCGTCGAGACCTTCGTGCCGTCGCGCAGGACGTCGTAGTTCTTGACACCCTTGTCGTCGGTGGCCGCGCTCCAGGAGAGCTTCACCGAGGTGTCGGTGACGGAGGAGGCGGTGGGGGTGCCCGGCGCGGAGGGTGCCGCGTCGCCGGGGACCGTGGTGCCGTCACAACTGTCGCCGTTCAGCTTGCAGTTGGACGGGGAGCCGGAGCCCGCGCCGTTGAAGCCGAAGGATACGGAGGCGCCGGGGGCGAGGGTGCCGTTGTAGGACTTGTTCTTGGCGGTCCAGTGGGTGCCGGAACTCGTGACGTCCGCGTCCCACGCGGAGGTGACGGAGGTGCCGGAGGGGAAGTCCCACTCGACGGTCCACGAACTGATGCTGCTGGCCCCGGTGTTCTTGATGGTCCACTGACCGCCGAAACCGGTTCCCCAGTCCTGGGTCTTGGTATAGGTGGCGGTGGCGTTCGTCGCGGCCTGGGCGGGGCTCGCGAGGCCGACCAGGCCGGCCAGGGGGAGCAACAGGGTCGCGAACCCTGCCGCGGCTCTGTGTCTGAAGCGCATGCGGCGCCTCCCTCGTCTAAGGGGATGAGGGCGCGACTGAGCCTTCGCACCCACGGTGCCGCGAGAATAGAAAGGTCTGGACCACCGGTCAATAGGTCTGTACCACTGGGTGACCGGATCGTTCAGATCCCCAACTCCTGCGCGAGCACCGCCGCTTGCACCCGGCCGCGCAGCTCCGGCTTGCCCAGACGGCGGCTGACGTGCGCCTTCACCGTCGCCTCGGCCATGTTCAGCGGCGAGGCCGAAGGTGGTCGGCACGAGAACGTCCGCGAGACGCTCCGCGACGACCTGACGTATCCGATCCCGCCGACGAGGCCCCCGGCCGACGCCGCCGGACGAGCCGGGGAGGAGGGCCGTACCCTGACCGGGCGATGAGGGGAGGGCGCATGGGAGAGACCGGCAGTCCCGGAGCGGTACTGGTCGTGGACGACGACCCGGCCATCAGGCGTTCCCTGGAGCGCGGGCTGCGGCTCAGCGGCTTCCGGGTGCGCACGGCGGACGGCGGCCGCGAGGCGCTCGCGGTGATCGGGCAGACGCCGCCCGACGTCCTCGTCCTCGACGTGTCGATGCCGGACATGAGCGGCATCGAGGTGTGCGAACGGCTCCGCGGCGACGGCCAGGACCTTCCCGTGCTGATGCTCTCCGCACTCGACGAGACCGCCGACCGCATCGCCGGGCTCCAGGCGGGCGGCGACGACTACCTGGTCAAGCCGTTCGCCCTGCAGGAACTGGTGCTGCGGCTGCAGGCGCTGCTGCGCCGCCGCCCGCTCGCCGGGGAGGTGCTGCGGGTCGCGGGCCTGGTCGTCGACCCCGCGGCCCGCACCGCGCAGCGGGACGGCCGGCCGCTGGAGCTGACCCGGCGCGAGTTCGAACTCCTGGAGGTCCTCGCCCGCAACGCCGGGCTGGTCCTCACCCGGGACCAGCTCCTGGAACGGGTGTGGGGCTACGACTTCGAGGTGCGCACCGACGCCGTCGACACCTTCGTCAGCTATCTGCGGCGCAAGCTGGAGGCCGGCGGCCGGCCCCGGCTCGTGCACACCGTGCGCGGCGTCGGCTTCGTGCTGCGGGACGAGACGTGAGGCTGTCCACCCGCATCGGGATCGCCGTCGGCGTCACCGTGCCGCTGCTGGTGCTGGCCTCCGGCTGGCTGCTGCTCCGGCTCGTCGACCACGACCTGCACAGCGCCGAGGACGACCATCTGCGCGCCCGCGCCGCCGCCGTGGCCCCGGACGCCCGCGCCCTGCTGCGGGCCAGTGCGAACGGCCGGCCCAAGGCGGCCGACACCCGCGAGCGGCAGCTCTACACCGCCGCCCTCGACGTCGGCGTCCGCGTCGTCGGCCCGGGCGGCACCTTCAGCGGCGGCCCGCAGCCGGACGCCTCGGTGCCGCTCCCGGCGCGCAGGAACACCCCGGTCACGGTCCGGGACGGCGGCACCAGCTGGCGCGCGCTGTCCCTGCCGGTCAGGACGGGACGCGGTCCGGGCACCCTGTGGGTCTTCTCGCCCGACGCCGCCGACCAGGCCCAACTCCGCCTCGTACGACGGCGGGTGGTGTGGACGACGCTGCTCGCCGTGCCGCTGTCCGGCCTGCTCGCCTGGGGCATCGCCACCGGAGCGACCGGCCCCCTGCGCCGTCTGGGCCGACGTACCGCCGGACTCGACCCGCGCACCAGCAGCGCCCGGCTGCACCACGAGCCGACCGGGGTGACCGAGGTCGACGAGCTGGCGGCGACCCTGCAGAAGGCCCTCGCCCGCTACGACGAGCAGGCCGCCCGCACCGCCGAGGCCCTGGACACCGCCCGTTCCTTCGCCGCGGCCGCCTCGCACGAACTGCGCACCCCGCTGATGAGCATGGGCACCAACCTCGACATCCTCGCCGGCCATCCCGACCTGCCGGAACCGGACCGCTCCGAGGTGCTGGCCGATCTGCGCGGCGAGCACGCCCGGCTGCTGAGCCTGCTGGTGATGCTGCGCGACCTGGGCCGGGGCGACCTGGTGGAGGCCGAGGCCTTCCGGACCGTCGACGTCGCCGAGACCGCGGACGCCTCGGTGGCCGAGGCCCGCCGGCGCGCGCCCGACGCCCGGATCACCCTGGACGCGGCGCCGGGGCTCACCGTGCACGGCTGGGAGCCCGGGCTGCGGCTGCTTCTGGACAACCTGGTGGCCAACGCCCTGGCGCACGGACGGGACGGGACCGGCCGTGCGCGTGTGGCGGTGGGGGTGCGACGCGCGGGCGAACAGGTCGTCGTGACGGTCGACGACCGCGGCCCCGGGGTGCCGCCCGAGGCCCGCGCCCGCGTCTTCGAGCGCTTCGAGCGCGGGCCCGGCAGCTCCGGCACCGGCCTCGGCCTGACGCTCGTGGCCCAGCAGGCGGCGCTGCACCGGGGCACCGTCACGGTCGCCGGCGGCCCCGGGGGGACCGGCTCCCGCTTCGAGGTACGGCTGCCGTCCACGGGCGGCACGCTGCCGGCCCACCGCGACTGGCTGATCACCACGGCCGGGACAAACCGGTCACAGAGTTTCCCCAAAGAGCCTTCCTAGCCTGCACGGCGTACGGACGGACGAAGGGGGCCGTCCGCGTCTACGGAGGCTGAGATGGACGTACGACGACACAGGCGCACGCTCCTGGTGGGGGTGGCCACGGCGGCGGTCCTGGCCACCGGCACCGGTGTGGCGATGGCCGAGAACATGACTTCCACGACCGCTGCGACGTCCACGGCGTCGCCGGCGCCGGGGCCGACCGGTGACGGCGCGCGGCAGCTGTGCCGGCGGGTGCCGAAGATCGACCACCGCCTCGACCGGGCCCTGAAGCGGCTCAACGCCGGTGTGGGCAGGCGCGGTTCGGTGGCGCGGCTGCAGCAGCGCGTGGACAACGCCAAGAGCGCGGGCCACGACGAGATCGCCACGTTCCTGCAGGACCGGCTGACCTTCCGCACGTCCCTGGTCACCACGCTCAAGCAGCGCGAGACGGACCTGGCCGACGTGAAGACGTGGTGCGCGGACAACGGCAACGGCGCGGGGGGCAAGTGATGCGTGCCCGGGCGGCGGCGGCCGCGGCCCTGCTGGCCGTGGGGCTCCTCGCGGGCTGCGCCCGGGAGCACGCACCGGCGGCCACCGCGCCCTCCTCGTCCGCGAGCCCCTCCGGCTACCCGGAGATGGAGCAGAAGGTGGCCGCGGCCGAGTCCGCGCTCGCACAGGCGGACAAGGACGCGGCCCAGGACGACTCGGACGGCACGGACGGCACGGGCCGCTGAGAAGAGCGGGTGAGGGCGGGGAGCGCACGGACCGGCGCTCCCCGCCCTCACCGTGCTCAGCGTTCGCCGCCGGGCACCCACAGAACGTCGCCCACGTCCTTGTTGGCGACCCGCGCCAGGATGAACAGCAGGTCCGAGAGGCGGTTCAGGTACGTCGCGGTCAGCGGGTTCATCGTCTCGCCGTGCGCTTCCAGCGCCGCCCACGTCGAGCGCTCGGCCCGCCGAACGACCGTGCAGGCCTGGTGCAGCAGGGCGGCGCCCGCGGTCCCGCCGGGCAGGATGAAGGAGCGCAGCTTCTCCAGGCGCTCGTTGAACCGGTCGCAGTCCGCCTCCAGCTTGTCGACGTAGAACTGCTCGACCCGCAGGGGCGGGAACTGCGGGTTCTCCACGACCGGCGTCGACAGGTCGGCGCCCACGTCGAACAGGTCGTTCTGGACGCGGGTGAGGACCGTGACGACCTCCTCGTCCAGGCCGCCGAGCGCGAGCGCGGTGCCGATGACCGCGTTGGCCTCGTTGGCGTCGGCGTACGCCGAGATCCTGAGGTCGGTCTTGGCGACCCGGCTCATGTCACCGAGGTTGGTGGTGCCCTGGTCGCCGGTCCGGGTGTAGATACGCGTCAGATTGACCATGTGACCAGCGTAGTTACGCCGCGGCCGTCCGGAACACACGTGTGCCCACCGTCACGGCGGGCGCCGCGGGGCCGACGGCCGGCACGGTCGGGGCGCCGACCGGCGGGCGGGCTGCTCGGCGTGGGGCGTCAGGGCGCTCAACTAGGCCGTCCGAGGCATGGAATGACCCGTGCCGGTGTGATGTCCGTCAGATGAGACGTGACGCGCATTACTTACCGGTCACACAGCACCGACGGAGCGCTAAGGTCCGCCGAAGAGGCATACGTAAACAGCGTGTAAGGCGTTTCAAAGGGGAGTCGCAGACGTGGCACGGAAGCTTGCCGTCATCGGAGCCGGCCTCATGGGTTCCGGCATCGCCCAGGTCTCCGCCCAGGCGGGCTGGGACGTCGTCCTGCGCGACGTCACCGACGAGGCACTGGACCGTGCCGTCGGCGGCATCCGGGCCTCGTACGCGAAGTTCGTCGGCAAGGGCAAGCTGGAGGCGCACGACGCCGACGCGTCCCTCGCCCGCATCACCACGACCACCGACCTGGACGCGGTCGCCGACGCCGATGTCGTCGTCGAGGCCGTCTTCGAGAAGCTCGAGGTCAAGCACGAGATCTTCCGCACGCTCGACAAGATCGTGCGCGAGGACGCCGTGCTCGCCTCCAACACCTCCGCGATCCCGATCACCAAGATCGCGGCGGCCACGGAGCACCCCGAGCGGGTCGTGGGCGTGCACTTCTTCTCCCCGGTGCCGATGATGCAGCTCGTCGAGCTCGTCCGCGGCTACAAGACCAGTGACGAAACCCTCGCCACCGCGCGGGAGTTCGCCGAGTCCGTCGGCAAGACCTGCATCGTCGTCAACCGCGACGTCGCCGGCTTCGTGACGACCCGTCTCATCTCGGCGCTCGTCGTCGAGGCGGCCAAGCTGTACGAGTCGGGCGTCGCCAGCGCCGAGGACATCGACCTCGCCTGCAAGCTGGGCTTCGGCCATGCGATGGGCCCGCTGGCCACGGCGGACCTGACCGGCGTCGACATCCTGCTGCACGCCACCAGCAACATCTACACCGAGTCGCAGGACGAGAAGTTCGCGCCGCCGGAGCTCATGCGCCGGATGGTTGACGCCGGTGACATCGGACGCAAGAGCGGGCAGGGCTTCTACACGTACTGAAACGCCCGTACGTACAGCCACTGAGACCGCACAGACCCCTGGAACATCACCCGCCGGGGTGAATTCGGTATCGGTTCGCTTACAGACGGCAACCTCGTTGCCGCTGAAGCAGTCAGACGTTGCACAGCCACCGTCACGGAGTACGCCACCGCACTCACGGGGAGCGACATATGTACATCAGGGGCGACCACGCCGAGCTGGTCGTCGGGGGCCGCCTCGACGTCCGCAGCGCGGCGGACGCCCGTACGGTCCTGCACACGGCCGTCGACGACGGAGTCGGCGACCTGGTGCTCGACCTGTCCGAACTGACCTCCTGGGACGCCACCGGACTCGGGGTGATCATGGGTGTCCACCGGCGGGCCGGCCGCTGCGGGCGGCGCCTGGTGCTGCGCGAGGTGCCGCCGCAGATGCAGCGCCTGCTCGTGGCCACCCGGCTGCACCGGATCCTGGCGATCGAGGGCGGCATCGGGGTCGAGTCACTGCCCCGCGTGTGACCCTTCGTCCTGGTGTGGTCCGGGTTGCGGGGGAGCCCCGGCCGCACGTCGGCGCCGCCCAGGCCAGGTGCGATCCTCACGAGACTGTGACGTCTCGCACGGAGCGGTACCCCGGGCTGTCGTAGATACTGAGCGAAGGTTTAGGGTTCGGTCGCCCGCTGCCCTATGTCCCTGCGAGCGGGCCCGGACCAGAAGCGACAGCGCGGTGTGCAGCAAGGCCGGGAGGGGCTCGAGGCACACACGACGCTTTTGGGGGGCTTGAAACCTATGGACCCGAACAACCGGGGACCCGAGGAGTACGGCCATGACGACGGAGGTACCTCCCACGCGAGCGCATTCGAGCGTGAGGGAGGCGGTCCGCCGCGCCAGCGCCCGTCCAGGGACCCGCTGACACCCGACTTCGGACAGCACACGCCCGCGCTCGCGCGCACGGTGCAGCTCGTCACGGGCGACTACCTGCTCACCGTCAATCCGGTCGACGGCAGCGAGATAGAGACCTGCCCGCCGGGCGAGCGCCCGGGCCGGCCCGAGAAGCTCACCGCGGCCGGGCGCGCCGAGGTGGAACGCGCGGCCAGGCCGCCCGTCCCGCCCGGTCCGGCCCTGCCGTCGCTGCCGCTCCTGGAGCGCCAGGAGGAGCGCGAGCGGCTCGTGCGGCTCCTCGCCCGCGGGCGCTCGGTCCGGCTCACCGGACCGGCTGGCTCCGGCCGCACCAGCCTCCTCGGCCTGGTCGCCGAGGACTGCGGGGACCTCGCCCCCGACGGCGTGGTCCGGCTCAGCGGCTTCCGCCGCACCCCGGACGACCTGCTGTACGACCTGTTCTACGCCGTCCACGACGCGCCCCTGCACCGTCCGGACCGGGACGAACTGCTGGAGTACGTGCGGCAGATCGGCGCGGTCGTCGTCCTGGACGACATCGAGTTCGGCGGCGCCGGACTGGACGAGCTGCTGGACGCGACGCCCGAGTGCGCCTTCGTCGTCGGCGCCACCCCCGACGTCCCCGCCCCCTCCGCCGAGTCCGCCGTCGAGGAGGTCTTCCTCGGCGGTCTGGAGCGTGCGGGCGGCGTGGACATCATCGAGCGCACCGTCGGCCGGGCCCTCACCGAGGAGGAGGCCAACTGGGCGGGCGACCTCTGGTTCGAGTCCGAGGGGCTGCCGCTGCGCTTCGTGCAGGCCGGCGCCCTGCTGCGGCGCCGCGACCAGCTGCGGGCCGGCGCGAACGCCGTGGACGAGTTCGGGGTCTTCGAGGACGCGCTGCCCGTCGACGCCCCCCTGGAGACCGAGGCGGTCGACGAGGTACCGCTGCCCTCGCTGGGCGAGGCCGCCGCGCCCGCGCCGCTGCTGGCCTCGCGGCTCAGCTCCTCGGCGCGCGCCACCCTGCGGTTCGCCGTCGCGCTCGGCGGCGAGGTGCCGCACCAGGCCCATCTGCCCGCGCTCGTCGGCGACACCCACGCGGACGCCGCCCTCGGTGAGCTCGCCGGCTGCGCACTGGTCTCGCCCGTCGGCTCCCGCTACCGCCTCGCGGCCGGCGTGCTCCAGCAGCTCGAAGCCGCCGGATACGCCGACGACATCGATGCCCGTGCGCTGACCGCCGCCCAGCACTACGCCTGGTGGGCCGGTCACCCCTCGGTCACCCCGGAGCGCGTGTGCGCCGAGGCGGACGCGGTGCTCGCCGCCCTCGCCGTCCTGGTGCCGGGCACGACGCCGCCGGCCGAGGGCGAGGAGAGCGTCACGGTGCAGCTGGCCCGCACGGCGGCGCCCGCGTTCGCCGCGGGCCTGCACTGGAGCGCCTGGGAGCGCGCCCTGCGGTCCGGCGCCGAGGCCGCCCGGCTGGCCGGTGAGGTGTCCGAACAGGCCTACTTCCACCACGAGTTGGGCATCCTCGCGCTCTGCGGCGGGCAGTTCGACCGCTCCCGCACGGAGCTGGAGACCTCCATCGGCCTGCGCTCCGCGCTCTCCGAGAAGCACGGCACCGTCTCCGGCCGCCGCGCCCTCGCCCTGGTCGCCGACCGCACCGGCACGGCGCCGGGGCTCGGCTCGACGGCGGGCGAGGAGGTGCCGGACGCGCGCCACGAGGAGTCGCAGTCGCCGCCCGGGGGAGTGCCGGCCGCGCTGCCGGGTCTCCCGCCGCCCCCGTCCGCCGAGGACCCGACGCTGGTCGTCCACCGGGCCACGTCCGGTGCGGCGGCCAAGGCCCACCGGGCCGGCATCCGGGGCCTGGCCCGGCGCAACCTGGTCGCGGCCGGTGCGGGCGCGCTGCTCGTGGCGGTGCTCGGCACGGTCGTGACGCTCGGGGCGACCTCCAACAACGACGCCAACACCCCCTCGGACAACGTCGGCGTCAACCCGTCCGCCAGCCAGGGACTCGACGACGGCAGCCTCGGCGCCGACACGCCGAAGAGCGACACCGGCAAGGGCGACACCGGGTCGGCGACGAGCCGTCCGACCGACCCGGGCCCCGACGGCACGTACGGCACGTCCGACGACCCGACCCCGCCGTCCGGCACGCGGCGGCCGACCGACTCCCCGAGCGGCACCAAGGGCTCGGGCGGCGGTTCGACCGGCTCGCCCTCGCACTCGTCGACGCCGAAGCCGTCCAAGAGCTCGACGAAGCCGCCGACCTCGACGTCGTCGCCTTCGGCGCCCGCGTCCCCGTCGCCGTCCGATGAGCCCACGTCCCCGTCGCCGTCCGACAGCCAGTCGTCGCCGAGTACGACCACGTCGGCCAGCGGCCCGGCCTCCAGCGCCCCCGCCTCGTCGAGTGCGCCGGCCACGACGGCCACCAGCAGCGCGGCCGGTACACCGACGAGCAGCGCCACCGGCGCGGTGATCTGACACCCGAGCAGACGACAGGGCCGGGTCCGTGGAACGGACCCGGCCCTCGTCGTCGTGGCTCCGTGGCGTCAGAACAGCCGCAGCTTGTCGTCCTCGATGCCGCGCAGGGCGTCGTAGTCCAGCACGGCGCAGCCGATCCCGCGGTCCGTGGCGAGGACGCGCGCCTGCGGCTTGATCTCCTGGGCCGCGAAGACACCGCGGACCGGGGCGAGATGGGGATCGCGGTTCAGCAGGTCGAGGTAGCGGGTGAGCTGCTCGACGCCGTCGATCTCACCGCGCCGCTTGATCTCGACCGCCACGGTCTGCCCGTCGGCGTCCCGGCACAGGATGTCGACCGGGCCGATGGCCGTCATGTACTCGCGGCGGATGAGCGTGTAGCCCTCGCCGAGGGTCTCGATGCGGTCGGCGAGCAGCTCCTGGAGGTGTGCTTCCACGCCGTCCTTGATCAGGCCGGGATCCACGCCGAGTTCGTGCGAGGAGTCGTGGAGGATCTCCTCCATCGTGATGATCAGCTTCTCGCCCGCCTTGTTGACGACGGTCCAGACGCCCTCCTCCGCGTCCGCGCCCTCCTTCAACGTGCAGGGCGGGGACATCCAGTTCAGGGGCTTGTAGGCGCGGTCGTCCGCGTGGATCGAGACGCTGCCGTCCGCCTTGACCAGGATCAGGCGGGGTGCCGAGGGGAGATGGGCGGTGAGCCGGCCCGCGTAGTCGACGGAGCATCGGGCAATGACGAGACGCATGGTCGGCAACGCTACTCGACGCACGCACCCCGGCGCGATTCGCCCTCCGCGGACCGTCCGCCGCCCGCCGGGCCGTCCGGGCGGGCCGCCCCTGTTGTCCGGGAACACCCGAGACAACCCTTGTTCATTCGTGGCTGATTGTGGGCCCAATGAGGGCGCCGCATGTACGCATTTTCCTGGTGCGGCCCCCGTCGGCTGCTTACCGTAGTAAACGGGAGGTCGCGAGACGGGTACTGAGCGTGTTCGGTATCGCGGACTCCCACATCTGTCCGGCAACCCCTGTCGACCACGGGGGTGCGAGAGGAGAACCCATGTCGCTCGACGTCTCACCGGCCCTACTCGAAAAGGCCGAGCGAGGCGAGGTCGACGAAGCGGAATTCGTCGACTGCGTCCGGACCTCCCTGCCCTACGCATGGGAGATGATCAGCTCCCTGGTGGCCCAGCTGAAGGTCGACGGCGGCTCGTTCGCCGACAACCAGACGCCCCCGCCGGACGAGCAGGCACGCGGTCAGCTGCTGCGTGCGCTCGCGAGTGACGCGATACGCGGCGCGCTGCAACGGCACTTCGGTGTGCGGCTGGCCTTCCAGAACTGCCACCGGGTGGCGGTGTTCCCGCTGGACGCCTCGGTCGACGAGACGCTGGCGCGCTTCACCTCGGTCCGCAGTCAGCTGCTCAACCAGTCACCGGAGTTCAGGGACTGCTGAGCGCATGCCGCTGCTTGCCGCTCCGTACGCGGGAGGTGCTTAAGTACTGGAGCGGCAAGCTCCGCGCCGGGCTTCCGGCACGGCCGTCTTGTCAGCCGAGGTGGGGGAGCACCTCGGCGCCCAGCCGCCGTACGTTCTCCTCGGTGGCCGCCAGATCTCCCGAGCCCTCCACCAGCAGGGCGAAACGGGAGATGCCGGTCCGCTCGCTGGTCGCCGCGAGCCGGTCGGCGCACAGCCGCGGGGTGCCCACCGGATGCAGCCCGCAGAGCAGTTCGGTGTACGCCAGCGGGTCGCGCATCTGCCGGATCCGGCCGTCCACCGTGACATGCGCCTCCAGCCCGTGCTTCAGCCATCCCGGCATCGCCTTCGTCAGCGCCTCCACCGCGTCCGTGCGCCGGTCCGCGATCTGGCAGACGCCGGCCGAGACATGGGCGGCGCCGCGGACGACGTGCGGCGGATGCCCGGCGGCGCGGGCGAGCCGCCCCCACAGGGCGACCATCTCGGCCTTCTCCTCGTCCCCCACGTGCATCCCGAGCAGCATCGGCAGCCCGTGCTCGGCGGCCAGCCGCACGCTCGACGGCGAGGTGCACGCGACGACGACCTCGGGACCGGCGGCGTCCGACAGGGACTCCGACGGCCTGGGGACGACAGGGACCTCACGGAAGGCGAAGCGGTCGCCGGACCCCGCGACCGACGGCTCGCGCAGCCAGCGCAGCAGCAGGTCGAGTGATTCCGGGAAGCCCTGCTCGTACGCCTCGAGGCCCGACCCGAAGACCTCCAGGTCGACCCAGGGCCCGCCGCGGCCCACGCCCAGCGAGAACCGTCCGCCGGAGGTGATGTGCAGCAGCGCGGCCTGCTCGCCGACCGACACGGGGTGGGCGGTGGGCAGCACGGTGACCGCCGTGCCCACACGGATCCGCCGGGTCTGGCCCAGGAGCAGTGCGGCCAGCGTGATCGCCGACGGACAGGTGCCGTACGGTACGAAATGGTGCTCGGCCAGCCAGACCGAGTCCAGACCCGCCTCCTCCGCGACCTCCGCCGAGCGGACCGCGCGGTGCAGTGCCTCCCCCTGGCCCTGCCCCGGGAACTGGGCCGCCAACACGAACGTTCCTACGTGCATTGCTTTTTCCTGCTTCCTTGGCCCCGACGCGGAGCTCCCCCACACCCGCATAACCGTCTGACACGTGCCGAGGACACGGCCTGGCGGAGAGATTTCCGGATTTTCTGCAGAATGGATGCGCGGGGCGGGAAGAACCGGAGTCGGCCGGTCCTTTGCGTCTACCCCTGTCCGTGGCCCGTAGGCTGGACACGACCCGCTTCCTGTATAGCCCCGTGAGGTGTCCCGTGTCCCCGCGTCGCAACCGGCCCAAGGGAGCCGGCTCGTCGGGTTCGTCCGGCCGCAGCGCCGAGGACGACCGGTCCGGCCGCTACGGCGGCTGGCAGTCGACCGAGAGCTGGCAGGGCGAGCAGTGGAGCGTGCGGCATGTCGCGGGTGCGAGTGCCGAGGGCAAGACCTACCGCTGCCCGGGCTGCGACCAGATGATCCCCTCCGGCGTCCCGCACGTCGTGGCCTGGCCGGAGCACGCGGGCGTCGACGACCGCCGGCACTGGCACAAGGCCTGCTGGAACGCGAAGGACCGCCGCACCACCAGGGTGCAGCGGTCCCGGAACGCGCCGAAGTTCTGAACTCGCGCTACCGGGAATCATGCGCAGTGCTCCGGCCTTCAGGCCGAGAGTGAAGCGAATCCTGTGGGCGCGACGCCGGGCTCCGCGGTGGCCTTCCGGGGAAGCCGGACCCTGTTTCGTGACGGTGACGCGTCGCTCGCATGTTCTCAACGTGAAGACGGCCGCCGGACTGGCGGTATCGGCCTGCGGAGCGCCGGTGGACCAGAATCCGTTCTGGCACAGCGCGAAGAAGCAGGAAGCCACGGATTCGAGACCGGAAACCGTGCCGCGTAGCGGCACAGCAACCGGTTGAGAAGGCCGGAATCCTCGCCCTTCAGGGCGAGGAGCATGTCAAACGTCGCGCTTCTGCAGCAGGACGACCGCACCGGCGAACGCGGCGGCCGTCACGCCCAGGGCGATCCACAGCGGATCCCAGCCCGTCGGGCCGGAGTTGGTCAGCGAGTTGGTGTAGAAGACGCCCAGCTGGTTCGGGATCGAGTAGTCGAACAGGGCCTGGCGCACGTCCTCCAGGGCCGACGAGACCATGAACAGCGCGATCACCAGGGGCGCCAGCACGAGGCCGATCATGATGGTGATGGCGCCCGCGGAGTGCCGGATGATCGAGCCGACGACGAGCGAGAGCAGGCCGAGCAGCGCGACGTAGAGCGAGATGCCGAGCGTGCCCTTCAGCCACTCCGATCCGCTCGGCTCCCTCGCGCCGTCCAGCATGGCCACGTCGGCGAGGGCGACGAGCAGTGCCGAGACGAACGTGACGCTGAAGGCCACCGCGAAGAACACGATCGCCTTCGCGGCCAGCACCCGCGGGCGGGACGGGCACGCGGTCATCGTGGTCCGGATCATGCCGGTGCCGTACTCGGAGGCGGTGGTCAGCACGCCGAGCGTGATGACGCACATGCTGCCGAGCAGCAGCCCGAAGACGCCGAAGGAGAGCGGGTTCTCGCCCGCCAGGCCGGCCTCCGACTCGTTGGCGGCGACCAGCGAGGCGGTCAGCAGGCCGATGCCGACCACCAGCAGCACGAAGACGCCGAGCGTCCACATCGTGGAGCGCACCGACCTGATCTTCGTCCACTCCGAGGAGATCGCGTTCCCGAGATGGGTGCGGGTGACGGGGATCGGCGAGGTGTAGGTGGGGTACGGCGCACCGGGCACCGCCTGCAGGCCGGCAGCGGCCGCCTGCGGCATCGGGGGCTGGGGCGTGCTCATCGGGGGTCCTCGGGCTTGGTCGGGTCGGCGGGGGCGGGCTGCGCGGGCGGCTGCGGCGCCGCGGCGGGCGGCTGGGCGTACGGGCCGGGCGGCTGGGCGTACGGGCCGGGCGCGCCCGCGCCGGGCGCCGCAGGAGCGCCGTAGGGACCCGGCTGGGGCGGTCCGGGGACGCCGTAGGGTCCCGGCTGTCCCTGCGGCATCGCGAACGCCTGGCCGCCCTGCTGGGGCGGCGGCGGGGCGTACCAGTCGGGCTGGCCCAGGCCGGGTACCGGCATCGGCGGCTGTGCGCCGGGCGGCAGGGGCTGCATCAGCCCCTCCTTCTGGTCGATCGTCGAGCGGTAGTCGACGGCCCCCTGCGTCATCCGCATGTACGCCTCCTCCAGCGAGGCCTGGTGCGGCGACAGCTCCCACAGGCGTACGTCGGCGTCGTGCGCGATGTCGCTGATGCGCGGGAGCGGCAGTCCCGTGATCCGCAGGGCGCCGTCCTGCTCGGGCAGCACGTGCCCGCCCGCCTCGGTCAGCGCCGAGGTCAGCTTCTCGCGCAGCTGCGGCTCGGCGTCGGGTGTGCGCACGCGCGCGAAGTCGGCGGAGTTGGCCGAGATGAAGTCCTTGACGCTCATGTCGGCGAGCAGCTGCCCGCGCCCGATCACGATGAGGTGGTCGGCGGTGAGCGCCATCTCGCTCATCAGGTGGGAGGAGACGAAGACCGTCCGGCCCTCGGACGCGAGCGCCTTCATCAGGTTGCGCACCCAGAGGATGCCCTCGGGGTCGAGGCCGTTGACCGGCTCGTCGAAGAGGAGCACCTGCGGGTCGCCGAGCAGCGCGGCGGCGATGCCCAGGCGCTGGCCCATGCCGAGGGAGAAGCCCTTGGAGCGCTTCCTGGCCACCTCCTGCAGCCCGACCACGCCCAGCACCTCGTCGACCCGGCGTGCCGGGATCCCGGAGAGCTGGGCCAGGCTGAGCAGGTGGTTGCGGGCCGACCGGCCGCCGTGCACCGCCTTGGCGTCGAGCAGGGCCCCGACGTGCCGGGGTGCGTTCGGCAGCTTGGGGTACGGGTGCCCGCCGATCGTCACCTGCCCCGCCGTGGGGTTGTCCAGGCCGAGGATCATCCGCATCGTCGTCGACTTGCCGGAGCCGTTGGGCCCCAGGAAGCCGGTGACGGCGCCCGGCCGCACCTGGAAGGAAAGGTTGTAGACGGCGGTCTTGTCGCCGTAGCGCTTGGTCAGGCCGACAGCCTCGATCATGCTCCGCACCCATCGAAAGGATCAGGACAGCAGGGCACACGCCCCCGTAAGGGTTAGGAGGATATCGAGGCGCTGACGGTTCCGCTCAAGAGGAAGTAAAAGTCCGGCCCCGTTCAGGCGTCCCGTCGCTTCAGCAACACGTACCCGCCGATCAGGACCGCGAGCACCCACAGGACCATGATGCCCAGGCCGCCCCAGGGCCCGTACGGGGTGTCGTCGCCGATCGGGGTGACCACCTGCATGATCTTGCTGCCGGCCTGGTCGGGCAGGAACCGGCCGATCTTCTTCGTCGCGGAGACGTTGCCCAGGATGTTGGAGATCAGGAAGAAGAACGGCATCAGGATGCCCAGGGACAGCATCGGTGAGCGCAGCATCACGGCGACGCCCATCGAGAACACCGCGATGAGGGTCATGTAGACACCGCCGCCGATCACCGCGCGCAGTACGTGCGGGTCGCCGATGGAGGCGCGGTGCGGGCCGAGCATCGCCTGCCCGAGGAAGAAGGCGACGAAGCTGGTGACCATGGCGACGGCCAGGGCGAGGCCGGCCGCCACGGCGATCTTGCTGAACAGGAAGGTGCCGCGCTGCGGCACGGCGGCAAGCGACGTGCGGATCATGCCCGTGCTGTACTCGTTCGAGACGACCAGCACCCCGAACACGATCATCGCGAGCTGGCCGAGGCTCATCCCGGCGAAGCTGATGAACGTCGGGTCGAACGAGAGCCGGTCCGTGCGGCTCATGTCGTCGAACTGGTGGTTCGTCAGCGCCGAGATCAGCATGCCGAGCCCGACGGTGACCACCACGGCCAGCGAGAGCGTCCACACCGTGGAGGCCACCGACCGGATCTTGGTCCACTCGGACCGCACGACCTGGACCCCCGTCATGACCGGCTCCCCTCCCAGCTGCCGCCCCAGGAACTCGTCGGTGCCCGCGGGGGTGTGTCCGTGTGCGCGTGGTACTCCACCGACTCCGCGGTCAGCTGCATGAACGCCTCCTCCAGCGAGGCCTGCTGCGGGCTCAGCTCGTGCAGCACGATCTGGTGCTGTGCCGCCAGCTCGCCGATCCGCTCCGCCTTGCCGCCGTCCGCCTCCAGCGCCCCGCCGCCGGACTCGACGACGGTGATCCCGGCCTGGTGCAGCACGTCGAGCAGCCGCTCGCGCTGCGGGGAGCGGACGCGGACGTAGGAGCGGGAGTTGCGGGCGATGAAGTCCGCCATGGAGGTGTCGGCGAGCAGCCGGCCCTGCCCGATGACGACGAGGTGCTCGGCGGTGAGCGCCATCTCGCTCATCAGGTGGGAGGAGACGAAGACCGTACGGCCCTGTGCCGCGAGGGACTTCATCAGGGTGCGGATCCAGTGGATGCCCTCGGGGTCGAGGCCGTTGACGGGCTCGTCGAACATCAGGATCCGCGGGTCGCCGAGCAGGGCGCCCGCGATGCCGAGCCGCTGGCCCATGCCGAGCGAGAACCCCTTCGCCTTCTTCCGGGCGACCGCCGTGAGGCCCACCGTGTCCAGCACCTCGGCCACCCGGCGCCGGGGGATGCCGTTGCTCTGTGCGAGGCAGAGCAGGTGGTTGTAGGCGCTGCGGCCGCCGTGCACGGCCTGGGCGTCCAGCAGGGCGCCGATGTACGTCAGCGGGTCCTTGAGGCGGTCGTAGTGCCTGCCGTCGATCCGCACGTCCCCGGCGGTGGGCCGGTCGAGCCCGAGCATCATGCGCATCGTCGTGGACTTGCCGGCGCCGTTCGGCCCGAGGAATCCCGTCACCGTGCCGGGTCTGACCGTGAACGTGAGGTTGTTGACCGCCAGCTTGTCGCCGTAGCGCTTGGTCAGGCCCTCGATCTCGATCATGCGGCCACGCTAGGACGTACGCCGGAGGCCCGCACCTCCGGGGGAGACGGTGCGGGCCTCTGGGTGCGCAGGTGACTGCGCGCTACCGACTAGCGGGACTGCTGAGCGGGAACCCCACGGGAGATCGGCTCGTCCTCGGCGGGAGTGCCGGCGGCGGCCACCGCGGCGCCCGTGAGCGTCGCGAGCATCTCGCGGACGTTCGTCAGCTGGGCGTTGATGCTGTCGCGGCGGTTGGTGAGGGCGGCCAGCTCGCGCTCGGATTCCGAGCGGATCCGGTCGGCCTTGGCGTTCGCGTCGGCCACGATGTCCTCGGCCTGGCGCTGGGCCGTCTCCACCGTCTGGCGGGCGCGGCGCTCGGCGTCCGTGCGCAGCTTCTCGGCCTCCAGGCGCAGCTGCTCGGCGCGGTGCTCGATCTCGGCGAGGCGCTTCTCGGCCTTGGCCTGACGGGACGCCAGGTCGCGCTCGGACTGCTCGCGGCGCTTGGCGAGGTTCGTCTCGAAGTCGGCGGCGGCCTGGGCCGCCTTGGCGCGGGTCTCCTCGAAGAGGGCGTCCGCCTCCTCACGCTTCGACTGGGCGTCCTTCTGGGCCTCGGAGCGCAGCTGCGAGGCGTCGCTCTTGGCCTTCTCGACGATCCGGACGCCTTCGTCCTCGGCCTTGGCCTTGCGCTCCGCCGCGAACGATTCTGCGTCGTTGCGGACCTGCTGGGCCGCCGACTCGGCGAGTTCGCGGTGCTGTTCGGCGGCGCGCCTGGCCTCCTCGCGCAGATCCTTGGCCTCTTCCTCGGCGAGGCGGAGGATCTTCTCGACGCGAGCACCGAGACCGGCGTACGACGGCTCGGCGTCGGTCACCTGTGCCTGGGCGTTCTGCGTCTCGAGGTGGAGCTCCTCGATGCGCTTCTCCAGAGCGGTGATGCGGGCGAGAGCACTGTCACGGTCGGAGACGAGCTTGGAGATCCGTTCGTCCACCTGAGCGCGGTCGTACCCACGCCGCACAAGCTCGAAGCCGTAGGGGGAAGTGTCGCTCATGGGGTTCCTGTCAACTGAGACCGGTGAGGTGATAGGGGGAATCCTAGGGGCCGAAGCGGTGTGTCATCGAGCGGATACGTGTTTGATCTGGAGAATGACACCCCTTTTGAGTGGCTGTCGGGCGGACCTCTTGCCAAAAAAATGGTCAAAGACCCCAGAGTGGACGGGATTTGGACCTGTCGATCAGCTGTCCGACTGCTTACCCGAACGAGGGGCACCGACCGTGGCTCCGGCCTTGACGCCCCCGTCCTTGGCCCCTCCCGGCGCCTCGAACGACTCCAGCGCCTCCAGCACGTCCTGGACCCGGGAGATCTCCGCGTTGATGTCCTCGCGCCGGCGCACCAGGATCTCCAGCTCGCGCTTTCCCTCCTCGACCGTGCGCTTGGCCTCGCGGATCGCCTCGGCCTTGAGCTCCTCGGCCTCCTTGACCAGGGCCGACTTCTTCTGCTCAGCCTCCTTCAGGAGCCCCTCGGCCTTCTTCACGGCGGCGATGCGGACTTTGCCGGCCTCCGAGTTCGCCTCCGAGACCAGCTCCTTCGCCTTCGTGTGGGCCTTGGCCAGCTGCTCCTCGGCCGCCTTGATGAGCGCGTCGCAGCGGTCGCCCGCCGACTTCATCGTCTCGGCCGACTCCCGGCGGGCCCGCTCGTGCAGCTCCTCGATCTCGCCCGTGATGCGGTCGCGCAGCTCCTCCGCCCGCTCGCGGATGGAGGTGGCGTCCCGGCGGGCGCCGACGAGCAGCTCGTCCGCGTCCGTACGGGCCTTCTCCACGCGAGCGTTGCCCTCGACCGTGGCCTCCGAGACCAGGCGGTCGGCCTCCGTGCGGGCGGCGCCCACCATGGTGTCGGCCTGCGCCTCGGCGTCGGCGGTGGTCTTGTGGGCCTGCTGCTGCGCCTCGGTGAGCAGCTTGTCGGCCTCGGCCGTGGTCTCGGTGATGAGCTTGTCGACCTGTTCGGCGACGTCCTGGCGCCGCTTGCTGGCGTCCTTGCGGACCTCGTCGAGCGTGCGGTCGGCCTCCTCGCGGGCGGCGTTGAGGAGCCGCTCGGCCTCCTCCTCCGCCCGCGCCTTGACCCGCTCGGACTCGCTGCGGACCCGTTCGGCGTGCTGCTGGGCGGAGCCGACCGTCTCGGCGGCCTCGGCGCGCAGCCGCTCCGCGTCCCCGGTGGCGTCCGCGATGAGCTTCTCGGCCTTGGCGACGGCCTCGGCGCGCATCCGGTCGGCGTCCGTGACCGTCTCGGTCGTCAGCCGCTCGGCCTCGCTGCGCGCCTCGGTGATCAGGGTGTCCGCCTGTGTGGCGGCGTCCGACCGGATGCGGTTGGCGTCGTCGCGGGCCTCGGCCCGGGTGCGGGTCGCCGCCTGGTCGGCCTCCGCGATCGCGTCCGAGGCCTCCGTGCGGGTGCGCTGCGCGTACTCGGTCGCCTCCGACCGCAGCCGCTCCGCCTCCGCGATCGCCTCCGACACGGTCCGCTCGGCGAGCGACTTGGCCGCCTCCGTCTCCTCGGCCGCCTCGCGCCGGAGCCGGCCCCCGTCCTCGCTCGCCCGCTCCCGCTCGGCGTAGGCGTCGGCGCGGACCCGGTCGGCCTCCTCCTGGGCCTCGCGCCGGGTGCGGTCCGCCGCGTGCTCGGCGGCGCTGCGCAGGCCGGTGATCTCCTCCTGCGCCTGCTCGTGCAGCCCGGACACGGAGTCCCGTACCTGCTGGGCGTGCTGTTCGGCCGCCGAGACCATCTCGTTCGCGCGCCGGTCGGCCTCCTCGACCAGGCGGACCGCCTCGGTCTGGGCCTCCTCCACGCGGTTGCGCGCCGAGGCCAGCAGTTCCTCGCTCTGCTCACGGGCCCGCTCGCGCTCCTGGTCGGCCTCGGTGCGCGCGGAGCCGAGGAGTTCCTCGGCCTCGCGGCGGCGCCGGGCGGCCTCCTCCTGCGCGGCGGCCAGCGTCTCCGAGGCCTCCGTCCCCAGCCGCTCCGCGGCGGCCTGCGCCTCCGTCCGGATCCGGTCGGCGGTGTCCTGCGCCTCCGCCTTCAGCCGCTCGGCGTCGGCGGCGGCCTCCGAGCGCAGCCGTACGGCGACGGCCTCGCCCTCGGCACGGGACGCGGAGGCGTCCGACGCGGCCTCGTCGCGCAGCCGGTCGGCCTCCGCCTCGGCCTGCTGCTGGAGCGTGCGGATGCGCTCGGCGGCCTCGGTGCGCAGCCGCTCGGTCTCCTCGGTGGCCTCACGGCGGATGCGTGAGGCCTCCTCGCGGGCCTCGGTCAGCGCCTGCTCGGCCGCGGCGAGCCGCTCCTCGGCCTCCGTGTGCAGCCGCGTCAGCTCCTCGGCGGCCTCCGCACGGCGGGCCTCCACGGCCCGTTCGGTCTCCTCGTGCAGCTCGCCCGCGGCGCGCTCGGCGTCCGCCTTGATGCCCTCGGCCTGCTCGACGACCTCCTCGCGGTGCCGCTCGGCCTCCTGGCGGGTGCGCTGCAGCGTCTCCTCGGCCTGCCGGCGCAGCGTCGTCGCCCGCTCGATGGCCTCGGTGCGGACCTTCTCGCTGTCCGCGGTGGCCTTCTGGCGCAGGTCGTCGGCGTCCTGCCGGGACTTGGCCAGCAGTTCCTCGGCGGTCTTGGCCGCCTCCTCGATCTGCTGGACGGCCTCCTTGCGGGCCTCCGCGCGGATCTTCTCGCCCTCGGCGACCGCCTCCGAGCGCAGCTGCTCGGCCTCGCCGCGCAGCCGGCGGGCCTCCTCCTGCAGCTCGACCGTCTTGGCGCGGTACTCCTTGGTGTCGTCCTTGGCCGCGCCCTTGAGCTGCTCGGAGATGTCGTGCGCCTCGGAGCGCAGCCGGTCCGCCTCCGCCTCGGCCTCGGAGCGGATCCGCTCGGCCTCCTCGGCGGCGGCCTTGGTGGTGTTCCGCGCGTCCTCCTGCGCCCTGTTGAGAACGTCCTCGGCGGTCTTGGCCGCCTTCGACAGCTGGGTCGCGCTCTCCTCGGCGGTGATCGTGCGGGCCTTCTCCGCGGCCTCGGCGACGATCCGCTCGGCCTCGGTGCGCGCGTCCGCGACGACCTGCTCGGCCTCCGACTTGGTGGTCTCGGCGTCCTTCGTGGCCTCCTCGACCAGCCGGGCGACCTGCTCCCGCGCCGTGCGCGTGCGCTGCTCGTTCGCCGACTCGGCGCTGGCGAGGGCCTTCTCGGCGGACGCGGTCGCCTCGGTGATCAGCTTGTCGGCCTCGGTCTGCGCCTTGCGCAGCGCCTCCTCGGCCTCCGCCATCCGCTGCTCGGCGGCCCGGCTCAGCTCCTGCGCCTGCCGGCGCGTGCTGTCCGACTCCGTAGCGGTGGAGGAGCGCAGCTGCTCGGCGTGGTCGGTGGCCTCCTGCGCCTGCGTGGAGGCGGCGTTCAGCAGCCGCTCGGCGTCCGTGCGGGCCCGGCGCAGGATCTGGTCGGCCTCCGCCCGGGCCGCCTCGGCGTCGCTCGTCAGGCGTTCGCGGGCCTCGGTGGTCAGCCGCTCGGCCTCCGCGCGGGCGGCGGCCATGGCCTGGTCGGCCTCGGTGCGGGACTCCTCGAGCAGCCGGCGGGCCTGGGACTCGCTGCGGGCGCGCAGCTGCTCGGCCCACGCCACGTTCTCGTTGACGTGCGACTCGACGGTCTGGCGGCGCTCGGCGAGCTCCTGGTCCAGCTGCTGGCGGCGGGTGACCGCCTCCTGGTGCAACTCGGCCTGCAGGCGCGCGGCCTGCTCGGCGTGCTCCTGCAGGATGCGCTGGGTCTGCGCCCGTACCTGGCTCAGCTCGCGCTCGGCGTCCTGACGCAGCTGGTCGGCCTGCATCTGCGCGTTGCGCAGCAGCTGCTCGGCCTGGTAGCCGATGTCACCGCCGTCGAAGGAGGGCCGGGACATGAGGGTGCGGCGCGCCTCGTGCAGCTTGGCGCGCAGCACCTCGACCTGGTAGCCGAGGTCCTCGGCGTGCTGGATCGCCTTTTCCCGCTCGGTCTTCAGCCGCTCCATCTCGGCCTCGAACCGAGAGAGGTGGTCGACGTCAGCCGCCGGCTCTCGCTCCTGGCGTTCGTAGCCCCGCACTGCGCGGTCCCATCCGTCCCCTGGTCGCAAGTCTGGCCAAACGAGCTCCGTCCATCCGCCGAACGGGGCCCCCGGGGAATGGTGTCAGATCAACGGCGGAGCATGGGCTGCTGCCCCGACGCTCGCCCCCCGAAACCCGGACCCCGGCGTGGTCCTCCCTCTGACGGCAGGACCCGGCCACCCCGGTACGAGAGGCGACCGCCCCCAACCCTACCGGCCCATATGTACGAGGGTCAGTGCTCAGGTGACTCAACAGGCGCCGAAGTGACCAGTTCTGTCAGTACACCGTGACAATCCTTGGGGTGCAGGAAGGTGATCCGTGACCCCATGGAGCCGCGTCGCGGCTCTTCGTACAGCACGCGGACGCCCTTTTCCTTGATGCCGGCGGCCTCGCCGTCCACGTCCGCGGTGCCGAAGGCGATGTGGTGGACACCCTCGCCGTTCTTGTCGAGCCACTTGGCGACGGTGGAGTCCGGCCGCGTCGGCTCCAGGAGCTGCAGGTAGGAGGCGCCGCCGTCGGACGTCCCGTTGATCTTGAGCATGGCCTCGCGCACGCCCTGCTCCTCGTTGACCTCGGAGTGGAACACCTCGAAGCCGTACGTGGCCCGGTAGAACTCGACGGTCTTGTCGAGGTCGAAGCAGGCGATCCCGATGTGGTCGATTCGCGTCAGCATGTGTGACAGTGCAGCGCTCCTGGCAGGGTTGCGCAACGTGCCAGCGATCACATCGACGGCCGGGTGACGGCACGGAGTGCCACTCAGTACATTCGATGTAAACCCTCGTTCACTCCTCGGCTGTGCAGCCGGTAAGGGGATCGCAGCTCATGTCATCTGGAACGAACACCTCGGTGATCGTCGCGGGCGCGCGTACGCCCATGGGACGGTTGCTCGGCTCGCTCAAGACCTTCTCCGGAGCCGATCTCGGCGGTTTCGCGATCAAGGCCGCCCTGGACCGTGCGGGCATCGGCGGCGACCAGGTCCAGTACGTGATCATGGGGCAGGTGCTGCAGGCCGGCGCGGGGCAGATCCCCGCGCGCCAGGCCGCCGTCAAGGCCGGCATCCCGATGAGCGTCCCGGCCCTGACCGTCAACAAGGTCTGCCTCTCCGGCCTCGACGCCATCGCGCTGGCCGACCAGCTGATCCGCGCCGGCGAGTTCGACGTCATCGTCGCCGGCGGCCAGGAGTCCATGACCAACGCGCCGCACCTGCTGCCCAAGTCCCGCGAGGGCTTCAAGTACGGGGCGATCGAGATGCTCGACGCGATGGCCCACGACGGCCTGACCGACCCGTGGGAGAACATCCCGATGGGCGAGTCGACGGAGAAGCACAACACGCGCCTCGGCATCCGGCGCCCCGAGCAGGACGAGATCGCCGCCCTGTCCCACCAGCGCGCGGCCGCCGCCCAGAAGAACGGCGTCTTCGAGGCGGAGATCACCCCCGTCGAGATCCCGCAGCGCAAGGGCGACCCGGTCCTGTTCAGCAAGGACGAGGGCATCCGCGGCGACACCACCGCGGAGTCCCTGGGCAAGCTGCGCCCGGCGTTCACCCGGGACGGCACCATCACCGCCGGCACCGCCTCGCAGATCTCGGACGGCGCGGCGGCCGTGGTCGTGATGAGCAAGGCCAAGGCGCTGGAGCTGGGCCTGGAGTGGATCGCCGAGATCGGCGCCCACGGCAACGTGGCGGGCCCGGACAGCTCCCTGCAGTCGCAGCCGTCCAACGCGATCCTGCACGCCCTGAAGAAGGAGGGCCTGGAGGTCTCCGACCTCGACCTCATCGAGATCAACGAGGCGTTCGCCGCCGTCGCGGTCCAGTCAATGAAGGACCTCGGCGTGTCCACGGAAATGGTGAACGTGAACGGCGGCGCGATCGCGCTCGGCCACCCCATCGGCATGTCCGGCGCCCGGCTGGTGCTGCACCTGGCGCTGGAGCTGAAGCGGCGGGGCGGCGGCGTGGGCGCGGCCGCGCTGTGCGGCGGCGGCGGTCAGGGTGACGCGCTGATCGTGCGGGTACCCAAGGCCTGAACCTCCCTGTCGTACGTGAACCTCTGAACGGAGCAGTGATGCAGGACGTCTCCACCCTGGTGACCCAGGCCAGGGAAGGCCGGCCGCGGGCCGTGGCCCGGCTGATCTCGCTGGTCGAGGGGGCGTCCCCGCAGCTCAGGGAGGTCATGGAGGCGCTGGCGCCGCTGACGGGGAACGCGTACGTGGTCGGCCTGACCGGTTCCCCGGGCGTCGGCAAGTCCACGTCGACCTCGGCACTGGTGACGGCGTACCGCAAGCAGGGCAGGCGGGTCGGCGTCCTCGCCGTCGACCCGTCCTCGCCCTTCTCCGGCGGCGCCCTGCTCGGCGACCGGGTCCGGATGTCGGAGCACGCCTCCGACCCGGGGGTCTACATCCGCTCGATGGCGACCCGGGGCCACCTGGGCGGCCTCGCCTGGGCCGCGCCGCAGGCGATCCGCGTGCTGGACGCGGCCGGCTGCGACGTGGTCCTGGTCGAGACGGTCGGCGTCGGCCAGTCGGAGGTGGAGATCGCCTCCCAGGCCGACACCTCGGTCGTGCTGCTCGCACCCGGCATGGGCGACGGCATCCAGGCGGCGAAGGCGGGAATCCTGGAGATCGGCGACGTCTACGTCGTCAACAAGGCCGACCGCGACGGCGCCGACGCCACGGTGCGCGAGCTGAACCACATGCTGGGGCTCGGCGAGTCCAGGGGCCCCGGCGACTGGCGTCCGCCGATCGTCAAGACGGTCGCGGCGCGCGCCGAGGGCGTCGACGAGGTCGTGGAGGCTCTGGAGAAGCACCGCGCGTGGATGGAGGAGCGGGGAGTCCTCGCCGAGCGCCGGCGGGCCCGCGCGGCCCGCGAGGTCGAGACGATCGCGGTCACGGCCCTGCGCGAACGTATCGGCGACCTGCACGGCGACCGCCGGCTGAGCGCGCTGGCGGAGCGGATCGTCGAGGGCGAGCTGGACCCGTACCGGGCCGCGGACGAACTGGTCGCGGGGCTCACGGAGAGCTGACGCCGCTCATCGGCGTGGCCGACGTCCGCGTGGCGCTGCTACGTTGACCGGCATGTACCTCCTCCTGGCATAGGGCACGCCCGGGCCCGCGCGGCCGCACCGACGGCCGGCGCGGCTCTCAGGCGTCCCCTTTCCCGCCTCGAGTCGAGGAACTCCCGTGTCCGTCCAGCCCGTTGCGCGGCCGACGTATGCCGCCGTCCTTCAACTCCCGTACGCCCGCCGCACCTTCGCGGCCGCCCTGCTCGGCAGGCTGGCGTACGGGATCGTCCCCCTGTCCGTGATGCTCGCCGTCACCCGGGCCACCGGCTCCTACGCCGTGGCAGGTACCGCCATGGCGCTGTTCGGCGGCACCGGCGTCTTCCTCTCGCCCGTGCGGGCGGCCCTCGTCGACCGGCACGGGCCGCGCCGCGCGCTCGTCCCGATGGCCGCCGCCCACGCGGGCATGCTGGGTCTGCTGACGGCGCTCGTGTGGCGTCCGGGGGCCGTCCCGCCACTCGTCGTGGGCGCCGTGACCGCCGCGGCCGGCGCCTGCACCCCGCCGCTGGGCCCGGCCATGCGGGCCGTGTGGGGGCGGCTCACCCGGGACCGCGAGCTGCTGCAGCGCGCGTACGGCCTGGACGGGGTCGCCGAGGAGCTGCTGTTCGTCTCCGGGCCGCTGGTCGTCGGGGTGCTGGCGGGGTTCGCCCCGCCGGCGGCCGGCATCGTCCTCGGCACATCCCTGCTGGCGGCCGGCACCGCCGGGTTCGTGCGGTCGCCGGCCGTGCGGGCGGCCGGGCCCGCCGGGCGCGTGCCGCGAGCGCGCCGGGCCGCCGCCCCGCGGGGCGCGCTGCGCGGCGTCCGGCGGCCCGTCCTCGCCGCGGCCGGGGTCGGGCTCGCGCTCGGCGCGGTGGACCTCGTGGTCGTCGCCTTCGCCGGGCAACGGCACCACGGCGACGCGGCCGTGGCCTGGACGCTGGCGGCCCTGTCGGCCGGAAGCGCGGCCGGCGGCCTGTTCAACGGGGCGGTCGCCTGGCGCACCCCGGCCCGCGCGCGGCTGCCGCTCACGGTGGCGGGCCTCACCCCGCCCCTGCTCGGTGCCGCCCTCGCGCCCGGCCTCGGCACCCTGGCGCTCGCCCTCGCGGCCGCCGGGTTCTTCGTCGCCCCGGCCCTGACCACCGCCTATCTGAGCGCCGACGAGGCGGCGGCGCCCGAGGCCCGGGTCCGGGCCGGGGCCTGGGTCAACACCGGTGTGAACGCGGGCAGTACGGCGGGCGCCGCCGGAGCGGGCGTCCTGCTGGGCGGTCTGTCCACCGCCCTGTGCTTCACCGCGGCGGCCGCCGCGGCCCTGCTGACCGCCCTGGTGACGGCGTGGGGCGCCGCCCGCGCGGACCGGGAGGCGCAGGAGGCCGCGCCGGCGGTGTGACGGGGGAGCCGGCCCCTCGGCGGCCCGGAAACGCCCGCAGGCGGCGTCCGGTGCGGACTCCGCCTGCCGTCGGCCCCCGCCGAGGGGTGACCCAGGGGGTCAGGGGCGTCCCCGCTGCCCGCGCAGGTGTTCCGCGATGGGCTTCAGGGCCTTGTCGAGTTCCGCCAGGGCCTCGGGCGACAGCAGGTCGATGAAGTGCCGCCGTACGGACGCCACATGGTGCGGCGCCACCCGCCGCATCGTCTCCATGCCGTGCTCGGTCAGCACCGCGTAGAGGCCGCGGCGGTCGGACTCGCAGTTCTCGCGCCGGACCAGGTTCGCGTTCTCCATCCGCGTGATCTGGTGGGAGAGGCGGCTCTTGGACTGGAGGGTGGCGGAGGCGAGGTCGCTCATCCGCATCCGCACGTCCTCCGACTCGGAGAGGTTCACCAGGATCTCGTAGTCGTTCATCGTCAGGCCGAACGGCTGCAGATCCCGCTCGAGCTGGTACGTCAACAGCCTGTTGACCTCCAGGTGGGTGCGCCAGGCGCACTGCTCCGCATCGGTCAGCCAGGGCGTGGCCGTCTCGGTCTCCATGAATGAAGTCTACCTAAAATGTTGAAAGGCGAACTAGTGAGGGGTGGTGTGACGGCGCGCATACGTTCGACGTCACACTCCGCAGACTACCGCTCACAGCCCGAAGCGACGCTGGAGGTCTGCCAGCTGTCCGGGAAGGCGCGGTGCGCCGGCTTGCTGTGAAGGACCTGTGTGCGCCCCGCCGCCGCCGGGCACCCCCGGCTCGGGCGGGAGCACCCCCGAGGCCTGCTCGGCCATGAGGGTCTCCGAGGACTGGAGCAGGACCGTGCCGGCTCCGACGAACTCGAACTGGTGCTCCTCCCCGGAGGCGCCGCCGAGGCCCGTCATCGCACGTAGACCGCCCATTACACCTGTCAGGTAGCTGTGGTCGTAGTGGTGGCACGGCGACGGGCAGTCGGCCCAGCCGACGAGCGCCTGCGGGTCCACCCGGATCGGGGGTTCCATGAACACCACCGGGCCGTTAGACGCGGCCACGAACTTTCCGGTTCCGATCAGCGTCAGAAAACCCGGCACGATCGATTGCTTGAGAGCGAGACTTGGCTGAAAAGCGAGCAAGTTGCCCGAGCGAATGGTCAGATTGCCGTCTTCGAGGTCGTAGGAATTCACGTCGAAGGCCCGGTCGGCGAGCAGCATCTTGCCCGAGCCCTCCGCCACGACCCACTCGCCGGCGTGCAGTGGCGAATGAAAGGACGTACGGACGAGTCGGTCGAGCCGGCCGTGCCCGATGCCGTTGAACTCCATCGCGCCGTAGTAGGCGATCATCTTCCCCTTCTGCAGGAACCACTGGCTCCCCTTGAGCTCCACGCAGAAGGTGTACTTGTTCACGTTGTCGTCGACCGGCAGGGTCATGGGGTCGTAGACCGTCGGGCCGCCGCCCGGAGCCCCGTACATGCTCACAGCTTCTCCTCCGAGGCCTGGACGAACACCGCGCCGCTGCCGCTGAGCTCCAGCTGGAACGCCTCGCCGGAGCCGCGCCCGACCATGTCCCGCCAGCCCAGGGCGGTCGACAGCTTGTTGCGTACGTCGCCGTGGTGGGCGACGTAGGCCTGCGGGTCGACGTGGACCGCGTGCTGCGGGGTGATCGGGATCTCGAAGACGCCGCCGTGGGCCATCACCGCCACCGAGCCGTGGCCCGTGAGGGTCGTGGTGAACAGGCCCTGGCCGGAGACCTGGCCGCGGACCATGCCCATGACGCCGCCCTGCGAGCCCATGAACATCGTGCCCTGCTGGAGCGTCCCCTCGAAGGCGAGCAGGCGGTCCGCCTCCACGTAGAGCGTGTCGCCGGTGAGGTTGATGACCTGGATGTGGTGGCCGCCGTGCCCGAACAGGACCGTGCCGCTGCCCTCGACGCTCATCAGCGGCGTCGCCTCGCCCGCCACCCGGCGGCCGATCATCGACATGATGCCGCCCTGGCCGCCCTGGAGGTTCGGTGTGAAGGACACCTCGCCCTGGTAGGCGAGCATCGCGCCGCGCTGACTGAACAGCCGCCGGCCGGGCAGCACCGTCGCCTCGACCATCTTGGAGTTGATCTCACGGAAGGGCATCAGGCGTCCCCCGCGATCGTGTTCCGCTCGCTCGGCTGTACGTACACCAGCCCGTCCCCCTCGAACCTGATCTGGAAGGCCTCGCCGCCGCCCTCGCCGAGGAAGGTGCGGAAGGTCACACCGGACTGGAACGACTGCCGCAGCTTCCCCTGGTGCGCGATGTACGCGCCGGGGTCGACGGTCAGCGGGTACTGCGCGCTCACCCGGAGCGCCACCGCCGGGCCGTCCGACA
This sequence comes from Streptomyces sp. NPDC101225, assembly GCF_044767585.1. Lineage (NCBI taxonomy): Bacteria > Bacillati > Actinomycetota > Actinomycetes > Kitasatosporales > Streptomycetaceae > Streptomyces > Streptomyces sp. NPDC101225. The sequence goes on from NZ_JBIWOE010000030.1 coordinate 77,263, forward strand.
TGATCGCCACCTGGCCGTGGCCCTCGACGGTCGTCGTGAACAGACCGTTGCCCTGCGAGGCGCCGCGCAGTCCGGTGAAGGTCGTGCCGGTCCTCAGCCCGGCGTCGGTCGCGAGCAGATTGCTCGACTCCACGTACAACTTGTCCCCCTGGAGTCCGACCAGGTTGATCTCGGAGGCGCGGTCCGCGAACCAGCACGTGCCGTGACCCTTCACCTCCATCACCGTCATCTGCTCGCCGGTGAGCCGGCGCGTCACCATCCCGCGCAGGCCCTCACCGCCGCCGCTGAGCTTCTTGAAGGCCATCTGACCGTCGTACGCGACCATCGAGCCGTTCTTCGCCTTCACGGCGTCCCCGGTCATGTCGACGGCGAGCACCTTGCTGCCTTGGAGTCGGAACATCGCCACGCTGCGAAGGTAGCCGCCGCCCGGGTGGACCCGACAGGGCCCGTCGGGTGGAGAAAGCCCTGTCCGGACCCTTAGGGGACGCATCTCACGTCCCGCCGTGCGACCCCTCGGCCGATGTCCGCCCCGGCGTTTGCCAGAATGGGGGAACGCTTGTGCCTCCGTTCACAAACAGCGACCTGTCTCCCACCGAAGGTGACCCGTGGACCTCAAGACCGCCACCGCCCTCCGCCGCCTGCGGCTCGTCTCGGCCCCCGAGGCCGTCTCCTTCCTGCTCCTGCTGGTCTGCTCCGTGCTGAAGCGGACCACGGACTTCAACGCGGTGCCGGTGATGGGCATGGTCCACGGCGTGCTCTTCATCCTGTACGTGATCTTCTGGGCCGACGCCTGGAACCGCACCAGGTGGCCGCTGCGGACGGCGGCCTTCTACTTCGTCCTCTCCGTCCTGCCGACCGGCGGCTTCTTCGCCGAGCGCAAGCTCAAGCGCGCCGCCGAGGACGAGGTCATCGCCTCCCGCGCCCGCCAGGAAGGGGTCGTGAACGCATGATCGTCGCCTTCTCCGTGACGCCGCTGGGGGTCGGCGAGGACGTGGGGGAGTACGTCGCCGAGGCCGTCCGCGTCGTGCGCGCCTCCGGTCTGCCCCACCGCACCGACGCGATGTTCACCTCGATCGAGGGGGAGTGGGACGAGGTGATGGATGTCGTGAAGCGGGCCGTGGCCGTCGTCGAGGAGCGGGCGCCACGCGTGTCCCTGGTCCTCAAGGCCGACATCCGGCCCGGCGTCACCGACGGGCTCACCTCCAAGGTGGAGACGGTGGAGCGCCACCTCGCCCGCTAGGACGTCAGGACTGGGACGTCAGAACGCTGAACCCCGGCTCGCGCGGCCCGGGGGCGGGCGGGTTGCCGGGTGTGGGGCGGGGTCAGCTTTCGCCGCTGGACAGCGCGATGCCCAAGGGCGTGCGTTCGTAGAGAACTTGGTGGCCGTGGCGCCGGGCCGTGAGCAGGCCGGCCCGGTGCAGCAGGGTCAGGTGGGCGGAGACGGACGACGGGGCGAGACCCAGGCGGTGCGCCAGGGCGGTCGTCGTGGCGGGTTCGCCGAGGGCGGCGAGGACGGACGCCCGGCCGCGGCCGAGGAGCTGTCCGAGCACCTCGCCCGCGCCCTCGGCCGGCTCGGTCCACAGCGCCCCGATGCCGCGGGCCGGGTAGACGAGGGTCGGCTGCCAGGGGGGTTCGAAGGTGCTGACGACGTCCGGCCAGATGAAGACGCTGGGCATCAGGACCAGGCCCTGTCCGCCGAGCCGGCGTTCGTGCCGGCCCCGGTGCTCGACGGTCAGCGTGCCCGCGTGCCAGCCGAAGCGGCGGCTGATCTCGGGCAGCAGCCCGCCCAGGCCCACCTCGGCGAGCCGCCGCGAGTGGAAGGCGACGTCCGCCTCCAGCAGGGCGCGCAGACGGGGCCAGTCCGGGGCGACGAGGGCGCGGTACACCTCCTCCATGAGGTCGCAGAGGTGCTCGACCATGGCGGCCGGGTTCCCCAGCCAGTCCCGGGCCCGCGGGAGCCCGAGCGCGCCCGGGGTGTCCGCCAGCGACCGCTCCGTCTCCGCGCGGGCGGCCGCCGGATCACTCGCCCGTACCGCGGCGATCTCCTCCTCGAAGGTCGCCGCCGGCCCGATCGGGGGCGGGCAGAGCCAGTCGGGGCAGTACCCGGGCTGCGGCATCAGCAGCCACAGGTCCGTGAGGTCGAGCCCGGCGGCGATCCGGCCCATGCGGCGCAGCCAGTGGGCGTGGTAGCCCTGCCGCTCGGGCCGCTTGAGCATGCGCACCACCTCCTGCGTCTCCCACAGCGGGGAGACGGCGAAGCGGCAGCGCAGGAAGTCGTCCTGACCGAAGTGCAGACGGGACGGCACGGCCACCTCCTTCCGGCGGACGACGAGCCGGAACATTCGGCCCGTGCCGAATCTCTAGGATGCCCCGCCCGGCCCGAGCACGCTGCTGCCCATGCCAGAAGAGCCGGAGGGCACGACGACGCTGCCCGCACCATCCGCCGCCCCGGCGGGCGACGGCCGCTATGCCGACGTCTTCGCCGTCCGCGAGTTCCGCGCCGTCTTCGCCGCCCACGCCCTCTCCCTGCTCGGCGTGATCGTCAGCGAGATCGCCCTGTCCGTCCTCGTCTACGACCTCACCGGCTCGCCCCTGATGAGCGCCCTCGCCTTCGCGCTGGGCTTTCTGCCCTACGTGGTCGGGGGCACGCTGTCGGCGGGCGTCGCCGACCGCTTCCCGGCCCGGCGGGTGCTGGTGGTCTGCGACCTGACGCAGGCCGCCTGCGTCGCGCTGATGGTGGCCTCGGGCGACCGCGTCGCCGTACTCCTCACCCTGCGCTGCTGCCTCGCCGTCGTCTCACCCGTCTTCCAGGGCACCCGCATGGCCACGCTCGCCGACATCCTCGGCGACGGCGATCTGTTCGTGCTCGGCCGCTCCCTGCTGCGGATCGTGTCGCAGAGCGCGCTGCTCGCCGGCTTCGGACTCGGGGGGCTGCTGCTGATCGCCGTGCCGCCGCGGCACGCCCTGCTGATCACCGTCGGCACCTTCTGCGCCTCGGCCGTCCTCCTGCGCTTCGGCACCCGCCGCAGGCCCGCCCGCGCCGGGACCGGAAGCCCCCTGGTGCGGGACTCCCTGCGGGGCGTCCGCCAGGTCCTCGCACACCGCCGGGTGCGCGCCCTGCTCCTGCTCTTCTGGATCCCGTCGATGTTCTCGGTCGTCCCGGAGGCGCTGGCCGCGCCCTACGCCGACGACCTCGCCGCGGGCTCGGTGGGCCTCGGCCTGCTGATGTGCGCGCTGCCGGTGGGCACGATCGCCGGCGAGCTCTGCGCGGGCTCCCGCCTGCGCCCCGCCACCCGCGAACGCGTCGCCCTCCCGCTGGTCGTCCTCGCCCTTCTCCCCTACCTCGGCTACGCCCTCCACCCGGGCCTGGTCCCCTCCCTCCTCCTGCTCGTGGCCGCGGGCGCGGGTTCGGCGTACACCCTCGGCCTGGACCAGTGGTTCGTCCGGGCCGTGCCCGATGAACTGCGCGGACGGGCCATGACGTTGCTCACCGCCGGGCTGATGACGACCCAGGGCGTCGGAATGGCGCTGGCGGGCGTCGTGGCGGAGTTCGCGGGGGTGGCGGCGACCGTCGCGGGGGCCGGCGGACTGGGGGCGGTGTGCTGCGCGCTGCTCGCCCTGCAGGCCCGCCGGACCGAAAGGCGAGACGGGGCTGACCACCATATGACCGGCCGGTAAGGTCTGTGCCGTGCCGAAGCCGCTCAGTCTTCCCTTCGATCCGATCGCCCGCGCCGACGAACTCTGGAAGCAGCGCTGGGGGAACGTGCCGTCCATGGCGGCCATCACCTCGATCATGCGCGCGCACCAGATCCTGCTCGCCGAGGTCGACGCGGTGGTGAAGCCGTACGGACTCACGTTCGCCCGGTACGAGGCGCTGGTGCTGCTCACCTTCTCCAAGGAGGGCGAGCTGACCATGTCGAAGATCGGCGAGCGCCTCATGGTGCACCCCACCTCCGTGACGAACACCGTCGACCGGCTGGTGAGGTCGGGCCTCGTGGCCAAGCGCCCCAACCCCAACGACGGACGCGGCACGCTCGCGTCCATCACCGGCAGGGGCCGCGAGGTGGTCGAGGCGGCCACCCGCGACCTGATGTCGATGGACTTCGGCCTCGGCGCCTACGACGCCGAGGAGTGCGGGGAGATCTTCGCGATGCTGCGGCCGCTGCGGGTGGCGGCCCACGACTTCGACGAGGAGTGACCCGGGCCGGGGCGCGGGCCGACCCGGTCCAAGATCTCCCGGAACGTGCGGTTACGCTCGACGGCATGAAGAAGAGCGTGCTGACCCGCTACCGCGTCATGGCCTACGTCACCGGTGTCCTGCTGGTCCTGCTGTGCCTGAGCATGATCGCCAAGTACGGCCTGGACATCGACGGCGCCGCGGACTTCACCCGCGTCGTCGCCATCGCGCACGGCTGGCTCTACGTGATCTACCTGGTCTTCGCCTTCGACCTGGGCTCCAAGGCGAAGTGGCCGGTGGGCAAGCAGCTGTGGGTCCTGCTCGCGGGCACGATCCCGACCGCCGCCTTCTTCGTCGAGCGGAAGGTCAGCCACGAGCTGGAGACCAAGGTCGCCGACGAGGCCCCCGCGGTCGCCGAGGCCTGATCGACGCCCCGCCGCACGCCCCCGGGCGTACGGCGGACACACGCGGTGATGTGGTCGGACGTCCTACTGCCTCGACATTTACTAGGACGTCCAAGTAAATTGGTGTGCATGGACGCTGACGCCATCGAGGAGGGCCGCCGCCGCTGGCAGGCCCGGTACGACGCTTCGCGCACGCGAGAGGCCGACTTCACCACGCTCTCCGGGGACCCGGTGGAGCCCGCGTACGGCCCCCGGCCGGGGGACGCGTACGACGGCTTCGAGCGGATCGGCTGGCCGGGGGAGTACCCCTTCACGCGCGGGCTGTATCCGACCGGATACCGGGGGCGGACGTGGACCATCCGGCAGTTCGCCGGCTTCGGGAACGCCGAGCAGACCAACGAGCGCTACAAGATGATCCTCCGCAACGGCGGCGGAGGCCTGTCCGTCGCCTTCGACATGCCGACGCTCATGGGCCGCGACTCCGACGACCCGCGTTCGCTCGGCGAGGTCGGGCACTGCGGCGTGGCCATCGACTCCGCGGCCGACATGGAGGTGCTGTTCAAGGACATCCCGCTGGGCGACGTCACCACCTCCATGACCATCAGCGGGCCGGCCGTGCCCGTCTTCTGCATGTACCTGGTCGCGGCCGAGCGGCAGGGCGTGGACCCCGCCGTGCTCAACGGCACGCTGCAGACGGACATCTTCAAGGAGTACATCGCGCAGAAGGAGTGGCTCTTCCAGCCCGAGCCCCATCTGCGCCTGATCGGCGACCTGATGGAGCACTGCGCCGCCGGCATCCCCGCCTACAAGCCGCTGTCCGTCTCCGGCTACCACATCCGCGAGGCCGGCTCGACGGCCGCGCAGGAGCTCGCCTACACGCTGGCCGACGGGTTCGGGTACGTGGAGCTGGGGCTCAGCCGCGGGCTGGACGTCGACGTGTTCGCGCCCGGGCTGTCCTTCTTCTTCGACGCGCACGTCGACTTCTTCGAGGAGATCGCCAAGTTCCGTGCGGCGCGCCGCATCTGGGCGCGCTGGATGCGGGACGTGTACGGGGCGCGCAGCGAGAAGGCGCAGTGGCTGCGCTTCCACACGCAGACCGCCGGTGTCTCGCTGACCGCCCAGCAGCCGTACAACAACGTCGTGCGTACGGCCGTGGAGGCGCTCGCCGCGGTGCTCGGCGGGACCAACTCGCTGCACACCAACGCCCTGGACGAGACGCTCGCGCTGCCGAGCGAGCAGGCGGCGGAGATCGCGCTGCGCACGCAGCAGGTGCTGATGGAGGAGACCGGGGTCGCCAACGTCGCGGATCCGCTGGGCGGTTCGTGGTTCGTCGAGCAGCTCACGGACCGGATCGAGGCGGACGCGGAGAAGATCTTCGAACAGATAAAGGAGCGCGGGCTGCGGGCGCATCCGGACGGCGAGCACCCGATCGGGCCGATCACCTCCGGGATTCTGCGCGGGATCGAGGACGGCTGGTTCACCGGTGAGATCGCCGAGTCGGCCTTCCGCTACCAGCAGGCCCTGGAGAAGGGCGACAAGCGGGTCGTGGGGGTGAACGTCCACCACGGGTCGGTCACCGGCGACCTGGAGATCCTGCGCGTCAGCCACGAGGTCGAGCGCGAGCAGGTCCGGGTGCTGGCCGCCCGCAAGTCCGCCCGGGACGACGCCGCCGTGCGCACGGCGCTGGACGGCATGCTCGCGGCCGCCCGGGACGGTTCGAACATGATCGGGCCGATGCTCGACGCGGTGCGCGCGGAGGCCACTCTGGGCGAGATCTGCGGAGTGCTGCGGGACGAGTGGGGCGTCTACACGGAGCCCGCGGGCTTCTGAGGCGCCCGTCACCGCACGGGGCCGGCGGGGACGGCGGGGACGACGCGGGGTGCCCCCCGGGGCGACCGGGGGCTCCAACTAGGGCGCCCCCATCAACCCCACCAGGAGCACGCGCGTGAAGCCGCGTACCCATTCCTCGTCCGCCGGCTCGGCGCTGACCAGCGTGCGGTGGACCACCGCGCCCGCCACCACGTCGAAGATGAGGTCGACCGTGCGGGCGGTCTCCAGGGGGTCCGTCTCCGGGGGGAGTTCGCCGCGGGTCTGGGCGCGGGCGCGGCCCTCCAGAACCAGCCTTTTCTGCCGGGTGACGATCGAGTCGCGGATGCGCTCGCGCAGGGCCTCGTCGCGGGTGGCCTCGGCGACCACCGCCATCAGTCCGCTCCTGGCCTCCGGCCGGGCCAGGATCGCCGCGAACTGCAGGACCACGCCCTCGATGTCGGCGGCCAGCGTGCCGCGGTCGGGCAGCACGAGCTCGTCGAAGAGCTCCGCCACCGCGTCGACCACCAGCTCGTTCTTGCCCGCCCAGCGGCGGTAGAGGGTCGTCTTGGCGACCCCGGCGCGCGTCGCCACGTCGCCGAGGGTGAGCTTGGACCAGCCCAGCTCCACCAGTGCCTCCCGCGTGGCCGCGAGGATCGCGGCGTCGGCCTCGGCGCTGCGCGGGCGTCCTGAGGCGCGTGGGGCGGGTGTGCGGCTCTGCATCCGTCGACCATAACCGGCGGTTGTCGTGACGCAGTGAGGGAGATCACCGGGGGGTGGTCGCGAGGAGGCACCCGGTGCCATTACGCTACGACTCGTAGCGAAACCATTGGCGTGGCGCGGGGTGGGGACCCGGCGTCGGACACGGCGCAGTACGACCGGCTTTCACACGGCTTTTCACACACCGCGGGCGGACGGGGGAGGATAGACGCATGCAGCCACGGAACATGTCCATGAGCGGAGTCGTCGACCTCGCCGCGGTGAAGGCGGCCCAGGAGGCCAAGGCGAAGGCGGAGCAGGCCCGCGCGGAAGCGGCGCGGACGGGTGGTGGCCCGGGCGCCGTCTCCCCGGCCGACCTGGTGATCGACGTCGACGAGGCCGGATTCGAGCGTGACGTCCTGCAGCGTTCCACCGAGGTGCCCGTCGTCATCGACTTCTGGGCCGAGTGGTGCGAGCCCTGCAAGCAGTTGAGCCCGGTCCTGGAACGGCTCGCCGTCGAGTACGGCGGACGCTTTCTTCTCGCAAAGGTCGACGTCGACGCCAATCAGATGCTGATGCAGCAGTTCGGGATCCAGGGCATCCCGGCCGTCTTCGCGGTCGTCGCCGGCCAGGCGCTGCCGCTCTTCCAGGGGGCCGCGAGCGAGGCCCAGATCCGCCAGACCCTGGACCAGCTCGTGCAGGTCGCCGAGCAGCGCTTCGGCCTGACCGGCCTGGCGGTCGACCCCGACGCCGAGCCGGGCGGCGCCCAGCCCGCGGCCGAGGCCGTGCCCGCCGGGCCGTACGACGCGCTCCTCGAGGCGGCCGTGCGGGCCCTGGACTCGGGGGACCTCTCCGGCGCGGTGCAGGCGTACAAGAACGTGCTGAGCGACGACCCGGGCCATCCTGAGGCCAAACTGGGCCTCGCCCAGGCCGAGTTGCTCCAGCGGGTGCAGGGCCTGGACCCGCAGCGGGTGCGCAGGGACGCGGCGGACAAGCCCGCCGACGTCGCGGCCCAGATCGCCGCGGCCGACCTGGATCTGGTCGGCGGCCACGTCGAGGACGCCTTCGGGCGGCTCATCGACACGGTCCGGCGCACCGCCGGTGACGACCGGGACACGGTACGCATGCGACTGCTGGAACTCTTCGAGGTCGTCGGGACCGATGATCCCAGGGTGGCGACGTCACGCAGGGCACTCGCGCGTGCACTGTTCTAGCGGGGCGACGGGCTGGTTCTGACCAGTCGCTAAACGCCAGGGCATGTGATGCCCAGGTGAAAGGTTTGCCGACGGAACGTCAGTGCGGCCGCGCTTTACCAAAACTTGGTAAACGCGGCCGCTGTTACTGCCAGTAAGTTCGGGGCGTTGATCTGTCGGTTTCTGTCCAGCGATCAACGGTTTTGTCTCGGCCCCGGACTGCACCCTCCGTCGCCACCTGAGACCTGTGGGTCGTCCGTCGGTTATCCCGCCGTTACTACCGAGTAACGAAGCCCCTTGTGCGGGCGGCGAGAATGCACCACGATCGGCGACGCTCGGTCCATTCACGTACCCCGACAGCCGGTCGGGTCACGCGAGTTCCCTGGGTCCCCACCGAGCAGAGCCGACGTCACTGGCGCCGGCTCTTGGGCAGGGGGGTCTTCGCCCACCCGGCGAAGCCTGTCCAGCAAGGTTGTGCGTGATGCGTGTCAGGCGCGACCAGTGGTTGTCGCTCGGGGGTGATCGCCGGCGTCGGTGCGCGGTTCGCGCCTCCGAGTGCAGGCGCTCTCCTTCCCGAGGACGTAGCACTTCTCCCATCCCTGCCCGGCCGAGCCGCCGACTAGGGGCGGTCGGGATCAGGAGATGTACGTCCGAGAAGGAGGAAATATGGAGTCCCAGGTGCGTGGCGGGACCAGATGGAAGCGGTTCGCTGTGGTCATGGTGCCCAGCGTCGCCGCTACGGCCGCGATAGGTGTCGCCCTCGCGCAGGGCGCTCTCGCCGCGTCGTTCAGCGTGTCCGGCCAGCAGTTCAAGGTGACCGCCGACCAGCTGACCGGCACCGGCTTCTCTCAGTACGGTGCCATCGACTCGGGGTACACCCTCGACGGCAAGAAGACGGCACACCCGGTCGCGGTCTCGGCGTTCAAGTCCGCGAGCATCAAGGGCCTGTGCCAGTCCGTGGTCACCCCGGACATCCCGCTGATCGGCAGTGTCAGCCTCGTGCTGAAGGCCGGCGGCGGCAGCACGCCGGTGGAGGCCGACAACCTCTACATCGACCTCGATGACCTGAGCGCCGACGCGACGTTCAAGAACATCGACATCGGTGTGGCCGCCAAGGACGCCAGCAAGGGTCCCGGCATTCACAGCGGTGACGCCGCGAACCCGTACGGATTCGCGCAGCAGGCCGACTCGGCCACGCTGACCGGCGTGAAGCAGACGGCGTGGGCCACCACGGCCGGAACCTTCAAGCTGAGCGGGCTGAAGATGTCCGTGCAGACGGGCACGCACGAGTGCTACTGAGCACGCCGTGACGGGCGGGGGAGCCGATGGCGCCCCCGCCCGTCCACCTTCCACCACTTTCTTCACACGCTGCACAACCCACCACCACAGCACCATCACCACAGCAAAGCCGCACCAGGGAGCTGTATTCCATGAGCGCCGAGACTCCTGCCGAGCCCGCCGGCCAGTTCAGTCGCCGGAGGGTGCAGTTCCGCGCCTGGCGGGGCGAGCGGCCGTTCTGGGCCGGCCTGTTCGTCATGCTCGCCGGACTCCCCATCGCCTACTTCCCCTACGCCCACCTCCAGGTGGGCCACCTGACGCTGGCGATGGCCACGACCGCGGGTGCCGGGTCCCTGATCATCGGCGTACTGCTCGTCGTCCTGGGCTTCAGCCTGTGGTTCCAGAAGCACGTGCGCACGTTCGCGGGCATCGCGGCGATCCTGCTGGGGCTGGTCTCCATCCCGGTGTCGAACATCGGCGGCTTCCTGATGGGCTTCCTGCTCGCGCTGGTCGGCGGCGCCATGGCCGTGGCCTGGGCCCCGGGCGAGCCGCCCGCCGAGGAGGCACGGGAGGACGGCCCGGCGACGGGCGGCGCCCCCGCGGCCGCGGACCCGGACACAGCCGTCCTCAAGCCCGTGGTGGACGAGCCGAACGATCTGTCAGGAACGAGCCCGGCCAACGGGGCGAACGGGAGGCACAGTGCCGGCTGACGAGGTGATCCACGGGGCCGATGTGGACGAGTCCCGTGTGAGATCCGGGCCGCGCCACGCGGCCCCCAGGAAGCCGCTGTTCACCAGGTTCCACATGCCGGCCGGCAAGGCGATAGCCATGGCGGCGATGCCGACGGCGGTCCTCGTGGGGATGGGCTTCACGTCCTCGCTCGCCCTCGCGGACAGCGGTGGCTCCTCGCCGTCCCCCACGGCGAAGAGCCTGACCGCGGACGAGTACAAGGACTGCGTGGCCGCACTGGACGCCGCCTCGGCCTCGCCGTCGCCGTCCGCCTCGGAGAGCACGACGCAGGACAAGGCGACGCCGTCGCCCTCGTCCACCGCGGACACGTCGAAGGAGTCCTCGAAGAGCTCCACGGGCTCCACGGGCTCGTCGTCGGACTCGGGTTCGGCCGGCAAGGCCACGCCCACGCCCACGCCGTCCGCCACGGACAGCTCGAAGGACACGTCGAGCGGTGACACCGCCTCGCCGAGCCCGTCCGCGTCCGAGAGCAGCGGAGGCGGCGGCGGTCTGCTGAGCGACGTCGGCGACGCGCTCGGCAGCCTGCTGGGCGGCGGCGGTTCGTCGTCGAGCACGAGCGCGACGCCGTCCGCGACCGCCTCGCCGAGCGCGAGCGCGAGCAAGGACACGTCGTCCTCGGACACGGGCCTGGCGGGCGCGGTCAAGGACACGACCAAGAAGGTCACCGACACGGTCGACAGCACCGTGAAGGACACGACCGACAAGGTGTCCAAGGCGGCCGGCGACGCGACCGAGGCGGCCCGGAAGGCGGCCGACACGGCCACCTCCTCGGCGAGCCCCTCGCCGAGCTCCAGCGCGGACGCGGGGAACTGCCCCACCGCCACGGAGGACATGAGCGGCGTCGACAACAAGGTGCCGGTGGCGGACGACCCCTGGTACCTGAACGCCAGCTCGCTGCTGCTGAAGGGCGCCGACTACAAGGGCGTCGTCGAGGTGAAGACGGCCAACGGCACCACCAAGAAGGTGCTGAAGTACATCATCTCCGGCGGCACCGACATCGGCGACCTGCACCAGACGGTGAAGGACAAGCAGCAGGGCAAGACCTACCACGTGCAGGCCGGATCGGGGACGACGTCCACCATCCGCGACGGCGACACGACGATGTACACGGAGTCCATCTCCGGGAACCTCTTCGGTCTGATCCCGATCACGTTCAGCCCGGACAGCCCGCCGCCGCTGAACATCCCGCTGATCTACTTCACCCACGTCAAGGTCGTCCAGGCCGCGCAGTTCGGCGGAACCCTGCACGTGCCGGGTATGCACGTGTACACGACCGACGGAACCGGCTGAGCGCCGCCACAGACCCGTTCGGGAGCCGCGCAAGGCCTGAGGGCGCCCCCTGTCGCAGGGGGCGCCCTCAGCGCCGTGGAAGGGCCGTCAAGGCAGCCTGCCGGTCCGTCAGTTGCTGCCGCCGATGTGGTGGACGCGGAGCATGTTGGTGGTGCCGGGGACGCCCGGAGGCGAGCCGGCGGTGATGATGACGATCTCGCCCGGCTGGAAGCGGTTGATCTTGGCGATCTCCTGGTCGACCATGTCGACCATCTCGTCCGTGGTGTTCACGAAGGGCACGACGTGCGACTCCACGCCCCAGCTGAGCGTCAGCTGGTTGCGGGTGTCCTCGTCGGTGGTGAAGGCGATGATCGGCTGCTGGGCGCGGTAGCGCGACAGCCGGCGGGCGGTGTCGCCGGACTGGGTGAAGGCCACCAGGCCGGTGCTGCCCAGGAAGTCGGCGATCTCGCACGCGGCGCGCGCGACCGAACCACCCTGCGTCCGCGGCTTCTTGCCCGGCACGAGCGGCTGCAGGCCCTTGCTCAGCAGCTCCTCCTCGGCCGCGGCGACGATCTTCGACATCGTCTTCACGGTCTCGACCGGGTAGGCGCCCACGCTGGACTCGGCGGACAGCATGACCGCGTCCGCGCCGTCCAGGATCGCGTTGGCGACGTCGGAGGCCTCGGCGCGCGTGGGCCGGGAGTTGGTGATCATCGACTCCATCATCTGGGTCGCCACGATCACCGGCTTGGCGTTGCGGCGGCACAGCTCGATGAGGCGCTTCTGCACCATGGGGACCTTCTCGAGCGGGTACTCGACGGCCAGGTCGCCGCGGGCCACCATGACGGCGTCGAACGCCATCACGACGTCCTCCATGTTGTCCACCGCCTGCGGCTTCTCCACCTTGGCGATGACGGGGACCCGGCGGCCCTCCTCGTCCATCACCTTGTGGACGTCGGCCACGTCCCTGGCGTCCCGCACGAAGGACAGCGCGACCATGTCGCAGCCCATGCGCAGCGCGAAGCGGAGGTCCTCGACGTCCTTCTCGCTCAGCGCGGGCACGTTGACGGCCGCGCCGGGCAGGTTGATGCCCTTGTGGTCGGAGACGACACCGCCCTCGATGACGATCGTCCTGACCCGCGGACCGTCGACGTCCAGGACCTTCAGCTCGACGTTGCCGTCGTTGATCAGGATCTGGTCGCCGCGGTCGACGTCGCCGGGCAGGCCCTTGTACGTCGTGCCGCAGACGGACTTGTCGCCCGCGACGTCCTCGGCGGTGATGACGAACTCGTCACCGCGCTCGAGCTCGACCGGGCCCTCGGCGAAGGTCTCCAGACGGATCTTCGGGCCCTGCAGGTCGGCCAGGACACCGATGGCCCGGCCCGTTTCCTTGGACGCGGCCCGGACGCGGTCGTACCGCGCCTGGTGCTCGGCGTGCGTACCGTGGCTGAAGTTGAACCTGGCCACGTTCATTCCGGCCTCGATCATCGAGACCAGCATGTCGTGTGAGTCGACCGCGGGGCCGAGAGTGCAGACGATTTTCGAACGGCGCATGGGGGCGATCCTATCGGTTTGTTTCGCCACGGAATATTCCGTCTGGCGGAAGATACAAATGGGCGGGTCCGCGCTCAGGCGTGTTACTGAGGTGTATTCCTCGGCCGTCGCCGCCTAACTGTTCTTCGCGACCAGTTCGTAGGTCTGTGTGGCGATCTCCAGTTCCTCGTCGGTCGGCACCACCGCGACCGCCACGCGCGCGTGCGCCGGCGAGATCAGCCGTGGTTCGTCACTGCGTACGGCGTTGCGTTCCCCGTCCACCGCAAGGCCCAGGTCCTCCAGCCCCGCGACGGCAGCCTCCCGCACCTCACTCGCGTTCTCCCCGACTCCCGCGGTGAAGGCGATCGCGTCCACCCGGCCGAGTACGGCGCAATAGGCGCCGATGTACTTCTTCAGCCGGTGAATGTATATGTCGAAGGCGAGTTGCGCCTCTTCGTCACCTTCGTCGATCCGGCGCCGGATCTCCCGCATGTCGTTGTCGCCGCACAGGCCGAACAGACCGCTCCTCTTGTTGAGAAGAGTGTCGATCTCGTCCATGGACATTCCGCCAACCCGGGCCAAATGGAAGATGACGGCCGGATCCACATCACCGGATCGCGTACCCATCACCAGCCCCTCCAAAGGCGTCAGCCCCATGGAGGTCTCCACGCACCGGCCCTTCTCGACCGCGGACGCCGAGGCGCCGTTGCCCAGGTGCAGCACGATGACGTTCACCTCGGACGGGTCCTTGCCGAGCAGCCGGGCGGTCCGGCGCGAGACGTAGGCGTGCGAGGTGCCGTGGAAGCCGTAGCGGCGGATGCGGTACCGGTCGGCGACCTCCGGGTCGACGGCGTAGCGGGCCGCGGACTCCGGCATGGTCGTGTGGAACGCCGTGTCGAAGACCGCGACCTGCGGCAGGTCGGGGCGCAGCGCCCGCGCGGTGCGGATGCCGGTGAGGTTCGCCGGGTTGTGCAGCGGGGCGACCGGGATCAGCCGCTCGATCTCGGCGAGCACCTCGTCGTCGATCACCGTGGGCTCGGTGAAGGACATCCCGCCGTGCACCACCCGGTGCCCGATGGCCGCCAGGTCGGGCGAGTCCAGGCCCAGGCCGTCGTGGTCCAGCTCCTCGGCGACCGCCTTGAGGGCCGCGTCGTGGTCGGCGATCGGCCCGGAGCGCTCGCGGGTGTCGCCGGAGGCCAGGCAGGTGTGCCTCAGCCGCGAGGTCTGCTCGCCGATCCGCTCGACGAGACCGGCGGCCAGCCGGCTGCCCGCCCGCATGTCGAGCAGCTGGTACTTCACCGACGACGAGCCGGAGTTGAGGACGAGGACGCGGGACGCGCTCACTGGGCGGCTGCCCTTTCGTTCGAGTTCTGGGCCTGGACGGCGGTGATGGCGACGGTGTTGACGATGTCCGAGACGAGGGCGCCCCGGGACAGGTCGTTGACCGGCTTGCGCAGGCCCTGCAGCACCGGCCCGACCGCGATGGCGCCGGCCGAACGCTGCACGGCCTTGTAGGTGTTGTTGCCCGTGTTCAGGTCCGGGAAGATCAGCACGCTCGCCTGGCCCGCCACCTCGGAGCCCGGCAGCTTGGTGGCCGCGACGCTCGGCTCCACGGCGGCGTCGTACTGGATCGGCCCCTCGATCATGAGGTCGGGGCGCCGCTGCCGCACCAGCTTCGTCGCCTCCCGCACCTTGTCGACGTCGGCGCCCGTGCCGGAGGTGCCCGTCGAGTACGACAGCATCGCGATCCGCGGCTCCACGCCGAACTGCGCCGCCGTGGCAGCCGACTGGACGGCGATGTCGGCCAGCTGCGCCGCGTCCGGGTCGGGGTTCACCGCGCAGTCGCCGTAGACGAGGACCTTGTCGGCGAGGCACATGAAGAACACGGACGAGACGATGTCGGTGTCCGGCTTGGTCTTGATGATCTCGAAGGCGGGCCGGATGGTCGCGGCGGTCGAGTGCACCGAACCGGACACCATGCCGTCGGCCAGCCCCTGCTCGACCATCAGCGTGCCGAAGTAGTTCACGTCGGAGACGACGTCGTAGGCCAGCTCGACGGTGACGCCCCTGTGCGCGCGGAAGTGGGCGTACTTCTCGGCGAAGGAATCGCGCAGCTCGCTGGTGGCGGGGTCGATCAGCTCGGTGCCGCCCAGGTCGATGCCGAGGTCGGCGGCCTTCTTGCGGATCTGCTCGACCGGGCCGAGCAGGGTGAGGTCGCAGACCCCCCGGCGCAGCAGCACCTCGGCGGCGTGCAGGACGCGCTCCTCGGTGCCCTCCGGGAGGACGACCCGCCGCCTGTCGGTGCGCGCCTGCTCCAGCAGCTTGTGCTCGAACATCATCGGGGTGACGCGGTCGCTGCTGGGCGCGGAGACCCGCTCCAGGAGGTCGGCGGTGTCCACGTAGCGTTCGAACAGGCCGAGCGCGGTCTCCGCCTTGCGCGGGGTGGCCGCGTTCAGCTTCCCCTCCAGGGAGAAGAGTTCGGCGGCGGTGGGGAAGCTGTTGCCGGCCACCGAGAGGACCGGGGTCCCGGGGGCGAGGCGGCCGGCGAGGGTGAGGATCTCGGCGCTCGGCACCTCGTTCAGAGTCAGCAGCACACCGGCGATCGGCGGGGTGCCGGCGCTGTGCGCGGCCATCGCGCCGACGACGAGATCGGCGCGGTCCCCGGGGGTGACGACCAGACAGCCCGGGGTCAGCGCGGCGAGGAAGGTGGGCAGCATCGCGCCGCCGAAGACGAAGTCGAGGGCGTCGCGCGCCAGTCCGGAGTCGTCGCCGAGCAGCACCTTGGCGCCGAGGGCCTGGGCGATCTGGGAGACGGTGGGCGCGGAGAGGGCGGGCTCGTCCGGGACGGCGTAGCACGGCACCGGGAGCCGGGCGCCGAGCCTGCGCGCGATCTCGTCCCGGTCGTCGCGGGCGACCCGGTTGGCCACCATGGCCAGGACGTCGCAGCCCAGCCCCTCGTAGGCCCGGTAGGCGTTGCGCGTCTCGGCGAGCACGGACTCGGCGCTCTGCCCGCGGGCGCCGACCACCGGGATCACCGACGCCCCGAACTCGTTGGCGAGCCGGGCGTTCAGCGACAGCTCGTCGGGGAGCTGGGTGTGGGCGTAGTCCGTACCGAGGACGAGGACCACCTCGTAGTCGCGCGCGACCGCGTGGAAGCGGTCGACGAGCGTCGACACCAGCTCGTCCGTGCCCTGTTCGGCCTGGAGGGCGGACGCCTCGTGGTAGTCCATGCCGTGGACCGTGGCCGGGTCCTGGGACAGCCGGTAGCGGGAGCGCAGCAGTTCGAAGAGGCGATCGGGGATGTGGTGGACGAGCGGCCGGAACACCCCGACCCGGTCGACCTGCCGGGTCAGCAGCTCCATGACCCCCAGTTCGGCTATCTGGCGGCCGTCGCCGCGGTCGATTCCGGTCACGTACACGCTGCGCGTCACGCGTGCTCTCCGTTTCGTCTGGCGTCTGGCGTCGGGCGAGGGCTCGCGACATCGCCCACCGGGGTGAGCGGAATGTTCTTGACAATACCCCCGTGGCTGGATAAGGCGCCCATCAGCCCAGGTCCCCGCGGCCGGGGCCCGCGGCCCCGTGCGGCGGCCGGAGGGGTCCGGCACCCCCGTGCCGGACATGAAACAATCGGACCGGCTCACCGGTACCGAAAGCAAGCAGGAGACACAGCACGATGCGCATCGGAGTTCTCACCGCAGGCGGAGACTGCCCCGGCCTGAACGCCGTGATCCGGTCGGTCGTGCACCGCGCCGTCGACAGCTACGGCGACGAGGTGATCGGTTTCGAGGACGGCTACGCCGGCCTGCTGGACGGGCGCTACCGCACCCTGGACCTGGAGTCGGTCAGCGGCATCCTGGCCCGCGGCGGCACCATCCTCGGCTCCTCCCGCCTGGAGCGCGACCGGCTGCGCGAAGCCTGCGAGCGGGCCGAGGACATGGTTGAGGCCTTCGGCATCGACGCGCTCATCCCCATCGGCGGCGAGGGCACGCTCACGGCCGCGCGCATGCTGTCCGACGCCGGCCTGCCGGTGGTGGGCGTCCCCAAGACGATCGACAACGACATCTCCTCCACCGACCGCACCTTCGGCTTCGACACGGCGGTCGGCGTCGCCACCGAGGCGATGGACCGCCTGAAGACCACGGCCGAGTCCCACCAGCGCGTGATGGTGGTCGAGGTCATGGGCCGGCACGCGGGCTGGATCGCGCTGGAGTCCGGCATGGCGGCCGGCGCGCACGGCATCTGCCTGCCCGAGCGGCCCTTCGACCCCGCCCACCTGGTGAAGATGGTCGAGGAGCGCTTCTCCCGCGGCAAGCGGTTCGCCGTCGTGTGCGTGGCGGAGGGCGCCCACCCGGCCGAGGGCACCATGGACTACGGCCACGGCGAGATCGACCAGTACGGCCACGAGCGCTTCCAGGGCATCGGCACGGCGCTGGCCTACGAGCTGGAGCGGCGCCTCGGCAAGGAGGCCAAGCCGGTCATCCTCGGCCACGTCCAGCGCGGTGGCGTCCCGACGGCGTACGACCGGGTCCTCGCCACCCGCTTCGGCTGGCACGCGATGGAGGCGGCGCACCGCGGCGAGTTCGGCAGGATGACGGCGCTGCGCGGCACCGACATCGTGATGGTGCCGCTCGCGGAGGCGGTCACCGAGCTGAAGACGGTGCCGAAGGACCGCATGGACGAGACGGAGTCGGTCTTCTAGGGCACGTCCGGGGCGCGTTTCGACAGGAGCGCCGTCCGCTCGAAGGGCGGGGCGGGCGGGATTTTCGAAGCACGCCCCAGCCCTGCGTCCCTACGCGGAGTTGTCCTGGACGGCGGCCCAGAAGTGGTCGACGATCCGCTCCAGGAAGTCGCGTCCGGCGTCGCTCGACTCGCTCGCCGAGCTCGTGGTGCCCCAGCTCAGCGAGGCGATCATCTGCCCCTGGTAGTCCTGGTGCAGCTGCTGGAGGGAGTCCTCCAGCAGCCGCCGGTCCAGAGGGACCGTTTTCGCCACGGGACGGACGTAGCCCTGCCAGCGCGTGGTCACGGCGCTGCGGAGCATCTCGGCGAGCTTCGCCTCGCGTCCGGTGACGGTGACGAAGTCCGGGAGCGACAGCTTCAGCAGCTCGGCCAGGGCGGCGGACTGGCGCTCGGTGCCGCGCCAGACGCCGTCCTCCATGTGGAGATAGGCGGGCAGTTCGAGCCCGGCGGCGCGGGCGACGTCCTCGGGGGCGAGGCCGCGGGCGATGCGGTGCTCGCGCAAGGTGCGCGGCCTTCCGATGAGTTCACCGGGGGAGCACCACAACACCCCGGCCAGCGCGCCGAGTTCGGGGCTGGTGGGGGAGACGTGCCCGCGCTCCCAGGCGACGACCAGGTCCGCCGTGACGTACGGCAGCCCGTACGAGGTGCGCAGGCCGTGGGCGACGTGTTCGGGACTCATGGCGAGCGCGGCGCGCAGCCGTCGGGCGGCGAGGGCGTCGAAGGGCGGGGCGGGCTGGTTCGGGCGGGTCGGACGTGGGAACACGCGGGCCAACGTAGGCGCGCGGTGACGCGGTGACTACGGTCTGTTCAGCCAGGATCACGGATTGTAGGAACGTACGGATTCGGCCACCTGTGCGGTCCGTAGAGAGTGACCTGAAGATCGTCTTCCGCTGGGGCGGGCGGGCCGGAGCGGTCCCCCGGCCGGGCCGCCCCAGCGCCGGCGCATGTGTGAACGTCAAGCTCGAAGGGCATATGCGGGGGCGACGGGCGGCACCCCGACCTGAGGGGTCTCGTGGCGCGCGGCGCGGGCGCGCGGCCGCGGACGTCGCGCGCGCGGGCGGACGCCGGAGGCGAGTGCGCCACGGCCGGCCCGGCGAGCGGCCTTCCGGGAGCCGGCGGGCCGCGGCTCGTTTCCGACCTCGCGCCGCCGTACGTCACCCCTTGACCGCTCCGCCCAGCGCGAAGCCGCTGCCCAGCCGGCGGGAGATCAGCACGTACAGCAGGATCACCGGCGTCGAGTAGACGATCGAGAACGCGGCCAGCTGCCCGTACGCCACCATCCCCCGGTTGCCGAAGAACTCGTTGATGCTCACGCTCGCCGGCATCTGGTCCGGGGTGAGCAGAAGCATGAAGGGGACGAAGAAGTTTCCCCACATCAGGACGAAGGAGAAGACGGTGACGACCGCGAGGCCCGGGCCCATCAGGGGCAGGACGATGCGGGCCAGGGACTGCATCGACGACGCCCCGTCGGTCCAGGCCGCCTCCTCCAGCTCCTTCGGCACGCCGTCCATGAAGTTCTTCATCAGCCAGATGGCGAAGGGGAGTTGGGAGGCGGCGAAGAACAGGATGGTGCCCTGCATGGTGTCGATCAGGTTCACCTGCACGAACAGCGCGTACACCGGCACCATGATCGCCGTGATGGGCAGGCTGGTGGCGAACAGGATGGTCAGCAGGAAGGGGCGGTTCAGACGCGAGCGGAAGCGCGAGAGCGGGTACGCCGCCAGGGCCGCGCACGCCACCGTCAGCAGTGTCGCGCCGCCGCACAGGATCAGGCTGTTCAGCAGCGGGGTGAAGGTGATGTCCTGGGTCAGGATCGCGTCGAAGTTTGACCAGGTGACACCGTCCGGGGCCTTCACGCGGAGGTCCGCGTGCGGGTCCACCGACGACAGCAGCACCCAGGCGAGCGGCAGCGCGAAGGCGGCCGCCACCACCAGCAGGCCGATGTCGGCGGCCAGCCGGCGGCTTCGGCGGCGGGAGGCGAGGGTGAGGGCCATGGTGTCCGTCAGACCTCCGTCCGCAGCAGGCGCAGATAGACGAGGGAGAACAGCGAGCCCACCAGGAGCAGCAGCAGGGCGACGGCGGTGCCGTAGCCGATCATGCTGTTCCGGAAGGCCTGTTCGTACATGAACAGGGGGAGGGTCTGGCTCCTGTTGCCCGGACCGCCCCTCGTCATCACCCAGATCAGCCCGAAGACCGACAGGGTCTGAAGGGTGTTGAGCATCAGGTTGGTGCCGATGGAGCGGCGGATCATCGGCAGCGTGATGTGCCACATACGGCGCCAGCCGCCCGCGCCGTCGACCTGAGCCGCCTCGGTGATCTCCTGGGGGATCTCGTTCAGGGCGGCCGAGTAGACCAGCATCGAGAAGGCCGTGCCGCGCCACACGTTGGCGAACGACACCGCCAGGATCGGCAGGGTGAACAGCCAGTTCTGGGACGGGAGATGGAGTCGGTCCAGGATGGCGTTCAGGGTGCCCTCGCGGCGGAAGAAGGCGTAGAGGAGGAAGCCGGCGACGACCTCCGGCAGGACCCACGCGGTGATGACGACGCCGCCGGCCAGGGTGCGGACGGGCTTCGAGGCGCGCTGCATCAGGGTGGCCAGGGCCAGGCCGAGGGTGTTCTGGCCGAGGAGCGAGGAGACGACCGTGAACACGAGCGTCAGCCATACGGCGTTGATGAACTCGTCGTCCCCGAAGGCCTTGCGGAAGTTGGCCAGGCCGACGAAGGAGGAGTGGGCCTGGCCGGTGAGCTGGAGGTCGGTGAAGGCGATGTAGGCGCAGTAGGCGATCGGCCCCGCGAGGAACAGCAGGAGCAGGACCAGCGCGGGCGCCACCGGCAGGGCCCGGATCAGCCCGCGGCCCACGGGTGGGCGCGGCCGCCGCGCCTGGCGGGGAACCGGCGGGCCCGGGGGGACCCCGGTGGTCTTCGGGCCCGCCCCGGTGTGCGGAGTTGCTGCGGTCATCGGTGGTGGCCGCCGATCACTTCTGGACGACCTGGTCGCCGGTGGCGTCCTTGAGCGCGTCGTCGTAGGCGCTCGCCGCCTTGTCGACGGACGTGTCGCCCGTCGTCACGCCCTCCATCGCCTCCTGGATCGCCGTGGAGACCTTCGGGTACGCCGGGTAGGCGGGCCGGTAGTGGGTGCTGGCGACCAGGTCGGTGAAGAACTTGATCCCGGGCTGCGCCGTGGCGTACGCGGGGTCGTCCGCCACGTCCTTGCGGACCGCGATGCCGGAGTTGGCGATGTACCACTTCTGCGCGTTGGCCTTGGTCTGCATCGTCCTGATGAAGTCGAAGGCCAGGTCGGGGTTGCCCGCCTTGGCGGGGATCGCCCAGGTCCAGCCGCCGGACATGCTCACCTTGCCGGGTGCCTGGCCGTGCTGCGTGGGCATGGGGGCGAGGCCCAACTCGCTCGACCAGCCGGGCCATTCGTGCCCGCTGCCCTTCAGCCAGGCCTGCGGCAGCCACGAGCCGTCGAGGTCGATGCCCAGTGTGTGCTTGGGCAGCATCTCGCCGGCCACGAGGGTCTGGATGTTGGGGTCGAGGGCGGTGGCGACGTCGGTGCCGAGCTTCTCCCGGTAGACCGTGTGGAGGAAGTCGAGGGAGTCCCTGAAGCCCTGGCCGCCGGCGATCCACTTCTTGGCGGACGTGTCGTAGAGCGGGTCCGAGGTGCCGTCGCCGGTGCCGTACAGGAGCATCTCGAAGCCCTGCATGGTGGCGGCCTCACCGGCGGCCTTGCCGGTGTAGACGTTCAGGGGGGTGACGCCCGGGACCTTCTTCTTGATCGTGCGGGCGGCGTCGAGGACCTCGTTCCAGTTCTTCGGCTGCCAGTCCGCAGGCAGGCCGGCCTTCTTGAAGATGCCCTTGTCGAACCAGAGGCCGCGGGTGTCGGTGCCGTCCGGGACGCCGTACGTCTTGCCGTCCTCGGCCTTGGCCGCGGCCTTCGCCGTGTCGATGAACTGGCTCCAGTCGGGCCACTGGGCGAGATACGGGTCGAGCGGCTTCAAGTACCCGCTGGTGATGTCGGAGTTGATGAGGAAGGTGTCCTCGTAGACCAGGTCCGGAGCGGTCTTGGGGGAGCGGAGCATCTGCTGGAGCTTGGTGTAGTACTCCGAGTCCGGGGCCTTGATCGGGACCAGTTCGACCTTCTTGCCGGGGTACTTCTTCTCGAACTGCTTCTTCATGTCGGCGAGATACGTGTCCATCACGCGGATCGAGTTGTCCGTCGACTGCTTGAAGGAGACCCGCACGGTGTCCGGGTCGCTGCCGGAGCCGCTCCCGCACGCCGTCAGGGCACTTGCGGACAGGGTGAGGGCAACCAGCGTGATGAGAGGGGCGGTTGAGCGGGGGCGGGCGGCGGTGGGGCGCACGAGCACGACCTCCTACTGGCCTACGACACTGTCGGCCGATGGATGTGCGGTGAACGTAGGAGGAGTGGTCTAGTCAGGTCAATGCGTGTGCGGCGATCTATCGCGGCCGATCCGGCTCTTCTCGCGCCTCCTTCACCCACCGGTACTGCAACTCGGGCCGCCCCACGGTCCCGTACTGCGGATTGCGGGCCGCCCTGCCCGCGTCCACCAGGTGCTCCAGATACCGCCGGGCCGTGATCCGGGAGATCCCCACGCTCTCCGCCAGGCCGGTGGCGGTCAGGCCCTCGGCGCAGTCCCGCAGCGCCACCGAGACCCGCTCCAGGGTCGGTGCGCTCAGGCCCTTGGGCAGTGCGGCGGGGGACGGGGCGCGCAGGGTCGCCAGGGCCCGGTCGACCTCGTCCTGGCCGCTGGCCTCGCCGACCGCGCCGTGGAACTCCGCGTACCGCACGAGCCGGTCGCGCAGGGTCGCGAAGGTGAACGGCTTCAGCACGTACTGGACGACGCCCAGCGACACGCCCTCGCGCACCACGGCCAGGTCGCGTGCCGAGGTCACCGCTATCACGTCCACCTGATGCCCGGCCGCCCGCAGCGACCGCGCGAACTGCAGCCCGTGCACGTCCGGCAGATGCAGGTCCAGCAGCAGCAGGTCCACCGCCGTGCGCTCCATCAGCCGCCGCGCCTCCGCCCCGGTGTGCGCCTTGCCCACCACCACGAACCCCGGCACCCGCCCCACGTACATCACGTGCGCGTCGGCGGCCACGGGGTCGTCCTCCACGACGAGGACCCGAAGGGGCTGCTCGGTCGTCATGCGTCACCTCGGGGCGGGGCGGGGGTGGTTGCGGGGGTGGGTGTCGTCGGCTGCGGGGCGGTGGGCCGGGGGTGTCGGGCGTCGGAGGGGAGGTGTGCGGGGGCGGCCGTCGGGTCGTCCTTCGGGGCGGGGACGCGGTGGGCCGGCGGGGCGGTCATGCGTCACCTCGGGGCGGGGCGGGGATCGTTGCGGGGGTGGTCGCCGGGGTGGGGGTGCTCGCCGGCGGGTGGGAGGTGGCGGGCAGCGGGAGGCGGACCTCGAAGACCGCGCCGCCCTCCCGGCCCTGCGACACCGCCAGGGTGCCCTCGTGGCGGGTGACCGCCTGGCGGACCAGGGCCAGGCCGAGACCGCGCCCGCCGGGACCGGCCGGCTTCGTCGAGAACCCGCGCTGGAACACCCGCTCGGCATGGGCCGGGTCCACCCCCGCGCCGGTGTCCGCCACCCGGATCACCAGCTCGTCCGCCTCCGCGTACGCCGTCACCGTCACCCGGGCGCCGATGCTGCCCTGTGCGGCGTCCACCGCGTTGTCGATCAGGTTGCCGAGGATCGTCACCAGGTCACGCGCGGGCAGGCTCGCCGGGAGCAGGCCGTCGTCGAGGCGGCTGTCCGGCGACACCACCAGCTCCACGCCCCGCTCGTTGGCCTGGGCCGTCTTGCCGAGGAGCAGCGCCGCCAGCACCGGCTCGCTCACCGCCGCCACCACCTGGTCGGTCAGCGCCTGGGCCAGCTCCAGTTCGGCCGTGGCGAACTCGACCGCCTCCTCCGCCCGGCCCAGTTCGATCAGGGAGACCACCGTGTGGAGCCGGTTCGCCGCCTCGTGCGCCTGCGAGCGCAGCGCCTGCGTGAAGCCCCGCTCCGAGTCCAGCTCGCCGGTCAGCGACTGCAGTTCGGTCACGTCCCGCAGCGTCACCACCGAGCCCCGCCGCTCCCCGCCCGACACCGGCGAGGTGTTGACCACCAGCACCCGCTCCGCCGACATGTGCACCTCGTCCACGCGCGGCTCCGAGGCCAGCAGCGCACCCGTCAGCGGCGACGGCAGCCCCAGCTCCGCGACCGACCTTCCCACCGCGTCCTCCCCGGACGGCACCCCGAGCAGTTCCCGCGCGCCGTCGTTGATCAGCGCCACACGGTACTGGCCGTCCAGCATCAGCAGCCCCTCGCGTACGGCGTGCAGCGTGGCCTGGTGGTAGTCGTGCATCCGGCTGAGCTCGCTCGCGTTCATGCCGTGGGTGTGGCGGCGCAGCCGGGCGTTGACGACGTACGTGCCGATCGCGCCCAGCGCGAGCGCGCAGCCCGCCACGCCGACCAGCGCCGACACCTGCCCCTGCACCTGCCGGCTGATCGCCTTCACCTTGATGCCCGCGCTGACCAGCCCGACGATGCGGCGGTGCTCGTCGTAGACCGGCACGACGGCCCGGACCGACGGGCCGAGCGTGCCCGTGTAGGTCTCGGTGAAGGCCGTGCCGCGCAGCGCGGGCGCGATGTTCCCGCGGAAGTGCCTGCCGATCTGCTTCGCGGTCGGGTGGGTCCAGCGGATGCCCTTGGTGTTCATGATCGTGACGAAGTCGACGTCCGCGTCCCGCATCACCTTCAGCGCGTACGGCTGGAGCTCGGCGGTGGGATCCGGGGTCCGGATCGCGGCCGGCACGGACGGGGAGTCCGCGATCGAACGGGACACCGCCATCGCCTGGCGGGCCGCCGCGTCCTCGGCCTGACCCCGGTCGCTGAAGTAGCTGAACAGTGCATATCCGGCCACGAGCACCGCTATGAGCACGGCCTGCATCGCGAACAGCTGGCCGGCCAGGCTCCGGGCTCTCGGGACGGGGATGCGCATGCCGTCAGTGTGCCCGCACGTCCATCGTGAACTAAATGAACGGAAGGGTGACCGCCCTCACACGGCGGGAGATAGTCACCGCATCGGTGAAGCGGCCCCGGAGCCATACGGTTCCGGCCACCGCCAGCCGACCGATCCGCACCCCCATCCCCATCCCCCGGACGTGAGCCGCACGCCGGTGATGCCGACGAAGACGTCAAGGAGGGCATCCGTGGCCGCCAGAACACCCCAGACGGCACCTGCCGCACCCGCTGGGAAGCGGGACCGCACCCACTATCTCTACATCGCCGTCATCATCGCGGTGGCGCTCGGTATCGCGGTGGGCCTGATCTGGCCGGACGCGGCCGTCGAGCTCAAGCCGCTCGGTACGGGCTTCGTGAACCTGATCAAGATGATGATCTCCCCCATCATCTTCTGCACGATCGTGCTCGGCATCGGTTCCGTACGGAAGGCCGCGAAGGTCGGCGCCGTCGGCGGTATCGCCCTCGGCTACTTCCTGGTGATGTCACTGGTCGCCCTGGCCATCGGCCTCGTCGTCGGCAACATCCTGCACCCGGGCGACGGCCTGCACATCACCGATGCGCTCAAGGCCACCGGGCACGACCAGGTCTCCGCCGACGCGCTGCCGCCGGTCGACTTCGTCCTGTCGATCATCCCGGTCACCTTCGTCTCCGCCTTCACCGCGGGCCAGGTGCTGCAGACCCTGCTGGTCGCCCTGCTCGTCGGCTTCGCGCTGCAGGCCATGGGCTCGGCCGGCCAGCCGATCCTGCGCGGCATCGAGCACCTCCAGCGGCTCGTCTTCCGTGTGCTCGCCATGGTCATGTGGGCGGCCCCGATCGGTGCCTTCGGCGCCATCGCGGCGGTGGTCGGCTCCGCCGGTCTCGACGCGCTGAAGAGCCTCGCCGTGCTGATGCTCGGTTTCTACGTCACCTGCTTCCTGTTCGTCTTCGTCGTCCTCGGCGCGCTGCTGCGGGTCGTCGCGGGCCTGAACGTCTTCTCCCTGTTCAAGTACCTGGCCCGGGAGTTCCTGCTGATCCTGTCCACCTCCTCCTCCGAGTCCGCGCTGCCGCGGCTGATCGCGAAGATGGAGCACCTGGGCATCAGCAAGCCGGTGGTCGGCATCACCGTCCCGACCGGCTACTCCTTCAACCTCGACGGCACGATGATCTACATGACCATGGCGTCGCTCTACATCGCGGACGCCCTGGGCACGCCGATGTCCATCGGCGAGCAGATCCCGCTGCTGCTCTTCCTGCTGCTGGCCTCCAAGGGCGCGGCGGGCGTCAGCGGCGCCGGTCTCGCGACGCTGGCCGGCGGTCTTCAGTCGCACAAGCCCGCGCTGGTGGACGGCGTCGGCCTGATCGTCGGCATCGACCGCTTCATGAGCGAGGCGCGCGCCCTGACCAACTTCGCGGGCAACGCCGTGGCCACGGTCCTGATCGGCACCTGGACCAAGGAGATCGACACCGGCCGCGTCCGGCAGGTCCTCGCCGGTGACCTGCCCTTCGACGAGACGACGCTCCTGGACGAGGACGCGCGGCCGCAGGCCGAGGTGCCCGAGCAGGGCGGCGAGAAGGAACTCGCGAAGGCCTGAGCCCGGCACCGGGCGGCCGGGTCCCGACCCGCGGACCCGGCCGCCCGGCCTTGGCGTGCCGGGCCGCCCGCCGGCATCCGGACTCTCACCTGTCTCTTACCGTCATCCACTAAGGTGCGCCGCCGGTCCGGTACGGACGCACCGCATGCGTTGGAGGCACGGGGGAATGAAGATCGACTGGGACCGGCGTACGTGTGCGCGCAAGGGCCACGTCACCTATGCGCCGGACGATCCGCGCCTGCGGGTGCGGCTGCACGCCGAGACCGCGCTCGGCGAGGTCTGGCGCTGCCTGCGCTGCGGCGACTTCGTGCTCGGCGAGCCCCACGGATCGGGGCCGGCGGACCACGCGCCCCTCGTGCCGCGCGGCAAGGTGCTGCGCGACCTGTTCATCCTGCGCTTCCTGGCGATCGAGCGGGCCGTGCGCGGTGTGTTCATCGTGCTGGTCGCGCTGGCGGTGTGGAAGTTCAGCAACAGCCAGGACTCGGTGCGCAGGCTCTTCGACGAGTACCTCGACGTCTTCCGGCCGGTCTTCCGGCACTTCCACTACGACCTCGACCACTCGCCGGTCGTGGGCACCATCCAGAAGACCTTCGGCTACCGGCACGACACCCTGCTGCTGGTCGCCGGACTGCTGCTCGCCTACGCCCTGATCGAACTCGTCGAGGCGGTGGGCCTCTGGTACGCCAAGCGCTGGGCGGAGTACCTCACGGTGGTCGCCACCGCCGCCTTCCTCCCGCTGGAGATCTACGAACTCACCGAGCACATCAGCTGGCTGAAGATCTCCACCCTGGTCCTCAACATCCTCGCCGTCCTCTACATCGCCCTCACCAAGCGCCTGTTCGGCCTCCGCGGCGGTCGCCGGGCCTTCGAGGAGGAGCGCGAGAGCGCGTCCCTGCTGGAGGTCGAGGAGTCGGCGGGGGTCCCGGCGGGAGCCGCCTAGTCCTGGCCGGGAAACTCTGCGGGAGCAGCCTGGTCCTGCGGCCGGGAAGGTCTGCGCGAGCGGGTGAACCTGCCGGGTCGCAGCATCAGGGAGCGGTCGCCGCGGGGATGGTCAGGCCCACGGGTCCGTGGTGCCGTTCGGTGTGCTCCGGGAGCACGCGGGCGGCACGAGGGTCCCCATCGCCCGGTACGGCGCCGTACCGGCCCGGCGCCGTACCGGCGCGGCCGCCGTTGCCCTGACGTCGGCGTCAAGGATTACGGTCGAGGGCATGCGAATCGGCGAGCTGGCCGCCCGGGCCGGGACCACGACGCGAACGCTGCGGTACTACGAGTCGCGCGGGCTGCTGCCCGCGCGGCGCGGCACGAACGGATACCGCAGCTACGACGAGAGCGACCTGAGGCTGCTGCGGCAGATCAGGACGCTCCAGGACTTCGGGTTCGACCTGGAGGAGACGCGGCCGTTCGTGGAGTGCCTGCGGGCCGGACACCCGGAGGGTGACTCCTGCCCGGCGTCGCTCGCCGTCTACCGCCGCAAGCTGGGCGAGCTCGACGCGCTGATCGGCGAGCTCACGGCCGTGCGGGCGACGATCGCCGTGCGGCTGGCCTCGGCCGACGAGCCGCCATTGTGCGAATGGGGAGGGCAGGAACTGTGATCGATGTGACCGACGAGGACTTCACCGCGGAGGTGATCCGCTCCGAACTGCCGGTGCTGGTGGAGTTCACCGCGGACTGGTGCCCGCCGTGCCGGCAGATGGGGCCGGTGCTGCGCGCCCTCGCCGCCGAGGAGGCCGGCCGCCTCAAGGTGGTGCAGCTGAACGTGGACAGCAACCCGACGACCACGAACGCCTACAAGGTGCTGTCGATGCCGACGTTCATGGTCTTCCGCGGCGGTGAGCCCGTGCGGTCGATGGTCGGCGCCCGGCCCAAGAGGCGGCTACTGGAGGAGCTGGCGGACGTCCTCTGAGCGGCCCCGCCCATAAAGAAATCCCCCGAGCAATTGCGCTCGGGGGATTTCTTTGCGTATATTCATTGATTCGCGACTTCAAGGGGATCGAGTCGCGGAGAAGTTCACTGAACGCAGTATATCCGGGCGGGAGCGGAATTGTCAAACACCGAATATCCAGACGATGAAATGCAAGGCGAGCAGGAATTCATCGACGGGCTCCATGCGCGCGTGGACGCCCTGCGCGGCGACACCGAGGCGGGCGTCACCGACGCGCTCGGGCAGGGCAACACGCCCATGCAGGCCCGGCTGGAGCGGGACATCCTCGTCGCCGAGCGCTCCGGCCTGCTCGCGGCGCTGAACGCGGTGGACGGATCACTCTGCTTCGGCCGGATCGACCTCACCGCGGGCGAGACCCACCACATCGGACGCATCGGGCTGCGTACGGACGACGCCGAGCGCACCCCGATGCTGATCGACTGGCGCGCGCACGTCGCCCGGCCCTTCTACCTGGCCACCGGCCACACGCCGATGGGACTGCGCAGGCGCCGGCACATCAGCACCGAGGGCCGTACGGTCACCGGCCTGCACGACGAGATCCTCGACCTCGGGGACCGGGAGCGGACCGGGCACGAGGACCCGACGGGGGACGCCGTGCTGCTCGCCGCGCTCGACGCCGCGCGCACCGGCCGGATGCACGACATCGTGCAGACCATCCAGGCAGAGCAGGACGAGATCATCCGCGCGCCGCACCGCGGGGTGCTGGTGGTCGAGGGCGGTCCGGGCACCGGCAAGACGGCGGTCGCGCTGCACCGGGCCGCGTATCTGCTCTACGAGCACCGGGAGCTGCTCGCCAAGCGGGCCGTCCTCATCGTCGGGCCCAACCCCGCCTTCCTCGGCTACATCGGCGAGGTGCTGCCCTCGCTCGGCGAGACGGGCGTGCTGCTCGCGACCGTCGGGGAGCTGTTCCCCGGTGTGAGGGCGACCGCGAGCGACACCCGTGCGGCGGCGGCGGTCAAGGGCCGCGCCGCCATGGCGGACGTGCTCGCCGGGGTCGTGGCCGACTGGCAGGCACTGCCCGACCCGGTGATCGCGATCGAGCACGACCGCGAGATCCTGATGCTCGACGACGGCCTGGTGAAGGTCGCGCGCGAGCGCACCCGGGCCACGAACCTGCCGCACAACGCGGCCCGCGAGCACTTCGAGGGCCACATCCTCAACACGCTCACCGAGCTGTACGCCGAGCGGGTCGGCACCGACCCCTTCGACGGCACGAACCTGCTCGACCCGGCCGACATCACCCAGATCCGCGACGAGATCGCCGAGAACCCCGAAGTATGGGCGGCCATCGACCAGTTGTGGCCGCGGCTGACCCCGCAGCGCCTGGTCGCGGACTTCCTGGCCGATCCCGTCGGCCACCTCCCCGACGAGGACGCGGCCGCCGTACGCCGGCCGGTGACCCGTCAGTGGACGGTGTCGGACGTACCGCTGCTGGACGAGGCCGCCGAACTGCTCGGTGAGGACGACCGGCTGCGGCGGGCGCGGGCGGAGCGGGAGCGCGAGACGCAGATCGCCTACGCGCAGGGTGTGCTGGACGTCTCGTTCGCCTCGCGCACCTACGAGTTCGAGGACAAGGACGAGGAGGACTCCGAGATCCTGTCCGCGCACGACATCATCGACGCCGAGCGGTTCGCCGAGCGGCAGGAGGAGGACGACCATCGCAGCGCCGCCGAGCGCGCGGCGGCCGACCGGACCTGGGCGTTCGGGCACATCATCGTCGACGAGGCGCAGGAGCTGTCGCCGATGGCGTGGCGGCTGCTGATGCGGCGCAGCCCGACCCGCTCGATGACCCTGGTCGGGGACCCGGCGCAGACCGCGGAGGCGGCGGGCGTCGGCTCGTGGGCGGACATCCTCCACCCGTTCGTCGAGGACCGCTGGGAGCACACCCGGCTCGGGGTCAACTACCGCACACCGGCCGAGATCATGGAGGTCGCGGCGGCGGTGGTGCGGGCCGGGCAGCCGGACTTCGCACCCCCGAGCTCGGTGCGGTCCACCGGCGTACGGCCCTGGGCGCGCGCGACCGACGATCTGCCCGGCGCCGTGGCCAAGGCGGTGGAGGAGCTGACGCCCGCCGAGGGCCGGCTGGCGGTCATCGCGCCACGGCACCTGCACCGGCGGCTGGCCGCACGCCTGGACGGGGTGACGGCGGGGGCGGAGCCCGACCTGACACGCACCGTCGTCCTGCTGGACCCGCGTCAGTCGAAGGGGCTGGAGTTCGACTCGGTGCTGGTGGTGGAGCCGGGGCTGTACGGCACGAGTGATCTCTACGTGGCGCTCACCCGGGCCACGCAGCGGCTCGGCGTGGTGCACAGCCGGGCGCTGCCGCGCGCTGTGGCGGCGGCGTTGGCGTGAGCGGAGCCGGCGGGACCCCCGACCGGCCTGAACGGCCCCGTCCTCGACCGCCGGCCGGGCCGCCATGCCCGGCCGGCGTACCCCCTAGGCGGGCCGCAGCCACACCGTGGCCAGCGGCGGCAGGGTCAGGGTGATGCTGGCCGGGCGGCCGTGCCAGCCCTGGGGTTCGGGCTTGACGATGTCGGGGTTGGTGACGTCGCCGCCGCCGTAGCGGGCGAGGTCGGTGTTGAGGGTCTCGTGCCAGGCCTGGACGTCGTCCGGGACGCCGAGGCGGTAGCCCTGGCGGACGACGGGGGAGAGGTTGGAGACCGACAGCAGCGGGGCGCCGTCGGCGTCGTAGCGGAGGAACGCGAAGACGTTGTCCTCGGCGGCGTCGCCGACGATCCACCGGAAGCCGGCCGGGTCGGTGTCCCGCTGCCACAGCGCGGGGGTGTGCCGGTAGACGGTGTTGAGGTCACGCACCAGGTCGCGCACCCCGCGATGGTCCGCCTCGGCGCCGTAGGCCGGGTCGAGCAGCCACCAGTCCGGGCCGTGGGCCTCCGACCACTCCGCTCCCTGCGCGAACTCCTGGCCCATGAAGAGGAGCTGCTTGCCCGGGTGGGCCCACATGAAGCCCAGGTAGGCACGGAGGTTGGCGCGCTGCTGCCACCAGTCGCCGGGCATCTTCGACACCAGTGAGCGTTTGCCGTGCACCACCTCGTCGTGCGAGATGGGCAGGACGTAGTTCTCGCTGTACGCGTACACCATCGAGAACGTCATCTCGTTGTGGTGGTACTTGCGGTGCACCGGCTCGTGGCTCATGTAGTCCAGCGAGTCGTGCATCCAGCCCATGTTCCACTTCAGGCCGAAACCGAGCCCCCCGAAGCCGCCCGGGCCCCGGTGGTGGGTGGCCCGTGTGACCCCGTCCCAGGCCGTGGACTCCTCGGCGACCGTGACCACACCGGGCACCTCGCGGTACACCGTCGCGTTCATCTCCTGGAGGAAGGCCACCGCGTCCAGGTTCTCCCGGCCGCCGTGCTCGTTCGGCACCCACTGGCCCGGCTCGCGCGAGTAGTCGAGGTAGAGCATGGAGGCGACG
Source organism: Streptomyces sp. NPDC101225 (assembly GCF_044767585.1). NCBI lineage: Bacteria > Bacillati > Actinomycetota > Actinomycetes > Kitasatosporales > Streptomycetaceae > Streptomyces > Streptomyces sp. NPDC101225. The sequence goes on from NZ_JBIWOE010000030.1 coordinate 109,081, forward strand.
GCGTCGACGCGCAGGCCGTCGATGTGGAACTCCCGGCACCAGTAAAGGGCGTTCGCCACCAGGAAGTTGCGCACCTCGCGGCGGCCGTAGTCGAACTCCAGCGTGCCCCAGTCGGGGTGCGCGGAGCGCAGCGGGTCCTCGTGCTCGTACAGGGGACGGCCGTCGAACTCGGCCAGCGCCCAGTCGTCGCGCGGGAAGTGCGCGGGCACCCAGTCCATCACGACGCCGATACCGGCCCGGTGCAGCGCGTCGACCAGGTACCGGAAGTCGTCGGGGGTGCCGAGCCGGGCCGTCGGGGCGTAGAAGCCGGTGACCTGGTAGCCCCAGGAGCCGCCGAAGGGATGCTCGGCGACGGGCATCAGCTCGACATGGGTGAAGCCGAGGTCCTTCACGTACGCCGGCAGCTGCTCCGCGAGTTGACGGTACGTCAGTCCCGGTCGCCAGGACGGCAGATGGACCTCGTAGACGGAGAACGGCGCCTCGTGGGCGGGCCGGTCCCCGCGCTGCTCCAGCCAGGCCGCGTCCTGCCACTCGTGATGGGAGGCGGTGACGACGGACGACGTGTTCGGCGGGGCCTCCGTGCGCCGGGCCAGCGGGTCGGCGCGCAGGGTCTTCGAGCCGTCGGGGCGGGTGATCTCGAACTTGTACAGCTCGCCCTCGCCGATCTCGGGCACGAACAGTTCCCAGACTCCGGAGGAGCCGAGCGAGCGCATCGGATACCCGGTGCCGTCCCAGAAGTTGAAGGTGCCGGCCACGTGCACGCCGCGCGCGTTGGGGGCCCACACCGAGAAGCGGGTGCCGGTCACGCCCTGGTGCGTCATCGGGTGCGCGCCGAGCACCTTCCACAGCTCCTCGTGCCGGCCCTCGCCGATCAGGTGCAGGTCCAGCTCGCCCAGCGTCGGCAGGAAGCGGTAGGCGTCCTCGGTCTCCCGCTCCGAGCCCTCGTAGGTGACCAGGAGCCGGTATCCGGGCGGGACCTCGGACAACTGCAGCAGACCGGAGAAGAACCCGTCCCCGTCGTCGTGCAGGTCCATCCTGAGACCTTCGGCCACGACGGTCACGGACAGCGCGTACGGCCGGAACGCCCGGAAGGCGACTCCGCCGGGCACCCGGTGGGCGCCCAGCACCGTGTGCGGATCGTGATGGGTCCCGGCCAGCAGCCGCCCGCGGTCGGCCGCGTCCAGCGCCGGGGAGACGGGCGCGGGTTCGGGAGCGGCGACGGGGGCCGCCGTGGGGGCCGGGGCCCTCTTCGGCCCGGCGGCCTTCGGCGGCTGCGCGGGGCCGGAGACGGTGACCCGGTCCGAGGCGACGGTGGTCCGCCTGGCGGGAGCCTTCTTGGCCGCCGGCCTCTCGACCGGCGTGCCGGCCGCGGCGCTCTTCTTCGCCGCGGCCTTCGTGGCGGCGGCCTTCTTCGCCGTCGTCCTCTTGGCGGTGGCCTTTTCGGCGGCGGCCGTCGTCGCGGTGGCCTTCTTGGCGGCCGTCTTCTTCGCGGCCGTCTTCCCGGCGGCGGCCGGGGCCGCGGCGGTCTTCTTGGCGGTGGCCTTCTTCGCGGCCGTCTTCTTGGCGGTGGCCTTTTCGGCGGCGCCCGTCGTCGCGGTGGCCTTCTTGGCGGTGGCCTTCTTCGCCGCCGCCTTCTTGGGCGCTGCCTTCGTCGCGCCGGTCTTCTCCGCCGCCGTCGCCTTCGTCGCGCTCGTCCTCTGCGCGCTCGCCTTCTTGGTCGTCTGCTTCGCGGCCGTCGCCTTCTTCGTGGCCGCCTTCTCGGCGGCGGTCTTCGCGGTCGCCTTCTTGACCGGCTTATCGGGTTCGGTCGCCTTCTCCGCGGCCTTCGCGGCCTTTTTCGGATCAGAACCGCTGGACGTGGGGCGGGGGGTCACGGGCGGCGCCTCCTCGGCAAGGTTCAGGTCAGGTCTGTCATGGCGTAACGCTCGATCGCCGCCATCGGTACGGAAAGCCAGTCGGGACGGTGACGGGCCTCGTAGAGGACCTCGTAGATCGCCTTGTCCGTCTCGAAGGCCCGCAGCAGCACCGGGTCGGTGCGTGGGTCGCGGCCGCCGACCTCGGCATACCCGGAGCAGTACGCGGCGCGGCACGCGTCGGCCCAGTCCGGTGCGGGCGCGGGCGCGGAGTGGGCCGCGTAGTCGAAGGAGCGCAGCATCCCCGCGATGTCCCGCACCGTGGGCTGCGGCATCCGCCGCTCGGCCAGCGGACGGGACGGCTCACCCTCGAAGTCGATCAGGCACCACTCGCCGGCCGGCGGGCGCAGGCACTGTCCGAGGTGCAGATCGCCGTGGATGCGCTGCGCGGTCCAGGTCTGGCCCTCCGCGGCCAGATCGGCCAGCGCCGTGAACTCCGAGTGCAGGGCGGGGGCGTACGGCCGCAGCGAGGGCACCGCCTGCGCGGCCGCCTCCAGCCGCTCGGTCATGCCGTCGGCCAGCAGCCGGATCTGCGCATGGCCCAGCGTCACCGTCGGCAGCGCACGGGCCAGCGCGGTGTGCACCTCGGCCGTGGCACGGCCGAGCGACCGCGCCTCGGCGGTGAAGTCCTCGCCCTTGGCCAGCTCGCGCAGCGCCAGCTCCCAGCCGTCCGCCGCGCCCTGCAGGAAGGGCTGGAGGACGCCGAGCACATACGGCTCCTGTTCCTCCGGCAGCTCGGCCCGCAGCCACGCCGTCGGTGCGGGCACCCGGGAGCAGCCCTCGCGGGCGAGGGCCAGCGGCAGTTCCAGGTCGGGGTTGACCCCGGGCACGACCCGGCGCAGCAGCTTCAGGATGAACGTATCTCCGTAGATGACGGAGGAGTTGGACTGCTCGGCGGTCACCACGCGCGGGACCAGCCCGGTACGGATCTCCCGGCCGGGCTCCCGCTCGAAACGGAGCCCGCCGATCCGGGCCTGGGAGCGAAGCGCCTCCAGGAGCAGTTCGGCGGGCCGGGTGTCGTACAGGGCCTCGTACACCGTGTTACCGGCGAGCGGGCCCTGCTCGACATGTCCGATCAGCGCGGGCGCCAGCCGGGGCGGCAGCGCCTCGCGCACGCCTATCAGCAGCTGGTAGCAGTCACCCGGGTGGGGCTCGGCGCCGATCGTGAGCGGCTGATGGGCGCGCACCAGCAGGTGGTACAGGCCCAGCCTGCTGTCGACCGGCAGCAGCTCCGTGGCCGCGACCAGCGAGAATCCGGTGACCGGACGTCCTTTGCCCGCGAACCAGCGTTGCCGTGGCAGCCACTCCCTGAGCAGTGGATCCAGGGACGCGAGCAGGCCAGGGCTCGTCGTGCCGGAAAGTGTGACAGTCTCCGCCATAGTGTCACATTCCTTTCCCCGGGTGGGCGGGGTGCTACTGATGCGTGCCCCGGGTGGGGCAGGAGAAACGCCCCGTCCCGGGATCTTCGAGGCGCTACATCGAGTCCTTCCGGAGCCGGAACCAGTAGAAGCCGTGCCCGCCGAGGGTCAGCAGGTACGGCAGCTCACCGATGGCGGGGAAGCGCACCCCGCCGAACAGCTCGACCGGATGCCGCCCGTTGAACGCCCGCAGGTCCAGCTCGGTGGGCTGGGCGAAGCGGGAGAAGTTGTTCACGCAGAGCACCAGGTCGTCCTCGTACTCCCGCAGGAACGCGATCACCGCCGGGTTGGAGGAGGGGAGCTCGGTGTAGGTGCCGAGGCCGAAGGCCGGGTTCTGCTTGCGGATCTCGATCATCCGGCGGGTCCAGTGCAG
>NZ_JBIWOE010000031.1:0-112124 GCF_044767585.1 Streptomyces sp. NPDC101225
AGCCCGCCCCCTTGCGCATACCGCATGAAGACGTCGTACCGCAGGGATCACGACCCGTCACCACAGCCCGGACATCACCGATTCAACCTGAGTACTCATACCATCCGGCCGACTGCGGAATCAGCAGTCCTCGATGTCCTGGGACTTGATGGTGCCGGACTCCTTGAGGTGGCCCTTGGCCCCGCCGCGCGCGGTGATGCGGTGGAGGTTGTTCTCCTTGCCGTCCTTCCACCAGACGCACAGGTGCTCCGTCGTGCTGCACGTGTTGTGGTAGTAGATGGTGCTCGTGGCGGTCCCGTCGGCCCAGGACCAGTTGAAGCACCCCGAGCTGCCTCGGTGCATCGACATGGGCGCCACGGTCGCCGCCTGGGCGGGAAGCGCGAATGCGGCACTCAGGCCCACCGTCACCACTGCGGCGGCAACTGTCTTTCCGAACAACTTCATGTTCTTGTCCCGTTTCTTATTAAAGAAATGGAAAAGTGAACCTTTTCCATCACTGGTCGAAATTGACCTTATCTGCTTGTTGATCTTCGGGTCAATTGCTTTTCTATTCCGCTCGATCAGTGACGTAACAGGAAAAGGGTAAATTTCGCACATGCCCCATGGGAATGATGGGGGCGCCCCCGGCGTTGCACGGCTGGATGTTCCTCACATCGGCCTGAAGGCGATCCTGGGGCGCAGGATCGCTACCATGGGGTCTCCGGAACCTGACCGGGGGACCCGGATCGCGCACGAGGAGTCCTCTTGCCAGACGAGGCCCAGCACCTGACTGCCGCCAAGCCCGAGTCAGCCTCGGCAGCCGCGGCCAAGCCCGCGCCGAGCACGCCGCACGCGAAGAACGACGCGGGCGGGCCGGTGGAGCACGCCCAGTCGGCGCCCGTCGACAAGTCGGCCGAGCAGTCGCGCCCGAAGCCCTCTCCTCCGCTCGACTCCGCCCGAGCGGAGAAGGCCCCGTCTCCCGGGCACTCCGCCCCCTCGCAGCCGGCGGCCCGCCCGAACACGGGCCAGCCCGCCCGCACCGGCTCCTCCAACCGCGTCCGCGCCCGCCTCGCCCGGCTCGGCGTCCAGCGCTCCAACCCGTACAACCCGGTGCTGGAGCCGCTGCTGCGGATAGTGCGCAGCAACGACTCGAAGATCGAGACGGCCACGCTCCGGCAGATAGAGAAGGCCTACCAGGTCGCCGAGCGCTGGCACCGCGGCCAGAAGCGCAAGAGCGGCGACCCGTACATCACGCACCCGCTCGCGGTCACCACCATCCTCGCCGAGCTGGGCATGGATCCGGCCACCCTGATGGCGGGCCTGCTGCACGACACCGTCGAGGACACCGAGTACGGCCTCGACCAGCTCCGCCGCGACTTCGGGGACTCCGTCGCCCTGCTGGTCGACGGTGTCACCAAGCTGGACAAGGTCAAGTTCGGCGAGGCCGCGCAGGCCGAGACCGTGCGCAAGATGGTCGTCGCCATGGCCAAGGACCCGCGGGTCCTGGTCATCAAGCTCGCCGACCGCCTGCACAACATGCGCACCATGCGGTACCTCAAGCGCGAGAAGCAGGAGAAGAAGGCGCGCGAGACCCTGGAGATCTACGCGCCGCTCGCCCACCGCCTCGGCATGAACACCATCAAGTGGGAGCTGGAGGACCTCGCCTTCGCGATCCTCTACCCCAAGATGTACGACGAGATCGTACGGCTGGTGGCCGAGCGGGCACCGAAGCGTGACGAGTATCTGGCCATAGTGACCGACGAGGTCCAGCAGGACCTGCGCGCGGCCCGCATCAAGGCGACCGTCACCGGCCGCCCGAAGCACTACTACAGCGTCTACCAGAAGATGATCGTCCGCGGCCGCGACTTCGCGGAGATCTACGACCTGGTGGGCATCCGCGTCCTCGTCGACACGGTCCGCGACTGCTACGCCGCCCTCGGCACCGTGCACGCGCGATGGAACCCGGTCCCCGGCCGGTTCAAGGACTACATCGCGATGCCCAAGTTCAACATGTACCAGTCGCTGCACACGACGGTCATCGGACCCAACGGCAAGCCGGTCGAGCTGCAGATCCGCACCTTCGACATGCACCGCCGCGCCGAGTACGGCATCGCCGCCCACTGGAAGTACAAGCAGGAGGCCGTCGCCGGCACCTCCAAGGTGCGCACCGACGCGCCCAGGACGTCCGGCAAGGGCAAGGACGACCACCTCAACGACATGGCGTGGCTGCGCCAGCTGCTCGACTGGCAGAAGGAGACCGAGGACCCGGGCGAGTTCCTGGAGTCCCTGCGCTTCGACCTGTCGCGCAACGAGGTCTTCGTCTTCACGCCCAAGGGCGACGTCATCGCGCTTCCGGCCGGGGCCACCCCGGTCGACTTCGCCTACGCGGTCCACACCGAGGTCGGCCACCGGACCATAGGAGCACGGGTCAACGGCAGACTCGTCCCGCTCGAGTCCACCCTGGACAACGGCGACCTGGTCGAGGTCTTCACCTCCAAGGCGGCCGGCGCGGGCCCCTCCCGGGACTGGCTGGGCTTCGTCAAGTCACCGCGTGCGCGCAACAAGATCAGGGCCTGGTTCTCCAAGGAGCGCCGCGACGAGGCGATCGAGCAGGGCAAGGACGCCATCGTCCGCGCCATGCGCAAGCAGAACCTTCCCATCCAGCGCATCCTGACCGGCGACTCGCTCGTCACGCTCGCCCACGAGATGCGCTACGCCGACATCTCGGCGCTGTACGCGGCGATCGGCGAGGGCCACGTCTCCGCTCAGAACATCGTGCAGAAGCTGGTCCAGGCGCTCGGCGGCGAGGAGGCGGCCACCGAGGAGATCGACGAGTCGGTCCCGCCGACCCGCAGCCGCAGCCGCAAGCGCCGCTCCAGCGCCGACCCGGGCGTCATCGTCAAGGGTGTCGAGGACGTGTGGGTCAAGCTGGCCCGGTGCTGCACGCCGGTCCCGGGCGACCCCATCATCGGCTTCGTCACGCGCGGCAGCGGCGTATCGGTGCACCGCAGCGACTGCGTGAACGTGGACTCGCTGTCCCGCGAGCCCGAGCGCATCCTCGACGTCGAGTGGGCACCCACCCAGTCCTCGGTCTTCCTGGTCGCCATCCAGGTCGAGGCGCTGGACCGCTCCCGGCTGCTGTCGGACGTCACCCGCGTCCTGTCCGACCAGCACGTCAACATCCTCTCCGCGGCCGTGCAGACCTCCCGCGACCGGGTGGCCACCTCCCGCTTCACCTTCGAGATGGGCGACCCGAAGCACCTAGGGCACGTCCTGAAGGCGGTACGGGGCGTGGAGGGCGTGTACGACGTCTACCGCGTGACGTCGGCCCGCAGCAGGTCGTAGCCGCAGCCCTACGACGAGAAGGGGCCCGTACCGCGAGGTACGGGCCCCTTCCGATGCTTCGCACGCGTCCGCCTCCGGACGGCGAGTGGGTCAGCCGCCGAACTCGTGCAGGCCCTTCAGCGCCTGCTCCAGCAGGGCCTGGCGACCCTCCAGCTCCCGCTCGAGCTTGTCGGCCCTGGCGTTGTTGCCCTGCGCGCGCGCCTGCTCGATCTGACCCCGCAGCTTGTCCACGGCCGCCTGGAGCTGCCCGGTCAGACCCTCGGCACGCGCGCGTGCCTCCGGGTTCGTCCGGCGCCACTCCGACTCCTCGGCGTCCTGGATGGCCCGCTCCACGGCGTGCATCCGGCCCTCGACCTTCGGGCGGGCGTCCCGCGGCACGTGGCCGATGGCCTCCCAGCGCTCGTTGACCGAGCGGAAGGCGGCGCGGGCCGCCTTCAGGTCGGTCACCGGGAGGATCTTCTCGGCCTCCTCGGCCAGCTCCTCCTTGAGCTTGAGGTTCTCGGCCTGCTCGGCGTCCCGCTCGGCGAAGACCGAGCTGCGGGCGGCGAAGAAGATGTCCTGGGCGCCGCGGAAGCGGTTCCACAGGTCGTCCTCGTGCTCGCGCTGGGCGCGGCCCGCGGCCTTCCACTCCGCCATCAGCTCGCGGTAGCGCGCGGCGGTCGGACCCCACTCCGTGGATCCGGACAGCGCCTCGGCCTCCGAGACCAGCCGCTCCTTGATCTTGCGGGCCTCCTCGCGCTGCGCGTCCAGCGCCGCGAAGTGGGCCTTGCGCCGCTTGGAGAACGCCGAGCGGGCGTGCGAGAAGCGGTGCCACAGCTCGTCGTCCGACTTGCGGTCCAGGCGCGGCAGGCTCTTCCAGGTGTCCACCAGCGCCCGCAGCCGCTCGCCGGCCGCCCGCCACTGGTCGGACTGCGCCAGCTGCTCCGCCTCGACGACCAGGTCCTCCTTGGCGTGCCGCGCCTCGTCGGACTGCTTCGCGCGCTGCTGCTTGCGCTCCTCACGGCGCGCCTCGACGCTCTCGACCAGCTTGTCCAGGCGGGTCCTCAGGGCGTCCAGGTCGCCGACCGCGTGGTGGGCGTCGACCTGCTCCCGGATGTGGTCGATGGCGGTCTGCGCGTCCTTCGCGGACAGGTCGGTGGTCTTCACTCGCTTCTCGAGGAGGCCGATCTCGACAACCAGGCCCTCGTACTTGCGCTCGAAGTAGGCCAGCGCCTCCTCAGGGGAGCCGGCCTGCCATGATCCGACGACCTGCTCGCCGTCGGCCGTACGCACGTACACGGTCCCCGTCTCGTCGACGCGTCCCCACGGGTCGCTGCTCACAGCGCCTCCTCCACATGATGCCTGCGGGGGGCCTCAGCACCCCCGGGCATCGTCCACAGTTTCGTCACGGCCAACATAGGCGACGTGCGGGTGACCTGTCCGCATCCCGCGCGACCGAAATTTCGCACTTGACGCTCAGGACTTGGTGACCGTCGCCTTGTTGATCACCACGGTCGCGTTGGGCGCCGTGTTGCCGGTCGTGGGGTCGGCCGGGGCGGCTCCGGCGGCGGCGATCTTCTTGAGGACCTTCATGCCGTCCTTGGAGACCGTGCCGAACGGGGTGTAGTCGGGCGGCAGCGGGCTGTCCTGGTAGACGAGGAAGAACTGGCTGCCGCCGGTGTTGCGGCCCTTCTTCGTCTGCGAGTTGTACTGGTTGGCCATGGCGACCGTGCCCGCCGGGTAGACGTTGCCCTTCAGGCTCTTGTCCTTGAGGTTCTCGTCCGGGATGGTGTAGCCCGGTCCGCCGGTGCCGGTGCCCGTCGGGTCGCCGCACTGGAGCACGTAGATCCCGCTCGGGACCAGACGGTGGCACTTGGTGTGGTCCAAGTAGCCCTTGTTCACCAGGAAGTTGAAGGAGTTGACGGTGTGCGGCGCCGCCGACGCCTTCAGCGCGATACCTATGTCACCGCAGGTCGTGGCGAGGTTCATGGTGTACTTCGCCGACTTGTCGATGGTGAGCGCGGGCTCCTTCTTCCAGCTGAGCTTCTTCACGGAGCCCTTGGCCGGCTTGGCGCACGGATCCGGCGCCTTGCTCGTCGCGGCGGCGCTCGGGGTGGTCTGCGAGCTCGCGTTGGCCTTGTCGTCCTTCTTGCCGCCCTTGAAGGGCCCGGTCGTGTAGAGGACCACGCTGCCGATCACGATGACGCCGAGCGCCGACGCGATCACCGAATTGCGCATCTTGGCCTTGCGCCGCGCGGCCGTGCGCCGCTGCTGCTGGCGCAGGAACTTCTCCCGGGCGAGCTGGCGCTTCCGCTGTTCCTGGGTGACCACCGGGTTCTCTCCTCATGCGTCTGTACGTCGACCGGGACGCGTGCGTCCTGTGAGCCGACCGCCTGCGTGTGCCCCGTACCGTATATGGGTTCGCTGAGGATTCGGCAGCGCCGGTAGGCTCTGACAGCAGCTGTAGCCGTCTGTAATCGACACAACGAAGGACGATCGTGCTCATTGCCGGGTTCCCCGCCGGGGCCTGGGGGACGAACTGTTATCTCGTCGCCCCCGCCGCCGGTGAGGAGTGCGTGATCATCGACCCTGGCCACCAGGCCGCCCAAGGCGTCGAGGACGCGCTGGAGAAGCATCGGCTCAAGCCCGTCGCCGTCGTCCTCACCCACGGCCACATCGACCATGTGGCCTCGGTCGTCCCGGTGTGCGGCGCGCACGACGTACCGGCGTGGATCCACCCCGAGGACCGCTACATGATGGCGGACCCGGAGAAGGCGCTCGGCCGCTCCATCGGCATGCCGCTGATGGGCGAGCTGACCGTGGGGGAGCCCGACGACGTCGAGGAGCTCACCGACGGCGCGCGGCTGGCGCTCGCGGGCCTGGAGTTCTCCGTCGCGCACGCGCCCGGCCATACGAAGGGGTCGGTGACCTTCCGGATGCCCGAGACGAGCGACGTCCCGTCGGTCTTCTTCTCCGGGGATCTGCTCTTCGCCGGCTCCGTCGGACGCACCGACCTGCCCGGCGGTGACATGGCCGAGATGCTCGACTCGCTGGCCCGCGTGTGCCTGCCGCTCGAGGACTCGACCGTGGTGCTGTCCGGCCACGGCCCCCAGACGACCATCGGCCAGGAGCGCGCCACCAACCCGTATCTGCGGCAGGTGGCCGCCGGCCTGGGAGCGGACGCTCCCCGACGAGGAATGTGACGAGACCTTCCGTGAGCACCTTCAAGGCCCCCAAGGGCACGTACGACCTGATCCCGCCGGACAGCGCCAAGTTCCTGGCGGTCCGCGAGGCCATCGCCGCGCCCCTGCGCAACTCCGGCTACGGCTACATCGAGACGCCCGGCTTCGAGAACGTCGAGCTGTTCGCGCGCGGTGTCGGCGAGTCGACCGACATCGTGACCAAGGAGATGTACGCCTTCGAGACCAAGGGCGGCGACCAACTGGCGCTGCGCCCCGAGGGCACGGCGTCCGTGCTGCGCGCGGCGCTGGAGGCCAACCTGCACAAGGCGGGCAACCTGCCGGTCAAGCTCTGGTACTCGGGCTCCTACTACCGCTACGAGCGCCCGCAGAAGGGCCGCTACCGTCACTTCTCGCAGGTGGGCGCCGAGGCGATCGGGGCCGAGGACCCGGCGCTGGACGCCGAGCTGATCATCCTGGCCGACCAGGCGTACCGCTCGCTGGGCCTGAGCGACTTCCGTATCCTGCTCAACAGCCTGGGCGACCAGGAGTGCCGTCCCGTCTACCGGGCCGCGCTGCAGGACTTCCTGCGCGGCCTGGACCTGGACGAGGACACGCTGCGCCGTGCGGAGATCAACCCGCTGCGCGTCCTGGACGACAAGCGGGAGACGGTCCAGAAGCAGCTGGGCGGCGCCCCCCTGCTGCGGGACTACCTCTGCGACGCATGCAAGGCGTACCACGAGGAGGTCCGCGAGCTGATCACGGCGGCGGGCGTGGCCTTCGAGGACGACCCGAAGCTGGTGCGCGGCCTCGACTACTACACCCGTACGACGTTCGAGTTCGTCCACGACGGTCTGGGCTCGCAGTCCGCGGTGGGCGGCGGCGGACGCTACGACGGCCTGTCCGAGATGATCGGGGGCCCCGCGCTCCCGTCCGTCGGCTGGGCGCTCGGCGTGGACCGCACGGTCCTGGCGCTGGAGGCGGAGGGCGTCGAGCTCGACCTCCCCTCCACCACCAGCGTGTTCGCGGTGCCGCTGGGCGAGGAGGCGCGGCGCGTGCTGTTCGCCAAGGTGACCGAGCTGCGCAAGCTCGGCGTCGCCGCCGACTTCTCCTACGGCGCCAAGGGGCTCAAGGGCGCCATGAAGAACGCCAACCGCAGCGGCGCCCGCTACACGGTCGTCGCCGGTGAACGCGACCTCGCCGAGGGCGTCGTCCAGCTCAAGGACATGGACTCCGGCGAGCAGACGGCGGTCGGCGTGAACGAGATCGTGGCGGAACTGGAGTCGCGGCTGGGCTGAGCCCGGTGGAGTGAGGGGGCCGCACGTCCCCTCACTCCAGCAGCCCGAACCGCATCGCACTCGTGACGGCCGCCGTCCGGTCGTCGACGCCCAACTTGCCGAAGACGCGCAGCAGATGGGTCTTCACCGTGGACTCGCCGATGAACAACCGGCGTCCGATCTCCGCGTTCGTGCAGCCCTCGGCGACCAACCGCAGCACCGCCGTCTCCCGCTCCGACAGCCGCGGCCGCTGCGGCTTCGTGCGCAGCTGGTCGACCAGCCGGGCGGCCACCGACGGCGCGAGGACCGTCTCGCCGCGCGCGGCCGAGCGGATCGCCTCCGCCAGTTCGCCCCGCGGCATGTCCTTGAGCAGATAGCCCGCCGCCCCGGCCTCCACCGCCCGCAGGATGTCCCGGTCCGTCTCGTACGTCGTCAGGACGATCACCCGGCACGGCAGTCCCGCCGCGCCCATCCGCAGGATCGCGTCCACGCCCCCGCCGCCCGGCATGCGCAGGTCCATGAGCACGATGTCGGGCCGCAGCCGAGCCGCCAGCGCCTCCGCCTGCGGCCCGCTCGCCGCATCGGCGACGACGTCGAGGTCCGGCTCGGCGCTGAGCATCGCCCGCAGCCCCTCCCGTACGACGGGATGGTCGTCGGCGAGGACGATCCTGATCACGGTGAACTCCTCAGCGGGGATACGGGCAGGCTGACCGTCACGGTCGCGCCGTCGCCCGGTGTGCTGCTGACGCGCGCCGTGCCGCCGACCTCGGTGGCCCGGGCGCGCAGCCCCGCGAGACCGTAGCCCTCGCGGGGCGCGTCCGGGTCGAAGCCGCGGCCGTCGTCCCGCACGGACACGGTGAGCGTGTCGTCGGCGTACGCCAGCGCGATGTCCACGGCCGCCGAACCCCCCGCGTGCTTGCGGGCGTTGGCCAGCGCCTCCTGGCAGGTGCGCAGGGCCACCACCTCCGCTCCGGCCGGCAGCGGCCGCACCGGGCCGGTCACGTCCAGCGTCGCCCCGTGCCGGACGGCGAGCCGGCGCAGCGCGTCCGGCAGGGAGGTGCCGTCCAGGTCGGCGGGCGCCGCCCCGGCGACCAGGGCACGGGCCTCGGCGAGGTTCTGCCGGGCCGTCTCGTCCATCAGGGCCAGATGGCGGCGGGCCTGCGGGACGTCGTGGCCGAGCTCCGCCTCCACCGCCTGGATCAGCATCAGCAGACTGGTGAAGCCCTGCGCGAGGGTGTCGTGGATCTCGCGGGCCATGCGCTCGCGCTCGGTCAGCGCCCCGTGCGCGGCGGACAGACGCGAGACCTCGTGCCGGCTCGCGTCCAGCTCGGCGATGAGCGCGGCCCGCTCCTGGCTCTGCTCGATGATCCGGATCACCCAGGTGCCGACGGCCACCGAGAAGACCAGGGTGACCACGGCGAACAGGCCGTTGAAGAAGACGTCCTGGTCGCTCGGCCACCACAGCAGCGCCCAGCCCACGATCGGCACCACGTTGATCACGGCCACCACCGTGATCGCCCACCGCATCCGCAGGGTCATGAAGCACTGGGGGACGAGCGCGAAGGTCATCACCCGGGTCTCGCCGACCAGGATCGCCGAGGGCAGGAACAGGGCCGTCACCGCCACGAGGTAGAGCAGCGCCCGGCGCTCGGGCGGCGGATCACCCCGCAGCAGGGGGCGCCCCACCCGCACGAACAGCGGGATCAACGGCACCAGCAGCGCCGCCGCGGTGAGGCGGACCGGCCACCCCGGACGGTCCGTGCCGAGCACGAACGCCAGGGTGGCCAGCCAGATCAGCGCGAAGTAGCAGTCCCAGAGCCGGAAGGAGCGGTCCCAGGTGTACGCGCCGACGGCCTCCGCCGGACACGTCATCCCTCGCGCCGGTTCTTCCACCGGAAGGTCAGCAGACACAGCACCAATCCTCCGACGCACCAGGCCCCGAGCACCAGGGCGACCTTGCCGAACTCCCAGCGGCCGGCCTGTTCCAGGATCTGTGCCGAGTCCGGCAGGAACACCCCGCGCAGACCTTGGCACATCCACTTCAGCGGGAACAGCGCCCCGATGTTCAGCATCCAGTCGGGGATGGTGTCGATCGCGATGTAGACGCCCGAGATGAACTGCAGCACCAGGAAGGGCAGGACGACCACGGAGGTCGCGCTCCTGCCCGACCTCGGCACCGAGCTGACCGCGATGCCGAGCAGCGCGCACGCCGTCAGGCCGAGGACGAAGATCCAGGCGAGGTCGAACCAGCGGGCCGGGTCCGAGGGCAGGTCGACGCCGTAGAAGCTGATGCCGACGAGCAGCAGGACCGTCGTCTCCAGCACACCGGTGCACAGAACCAGCCAGATCTTGCCGAGGAAGTACGCGGCGGGCGGCATCGGCGTCCCGCGCAGCCGGCGCAGCACCTTCTCGTCCCGCTCGATGGCGATCGAGATGCCGAGCGACTGGAAGCTGGTCGACATGATGCCGGCGGCGGTCATCGCCGGGACGTACAGCTGCGAGGCGGTGATTCCGGCGCCCTTCACGTCGTCGCTGAAGATCGACGCGAACAGGAACAGGAACACCACCGGGAACGCGAAGGTGAACACCACCTGCTCGCGCTGCCGGAAGAACTGCCTGATCTCCAGCGCGCCCCGCCGAAGCCCCAGCCCCCAGGCCCCCGGCAGCCGCCCGGTCGCCGTCGTGGCCCCGGTCGGCAGGGTGGTCGTGGTCATCGGGCGTCCTCCTGTCCGGTGAGCCGGAGGTAGACGTCCTCCAGCGTGGGGCGGCTCACCCGCAGGTCCGGGATCTCGCCGTCGAAACGGCGCATCAGCTCGGCGACCGTGCGGGTCGGGGTGTCCGTGCGCTCGGTGCGGGCGGCTCCGTCGGGTTCGGTCCACCCGACGGTGGCCCCGGTGCCGAACCGCTTGCGCAGACCGGCGGGTTCGCCCACGGCGACGACCCGGCCCTCGGACACGACGGCGAGCCGGTCGGCGAGCGCCTCCGCCTCCTCCAGGTAGTGCGTGGTCAGCAGGATGGTCGTGCCCTCGTCGGCGAGGAGCCGGATCAGGTCCCAGAACTGCCGCCGAGCCGCCGGGTCGAACCCCGTCGTCGGCTCGTCCAGGAGCAGCAGATCGGGGCCGCCGATCACGCCGAGGGCCACGTCGAGACGCCTGCGCTGACCGCCCGACAGCGCCTTGATGCGGCTGTCCGCCTTGGCCTGAAGACCCACCAGGCCGATGACCTCCTCCGGGTCGCGCGGCCTCGGGTAGTAGCGAGCGAAATGCCGTACGGTCTCGCGGACCGTCAACTCGGCGGGCGCCGATTCGTCCTGCCAGACGATTCCCACACGGGACCTCCACGCGCGTGTGCCGGCCGCCGGGTCGGACCCCAGCACCGACACCTCGCCCCCGTCCCGGCTGCGATTGCCCTGGAGGATCTCCACCGTGGTCGATTTGCCCGCGCCGTTCGGTCCGAGCAGGCCGAACACCTCGCCCGGGCGGATCCCGAGATCGATGCCGTCCACCGCGGTCACGTCCCCGTACCGCTTGCGCAGCCCCCGTACGTCCACCGCGAGTTCGTTCGCGTGTGCTGTCATGCCCCCAACACTCGGCCAAAACCGTACGCTCGGGGACGACCGTGTGTCCTTCCTTATGTCCACCGAACGGTGGACACGGGGCCGAGTGCGGCACAATGGCCCCTGCCCGAAGAAGGTCCAACTCTCGAGCAGGCGGAATCGGCGTGATGAGCAAGACCACAGTCAAAGACGTCTCCACCGAGCCCGAACCCGTTTCGGGCGACGGCTCCGCCGGACCACGGACGGTGGGCGGCAGCCGCGCCTACGCGCTGCTGCTGGTCATCACGGGCGCGGCCGGTCTGCTCGCCGCGTGGGTCATCACGGTCGACAAGTTCAAGCTCCTCGAGGCCAAGGTCGAGGGCAAGACCTTCACCCCCGGGTGCAGCCTCAACCCGGTCGTCTCCTGCGGCAGCGTCATGGAGTCCAAGCAGGCCTCCGTCTTCGGCTTCCCCAACCCGATGCTCGGCCTCGTCGCCTACGGCATCGTCATCTGCGTCGGCATGAGCCTGCTGGCCCACGCCCGCTTCCCGCGCTGGTACTGGCTCACCTTCAACGCCGGCACCCTCTTCGGCGTGAGCTTCTGCGCCTGGTTGATGTTCCAGTCGCTGTACCGCATCAACGCGCTGTGCCTGTGGTGCTCGCTGGCCTGGGTGGCGACGATCATCATGTTCTGGTACGTGACGTCGTTCAACGTCCGCAACGGCTTCCTGCCCGCGCCCCGCTGGCTGAAGAGCTTCTTCGGCGAGTTCACCTGGGTCCTGCCCGTGCTGCACATCGGCGTCATCGGCATGCTGATCCTCACCCGCTGGTGGGACTTCTGGACCAGCTGACCTTCCGCGTCCAGGGCCCGGAGGGATTGTCGGTGCGGTGATTTAGGGTTTGGGACGTGGAGCCCGACCTGTTCACCGCAGCCGCAGAAGAACGCCAGGAGAAGGACCCGGCAGGGAGCCCCCTGGCGGTGCGGATGCGCCCGCGCACCCTGGACGAGGTGGTGGGCCAGCGGCACCTGCTCAAGCCCGGCTCGCCGCTGCGCAGACTGGTCGGCGAGGGCGCGGGCGGTCCCGCGGGACCGTCCTCGGTGATCCTCTGGGGCCCGCCCGGCACCGGCAAGACGACCCTGGCGTACGTCGTCTCGAAAGCCACCAACAAGCGTTTCGTGGAGCTGTCGGCGATCACCGCGGGGGTCAAGGAGGTCCGCGCGGTCATCGACGGCGCCCGCCGCGCCACCGGTGGCTACGGCCGGGAGACCGTCCTCTTCCTCGACGAGATCCACCGCTTCAGCAAGGCCCAGCAGGACTCCCTGCTGCCCGCGGTCGAGAACCGCTGGGTGACGCTCGTCGCGGCGACGACGGAGAACCCGTACTTCTCGGTGATCTCCCCGCTGCTCTCCCGCTCCCTGCTGCTCACCCTCGAACCCCTCACGGACGACGACGTCCGCGGGCTGCTCAAGCGGGCCCTCGCCGACGAGCGGGGCCTCAAGGACGCGGTCGCCCTCCCGGGCGACACGGAGGACCACCTCCTGCGCATCGCCGGCGGCGACGCCCGCCGCGCCCTGACCGCCCTGGAGGCCGCGGCCGGAGCCGCCCTGGACAAGGGCGAGCCGGAGATCTCCCTGACGACGCTGGAGGAGACGGTCGACCGGGCGGCGGTGACGTACGACCGTGACGGCGACCAGCACTACGACGTCGCCAGCGCCCTCATCAAGTCCATCCGCGGCTCGGACGTCGACGCCGCGCTGCACTACCTGGCCCGCATGATCGAGGCCGGCGAGGACCCCCGCTTCATCGCCCGCCGCCTGATGATCTCGGCGAGCGAGGACATCGGCCTCGCCGATCCGAACGCGCTGCCGATCGCCGTCGCCGCCGCCCAGGCCGTCGCCATGATCGGCTTCCCCGAGGCCGCCCTCACCCTCAGCCACGCCACCATCGCCCTCGCCCTGGCCCCCAAGTCCAACTCGGCGACGACGGCGATCGGCGCCGCCATGGACGACGTGCGCAAGGGAGTGGCCGGCGCCGTGCCGCCCCATCTGCGCGACGGCCACTACAAGGGCGCCGCCAAGCTCGGCCACGCCCAGGGGTACGTGTACCCGCACGACCTGGCCGAGGGCATCGCCGAGCAGCAGTACGCCCCGGACGCGCTCAAGGACCGCGAGTACTACACCCCGAGCCGGCACGGCGCCGAGGCGCGGTACGCGGACGCGGTCGAATGGACCAGGAAGCACCTCGGTCGCAGGCGGTCCTGAGCAGCCTGTAGACTGCCCCGAAGTGCCGAGTCCCGTGCTGTCAGAGCGGGGCATCCGGCCGGGACCCCCAGCGGGTCCCAGGAGCGTCGCGCACCGTCGAACGGTGTCGCGGGCAGCCCACCACCCCCCGTCGTACGGCGGGACGGGCCGGTGGGCCACTCGCGTGCTGCACGTATGTGCCCAGACCAGGGGAGCGGCTGCCCACCCCGTCCACCCGGACGAGGCGGGATTCCCCGGCTGCGGATTGCGACCTCCCTCAACCCTGACAAGCCGAAGAATCTGAGAGAAGAGACTAAAGACAGTGGCGAACCAGTCCCGCCCCAAGGTCAAGAAGTCGCGTGCCCTCGGCATCGCGCTGACCCCGAAGGCCGTCAAGTACTTCGAGGCCCGCCCCTACCCGCCGGGTGAGCACGGCCGCGGCCGCAAGCAGAACTCGGACTACAAGGTCCGTCTGCTCGAGAAGCAGCGTCTGCGCGCGCAGTACGACGTGTCCGAGCGCCAGCTCGTGCGCGCCTACGAGCGTGCCTCCAAGGTCCAGGGCAAGACCGGCGAGGCCCTGATCATCGAGCTCGAGCGCCGTCTCGACGCCCTGGTCCTGCGTTCGGGCATCGCCCGCACCATCTACCAGGCCCGTCAGATGGTCGTGCACGGCCACATCGAGGTCAACGGCCAGAAGGTCGACAAGCCCTCCTTCCGCGTCAAGCCCGACGACGTCGTGATGGTCCGCGAGCGCAGCCGGGAGAAGACCCTCTTCTCCATCGCCCGCGAGGGCGGCTTCGCCCCCGAGGGCGAGACCCCGCGCTACCTCCAGGTGAACCTCAAGGCCCTGGCGTTCCGCCTGGACCGTGAGCCGAACCGCAAGGAGATCCCGGTGATCTGCGACGAGCAGCTCGTCGTCGAGTACTACGCCCGCTGATCACCGGCAGGCGGCAGCACCACCTCAGCCCGCCGTCTCCCCGCCCTTCCGGGCGCGGGAGGCGGCGGGTTCGTGCATCGGCCGGCCCGCCGCCGCGTGCCGTACCTGGCCGCGCGGCGACGGCACGGCGTCCAGCGCCGGCTCCAGCGCCCGGGACACCGCCGCCTCCCGCACCAGCCGCGCCCCCTCGGCCACGCACTCGCCGTACCGCTCGTCGCCCAGCCGCTCCCGGGCCGCCGCCTCGCACAGCCCGTGCGGAGCGCCGTAGTGGGCCGAGCCGAACAGCGGCAGGCCCACCGACCGCCACATCCGGGACGCCGCGCCCTGCAGCACCGCCGCCTCCGCCGCGTCGCCCTGCGCCACGGTGACCAGGGCCAGCAGCTCCACCGCCAGCACGGAGCCGAGCAGGTCGTGGAAGGCGTGGGCGCCGGTGAGGCACTCGGTCAGCAGGGCGCGCGCCCGCGGGAGGTCGCCGTCGGCCCAGCCCGCGTACGCCAGGACGTACAGCGCGTAGCCGCGGGTCCACCGCTCGCCGTGGTCCTCGCACACCCGCCGTACGTCCTCGCACAGTCGCACCGCCTCCGGCAGATCGCCCTGGAACGCGCGCGTCATCGCCAGTTCGACCTGGGCCATCAGCACGTTGCTGTTGAGCTCGCCGATCTCCTGGTAGCGCTCCAGCGCCGACTCCAGCAGCTCCTGAGCGCGTTCCATGTCGTCACTGACCAGGGCGAGACATCCGGTGCGGTGCTCCGCGTACGCCACCGCCGTCCGGTCGCCGCCGTGCTCCGCCTCCTCCCGGCACTCCTGCAGCGCGGCCAGCGCGGGCACGGCGTCGCCCTGCAGGATCGCCACGTAGCCGAGCACCCACAGCGCCTTCAACCGGGACTGCTCGTGCCCGGTGTCCAGCCGCACCACCTGCTCCAGCCAGTGCCGCCCCTCCGACAGACGCCCGCAGCCCGCCCAGCAGAACCACAGCGAGCCCGCGAGGTACTGCCCGAGATGCGCGTCCTCCGGCTCGCCCAGGCAGTGCTCCAGCGCGCTGCGCAGATTCGGCAGCTCCGCCTCCACCCGGGCGGCCACCTCGGCCTGCCGCGGCGAGAACCAGTCCAGCTCGCACCAGGTGGCGAGCCCGAGGTACCAGTCGCGGTGCCGCCGCCGCAGCCGGGCCGCGTCGCCCGTCGCCTCCAGCCACTCGGCGCCGTACGCGCGCACCGTGTCCAGCATCCGGTAGCGCGCGCCCGACGGCGTCTCCTCACGGGCGACCACCGACTGGGCGAGCAGTTCGGTGAGCACGTCCAGGACGTCTTCGGACTTCAGGCCCTGCCCGCCGCACACGTACTCGACGGCCTCCAGGTCGAACGGTCCCGCGAACACCGACAGCCGCGACCACAGCAACCTCTCGCGGGGCGCGCACAGTTCGTGGCTCCAGCCGACGGCCAGCCGCAGCGTCTGGTGGCGGGGCAGCGCGTCCCGCTCGCCGCAGGTCAGCAGGCGGAAGCGGTCGTCCAGCCGGTCCAGCAGCTGCCGGGGGGAAAGGGCCCGCAGCCGACCGGCGGCCAGTTCCAGGGCGAGCGGGATCCCGTCCAGGCGCCGGCACACCTCGCGCAGTTCGGGGCCGTCCGCCACGGCAGGGCCCCACTCCGCCGCGCGGTCCAGCAGCAGCCGCACCGCCTCGTCCTCGCCCAGCGGCGCCAGCGGGAACACCCGCTCACCGGCCACGGCCAGCGGTCTGCGCCCCGCCGCGAGCACCGTGAGCCCGGGCACCGCGCGGAGCAACTCGCCCACCAGACCGGCGCACGCCGTGACCAGGTGCTCGAAACCGTCCAGGACGAGCAGCAGTTGGCGGTCGGCGAGATGTGCCAGCAGCGTCTCGCGCGGCGGCCGGGTGGTGTGGTCGGTCAGCCCCAGCGCCTCCACGAGGGCGTGGTCGACGAACGCCGGATCGCGCACCGGCGCCAGCTCCACCCGCCACACGCCGTCGCGCGGCGCGCACCGCGCGGCCGCCCGCGCCGCGAGCCGTGACTTGCCGACGCCGCCCGCCCCGGTCACCGTGACCAGACGTGCGGAGCCGAGCAACCGCGCCAGTGCGGCGAGTTCGGCCGAGCGGCCGACGAACGCGTTCAGCTCCAGCGGTACATTGCCGTCCATGGGTCCGTGGCCCCGTTGATGGTCCCGCATGGAATACGGAGCGTACTGAAACGTATGCACTCCGTACAATCGCTTCGCGCAACCCCGCAGCGCGCGACGGTAATCCGGTGCGGAGCTCCGCGCCTGGCGCGATAGGCTCGGTCCATTGCTTTTCGATGTTCAGGCACGTTTCAGGGAGCGGGTGCGCGAGGTGTCCGGTGGAGAGGTGGCCGGGATCCTGGTGGCCGTCTTCTGGGCGATCCTGGTCTCCTTCCTCGCCGTGGCGCTGGCGAGGCTGGCCCAGACGCTCAGGGCGACCACCAAACTGGTGGCGGAGGTGACCGACCAGGCCGTTCCGCTGCTGTCCGACGCGTCCGCGGCGGTGCGCTCGGCGCAGACCCAGATCGACCGGGTCGACGCCATCGCCACCGACGTCCAGGAGGTCACGTCGAACGCGTCGGCGCTGTCCACCACCGTCGCCTCCACCTTCGGCGGCCCGCTGGTCAAGGTCGCGGCCTTCGGCTACGGCGTCCGCCGCGCCCTGGGCGTCCGCAGGGAGGACGCGCCCGCCAGGACATCGAGGGAGACCGTGATCATTGGCCGCACCGTCCCGGCCGCGCGGCGGGAGAAGCGGAACAGGCGAAAGAAGGACTGAGCGACCGATGTTCCGCCGTACCTTCTGGTTCAGCACCGGCGTCGCCGCGGGTGTGTGGGCCACCACCAAGGTCAATCGCAAGCTGAGGCAGCTGACGCCCGAGAACCTCGCCGTGGCCGCCGCGAACAAGGCGATCGACGCCGGCCACCGGATCAAGGACCGGGCGGTCGGCTTCGCGCTGGACGTGCGCGACAACATGGCGCAGCGCGAGGAGGAGCTGGGCGAGGCCCTCGGCATCAACGCGGCCCCCGAGCTCCCCGCGCCCCGGCGGTACACCGCCATCGAGAACCGCAGCACACCGAAGTACGTCGAGGGCTCGACGTACCAGACGTACTCGTACAACCGGAATGAGGACCACTGATGGAGTCGGCCGAGATTCGCCGCCGCTGGCTGAGCTTCTTCGAGGAGCGCGGGCACACCGTCGTCCCTTCGGCGTCGCTCATCGCGGACGACCCGACTCTGCTCCTCGTCCCGGCCGGCATGGTGCCCTTCAAGCCCTACTTCCTGGGTGAGGTCAAGCCGCCCTTCGACCGCGCCACCAGCGTGCAGAAGTGCGTGCGCACGCCCGACATCGAAGAGGTCGGCAAGACCACCCGGCACGGCACGTTCTTCCAGATGTGCGGCAACTTCTCCTTCGGCGACTACTTCAAGGAAGGCGCCATCACGTACGCCTGGGAGCTGCTCACCAGCCCCCAGGACAAGGGTGGTTACGGCCTGGAGCCGGAGAAGCTCTGGATCACCGTCTACCAGGACGACGACGAGGCCGAGCGCATCTGGCACGAGGTCGTCGGCGTGCCGAAGGAGCGCATCCAGCGCCTGGGCATGAAGGACAACTACTGGTCCATGGGCGTCCCCGGCCCCTGCGGCCCGTGCTCCGAGATCAACTACGACCGCGGCCCCGAGTTCGGCGCCGAGGGCGGTCCCGCCGTCAACGACGAGCGGTACGTGGAGATCTGGAACCTCGTCTTCATGCAGTACGAGCGCGGCGAGGGCATCGGCAAGGACAACTTCGAGATCCTCGGCGAGCTCCCCAGCAAGAACATCGACACGGGCCTCGGCCTGGAGCGGCTCGCGATGATTCTGCAGGGCGTGCAGAACATGTACGAGATCGACACCTCCATGGCCGTCATCGCCAAGGCCACCGAGCTGACCGGCGTGGCCTACGGCGACGCCCACGCCTCGGACGTCTCCCTGCGCGTGGTCACCGACCACATGCGCACGTCGGTGATGCTCATCGGCGACGGCGTCACCCCCGGCAACGAGGGCCGCGGCTACGTCCTGCGCCGCATCATGCGCCGCGCCATCCGCAACATGCGCCTGCTCGGTGCCACCGGCCCGGTCGTCCTGGACCTCATCGACACCGTGATCGGCATGATGGGCCGGCAGTACCCCGAGCTGATCACCGACCGCGAGCGCATCGAGAAGGTCGCCGTCGCCGAGGAGAACGCCTTCCTCAAGACGCTGAAGGCCGGCACCACCATCCTCGACACCGCCGTCACCGAGACGAAGGCCGCGGGCTCCTCGGTCCTGGCCGGCGACAAGGCGTTCCTGCTCCACGACACCTGGGGCTTCCCGATCGACCTCACCCTCGAGATGGCCGCCGAGCAGGGGCTGTCGGTGGACGAGGACGGCTTCCGCCGCCTGATGAAGGAGCAGCGGGAGCGCGCCAAGGCCGACGCCCAGGCCAAGAAGACGGGCCACGCCGGCGCCGGCGCCTACCGGGAGATCGCCGACAAGGTCGGCGAGACCGACTTCATCGGCTACGGCGAGACCGAGGGCGAGTCGACCATCGTCGGCATCCTCGTCGACGGCGCCTCCTCCCCGGCCGCCACCGAGGGCGACGAGGTGGAGATCGTCCTCGACCGCACCCCGTTCTACGCCGAGGGCGGCGGTCAGATCGGCGACACCGGCCGGATCAAGGCCGACTCCGGTGCCGTCATCGAGATCCGCGACTGCCAGAAGCCGGTGCCGGGCGTCTACGTCCACAAGGGCGTCGTCCAGGTCGGCGAGGTCACCGTGGGCGCCAAGGCCCACGCCTCCATCGACCGCCGCCGCCGTACGGCGATCGCCCGCGCCCACTCGGCCACGCACCTCACCCACCAGGCGCTGCGCGACGCCCTCGGCCCGACGGCCGCCCAGGCCGGTTCCGAGAACCAGCCCGGCCGCTTCCGCTTCGACTTCGGCTCGCCCTCCGCCGTTCCCACGGCCGTGATGAGCGACGTCGAGCAGAAGATCAACGAGGTGCTCGCCCGTGACCTCGACGTCCGCGCGGACGTCATGGGCATCGACGAGGCGAAGAAGCAGGGTGCCATCGCCGAGTTCGGCGAGAAGTACGGCGAGCGCGTGCGCGTCGTGACCATCGGCGACTTCTCCAAGGAGCTGTGCGGCGGCACGCACGTGCACAACACCTCCCAGCTCGGCCTGGTCAAGCTGCTCGGCGAGTCCTCCATCGGCTCGGGTGTCCGCCGTATCGAGGCTCTGGTCGGTGTGGACGCCTACAGCTTCCTCGCCCGCGAGCACACGGTCGTCAACCAGCTGACCGAACTGCTCAAGGGCCGCCCGGAGGAGCTGCCGGAGAAGGTCTCCTCGATGCTCGGCAAGCTGAAGGACGCCGAGAAGGAGATCGAGAAGTTCCGCGCCGAGAAGGTGCTGCAGGCCGCCGCCGGTCTCGCCGAGTCGGCCAAGGACGTGCGCGGCGTCGCCGTCGTCACCGGCCAGGTCCCGGACGGCACCACCGCCGACGACCTGCGCAGGCTGGTCCTCGACGTGCGCGGCCGCATCCAGGGCGGACGGGCCGCGGTCGTCGCCCTCTTCACGGTCGCGGGCGGCAAGCCGCTCACGGTCATCGCCACCAACGAGCCCGCCCGCGAGCGCGGCCTGAAGGCCGGTGACCTGGTCCGCGCCGCGGCCAAGACCCTCGGTGGCGGCGGTGGCGGCAAGCCGGACGTCGCGCAGGGCGGCGGGCAGAACCCGGCCGCGATCGGCGAGGCCGTCGACGCCGTCGAGCGTCTCGTGGCGGACACGGCGAAGTGACGATGCGCCGAGGCCGCCGGCTCGCGGTGGACGTCGGGGACGCCCGGATCGGGGTCGCCTCGTGCGACCCCGACGGGATCCTCGCCACTCCGGTGGAGACGGTCCCGGGGCGGGACGTCCCGGCGGCTCACCGGCGGCTGGGGCAACTGGTCGAGGAGTACGAGCCGATCGAGGTCGTGGTCGGTCTGCCCCGCTCCCTCAAGGGGGGCGAGGGGCCGGCGGCGGTGAAGGTCCGCGGCTTCGCCCAGGAACTCGCCCGGAACATCGCCCCGATCCCGGTGCGGCTCGTCGACGAGCGCATGACGACGGTGACGGCGAGCCAGGGGCTGCGGGCCTCGGGCGTGAAATCCAGGAAGGGCCGATCGGTCATCGACCAGGCAGCCGCTGTGATCATCCTCCAGCAGGCACTCGAATCCGAACGGGTGTCAGGTAAAGCACCCGGCGAGGGCGTCGAAGTGGTCATCTGATCGCGATACGGTAACGTTCCGCGCGATTGCGTCGCTGTTCGAACAGCGGGTGCACAGCAAGAGGCGGGACGGATGCCCGGCCCGAAGCCGCGTAACCGCCGCCTCGCGGCTCTAGGGGTTCGATGACTGAGTATGGCCGGGGCCAAGGCTCCGAACCGTGGAATCCGGAGGACCCGCTCTACGGGAACGACGGATGGGGAGGACAGCAGGCCCGGACGGGCGGGCAGTCCTCCCACGGCGGCCAGCCGCAGCACTACCCTGAGCAGCCGCAGCAGCAGCACTACGGTGACTGGAGCCAGGGCGATCAGTCCGCCTACGGCCAGGACCGGCAGCAGTACCAGGGCTACGACCAGCAGTACTACGCCGGTCATGACCAGCAGCAGTACCACCAGGGCCAGCAGTATCACCAGGGCCAGCAGTACCCGCAGGGCGGGCAGTACCACCAGAGCGAGCAGTACCACCAGGGTCAGCAGTACCACCAGGGGCAGCAGTACGACCAGGACCGGCAGGCGTACGACCAGGGCGGCTGGGGCACCGGCACGCACGTCCAGTACACCGATCCCGCGGACCCGTACGGCCGGCAGGCCGCCTCCTACGGCGGTGAGCAGCCCGACCGGTACGGCACCCCCGACGCCTACCCGCCGCCCGAGCCACCGGCCCGCCGGCGGGCCGAGCCCCAGCCGCAGACCGACTGGGACCCCGGCCCCGACCAGGGGGAACACGCCTTCTTCGCCGGTGGTGACGAGGACGACGAGGACGACGACGCGCCGGACGGCCGCAAGGGCCGCGGCGGCCGGAAACCGAAGAAACGCCGCAGCGGGTGTGCCTGCCTCGTGCTGGTGACTATCTTCGCGGGCGGCGTCGGTGGTGTCGGCTACTTCGGCTACCACTTCTACCAGGATCGTTTCGGCCCGTCTCCGGACTACGCGGGTGAGGGGAACGGCCAGCAGGTCACCGTCGTCATCCCCAAGGGCGCCGGCGGCTATGTGATCGGCCAGAAGCTCAAGGAGGCGGGCGTCGTCAAGTCCGTCGACGCCTTCGTCTCCGCGCAGCAGTCGAACCCCAAGGGCAAGTCGATCCAGGACGGCGTCTACACGCTGCACAAGCAGATGTCGGCCGCGAGCGCGGTCGAACTGATGCTCAGTCCGAAGAGCCGCAGCAACCTGATCATCGCCGAGGGCATGCGCAACACAGCGGTCTACACGCTGATCGACAAGCGCCTCGGAGTCGCCGAGGGCACCACGGCGAAGACCGCGAAGAAGGACTACAAGAAGCTCGGCCTGCCCTCCTGGGCCCTGAACCACCCCGACCTCAAGGATCCGCTGGAAGGATTCCTCTACCCCTCCAGCTACGCCGTCTCCAAGGGCCAGAAGCCCGAGGCCGTCCTGAAGGACATGGTCTCCCGGGCCAACGACACCTACGAGGAACTCGGCCTGGAGAAGAAGGCGAAGGGCCTCGGACTCTCCGGCCCCTGGCAGCTGCTCACCGTGGCCAGCCTGGTGCAGGCCGAGGGCACCAGCCACGACGACTTCCGCAAGATGGCCGAGGTCGTCTACAACCGCCTCAAGCCCGGCAACCCCGAGACCTACGGCTCGCTCGAGTTCGACTCCACGTACAACTACGTGAAGAACCAGAGCAAGATCGACCTGAGCATCGCCGAGCTGCGCAAGTACAACAACCCGTACAACACGTACTACATCAAGGGCCTGCCGCCCGGCCCCATCGACAACCCCGGCGCCGAGGCGATCAAGGGCTCGCTCGACCCGACGCACGACGGCTGGTACTACTTCATCTCGTTGGACGGCAAGACCAGTAAGTTCACCAAGACGCTCGCGGAGCACAACAAGCTGGTCGACGAATTCAATGCGTCGAGGAACAAGAACTGATGACGACGACCCGGCGGGCGGCCGTGCTCGGCTCGCCCATCGCCCACTCCCTGTCCCCGCGGCTGCACACCGCGGGATACCGAGCGCTCGGCCTGGAGGGCTGGTCGTACGGCAGGTTCGAGATCGACGAGGTGGCGCTGCCCGGGTTCTTCGAGACGCTCGGTCCCGAGTGGGCGGGGCTGTCCCTGACGATGCCGCTGAAGCGGGCGGTGATCCCGCTGCTCGACGAGATCAGCGACACGGCGGCCTCGGTGGAGGCCGTGAACACCGTGGTGTTCCGGCCCGACGGGCGCCGCGTCGGCGACAACACCGACATCCCCGGACTGGTGGCCGCGCTGCACGAACGCGGCATGGAGAAGACCGAGTCGGCGGCGATCCTGGGGGCCGGTGCCACCGCCTCCTCCGCGCTCGCGGCGCTCGCCCGCGTCTGCACCGGTGAGGTCGCCGTCTACGTCCGCAGCGAGCGGCGCGCGGAGGAGATGCGGCAGTGGGGTGAGCGGCTCGGCGTGCAGGTCCGCCCGGCCGGCTGGGCCGAGGCGGAGCGCGCCTTCGAGGCGCCCCTGGTGATCTCCACGACGCCCGCCGGAGGCGCCGACGCGCTCGCCGAGCGGTTGCCCGCACGGGTCGGCACCCTCTTCGACGTCGTCTACGAACCGTGGCCCACCCCGCTCGCCGCCGCCTGGGAGGCACGCGGCGGGCAGGTGCTCAGCGGCCTCGACCTGCTGGTGCACCAGGCCGTCTTCCAGTTCCGCCGGTTCACCGGCGACCCGCGCTCGCCGCTGGCGGCGATGCGCGAGGCCGCGCGGCAGCGCTGACCCCCCCGCCGCCTCGGCGGCCCCTCCGCTCTCCCTGCACGCCTGCCGGGCGCGGGCCGCGTCCGGCAGGCGCTGTCCGCCTGCCGGACCGCGAGCAACGGCGCCCCGTGGACGTGGGAGGATCGGAGGTGGCGGGCCGGAGCCGCGCACCTGGTCGCGCCGTCGCCGTACGCGAGCAAGCGCGTACGCAGGGCAGTACCGGGGCGCGAGCACTGAGGAGCACCGTTGAGCAGGTTGCGCTGGCTGACCGCGGGGGAGTCCCACGGTCCCGCACTCGTGGCGACGCTGGAGGGCCTTCCGGCCGGCGTGCCGATCACGACGGAGATGGTGGCGGACCACCTGGCCCGGCGCCGGCTCGGCTACGGACGCGGTGCGCGCATGAAGTTCGAGCGTGACGAGGTCACCTTCCTCGGCGGTGTCCGGCACGGCCTGACCCTGGGTTCTCCGGTCGCGATCATGGTGGGCAACACCGAGTGGCCGAAGTGGGAACAGGTCATGGCGGCCGACCCGGTCGACCCGGAGATCCTCGCCGGTCTGGCCCGCAACGCGCCGCTGACCCGGCCGCGTCCCGGTCACGCGGACCTGGCCGGCATGCAGAAGTACGGCTTCGACGAGGCGCGGCCGATCCTGGAGCGGGCCTCCGCGCGGGAGACCGCGGCCCGGGTCGCGCTGGGCGCGGTGGCGCGGTCGTACCTGAAGGAGACGGCGGGCATCGAGATCGTCAGCCACGTCGTCGAGCTGTGCTCGGTGAAGGCGCCGCAGGGCGTCCACCCGACGCCGGCGGACGTGGCGAAGCTGGACGCCGACCCGCTGCGCTGCCTGGACGCGGACGCGTCGAAGGCGATGGTGGCGGAGGTCGACCAGGCCCACAAGGACGGCGACACCCTGGGCGGTGTGGTCGAGGTGCTCGCCTACGACGTGCCGGTCGGCCTGGGTTCGCACGTGCACTGGGACCGCAAGCTGGACGCCCGGCTGGCGGGCGCGCTGATGGGCATCCAGGCGATCAAGGGCGTGGAGATCGGTGACGGGTTCGAGCTGGCGCGGGTGCCGGGGTCGAAGGCGCACGACGAGATCGTGAGCACGCCGGAGGGCATCCGGCGGGCGTCGGGCCGTTCCGGGGGCACCGAGGGCGGTCTGACCACGGGTGAGCTGCTGCGGGTGCGGGCGGCGATGAAGCCGATCGCGACCGTGCCGCGGGCGCTGCGGACGGTGGACGTGAGCACCGGCGAGGCGGCCCAGGCGCACCACCAGCGCTCCGACGTGTCCGCGGTGCCCGCCGCCGGGATCGTCGCCGAGGCCATGGTGGCGCTGGTGCTGGCGGACGCGGTGGCGGAGAAGTTCGGCGGCGACAGCGTCACCGAGACCCGGCGCAACGTGCGGTCCTACCTCGAGAACCTGGCCATCCGGTGAGCGCGGTGCCGGTGGTGGTGCTGGTGGGCCCGATGGGCGTGGGCAAGTCGACGGTGGGGCAGCTGCTGGCCGGTCGGCTCGGTGTCGGCTATCGCGACACCGACGACGACATCGTGGCCGGGCAGGGCCGGACGATCGCGGAGATCTTCGTCGACGAGGGCGAGGAGACCTTCCGGGCGATCGAGAAGGAGGCCGTGCACAGGGCGCTGGCCGGGCACGACGGTGTGCTGGCGCTCGGCGGCGGCGCGATCCTGGACGCGGACACCCGGGCGCTGCTGGCCGGGCAGCGCGTCGTCTACCTCTCGATGGACGTCGAGGAGGCGGTCAGGCGCACCGGCCTGAACACCGCCCGCCCGCTGCTCGCGGTCAACCCGCGCAAGCAGTGGCGCGAGCTGATGGAGGCCCGGCGCCCGCTGTACGAGCAGGTCGCCACGGCGGTCGTGGCCACCGACGGCCGCACCCCCGAAGAGGTCGCCCAAGTCGCCCTGGACGTACTGGAGTTGAAGGAAGCATGAGCGAGGCAGTCACCCGGATCCAGGTCGGCGGGAGCGCGGGCAGCGACCCGTACGAGGTCCTGGTGGGCCGTCAGCTCCTGGGCGAGCTGGCCACCCTGGTGGGGGAGCGGGCCAAGCGGGTCGCGGTGATCCACCCCGAGGCGCTGGCCGAGACCGGTGACGCCCTGCGCGCCGATCTCGCCGGGCAGGGCTTCGAGGCCGTGGCCATCCAGGTGCCCAACGCGGAGGAGGCCAAGACCGCCGAGGTCGCCGCCTACTGCTGGAAGGCGCTCGGCCAGTCCGGCTTCACCCGCTCCGACGTGATCGTGGGCGTGGGCGGCGGCGCCACCACCGACCTCGCCGGGTTCGTCGCGGCGACCTGGCTGCGCGGGGTGCGCTGGATCGCCATCCCGACCACGGTCCTCGCGATGGTGGACGCCGCGGTCGGCGGCAAGACCGGCATCAACACCGCCGAGGGCAAGAACCTGGTGGGCGCCTTCCACCCGCCCGCCGGCGTGCTGTGCGACCTGGCCGCGCTGGACTCCCTCCCGGTCAACGACTACGTCTCCGGGCTCGCCGAGATCATCAAGGCCGGCTTCATCGCCGACCCGGTGATCCTGGAACTGATCGAGGCGGACCCGCAGGCGGCGCGCACACCGGCCGGCCCGCACACCGCCGAGCTCATCGAGCGCTCGATCCGGGTCAAGGCCGAGGTCGTCTCGTCCGACCTGAAGGAGTCCGGTCTGCGGGAGATCCTCAACTACGGCCACACGCTGGGCCACGCGATCGAGAAGAACGAGCGCTACACGTGGCGGCACGGCGCCGCGGTCGCGGTCGGCCTGCACTTCGCGGCCGAACTGGGCCGTCTGGCGGGCCGGCTGGACGACGCCACGGCCGACCGGCACCGCACGGTCCTGGAGTCGGTCGGACTGCCGCTGCACTACCGCCACGACCAGTGGCCCAAGCTGCTGGAGACGATGAAGGTCGACAAGAAGTCCCGCGGTGACCTGCTGCGGTTCATCGTCCTGGACGGCCTGGCCAAGCCGACCGTCCTGGAGGGTCCCGACCCCGCCGTGCTGCTCGCCGCGTACGGCGAGGTGGGGGAGTAGGTCCCCCGGAGCGGCATCCGTCCCGATGTGCCGTGCGTGGCTGGGCACTTCGAGCCTTCTCCGGCCGTTCACCAAACGACGGCCGGGGAAGGTACCGTTCGGTGGCGAGCGGGACTCGTGCCTCGTTGCCGGCACTGATCGCCCGCGCTGGCACCGAGCCCCTTGAGAACGAGACGGAGTGGCACCGGATGCAGCACCCAGTGGGTCCTCCGCTGCCGCCGCCCCACCGGCCGGGGCACGGACCGGCCGCCGGCTGGTCGCCGGCCGCGCACCAGCCGGGTCCGCATCAGGCGGACCCGCACCAGGGCCCGCCCCCCGTCCCCCCGCCGCCCCCGGCCCCGGGCCATCCGCAGGCGCCCGTGGCGCCGGCCCCGCCGCCGCACGTCCCGGCCCCGCCGCCGGACACCACCGGGCATGTCCCGCTGCCGCCCGGCGGCCCGGTCGCCGTGCCCAGCGCGCCGCAGGCCCCGAGCGCGCCCGACCTGGCGGCCACCACCCTCGCGGTGCTGCTCATCGGCCCCGCGGGCGCCGGCAAGACCAGCGTCGCCCAGTACTGGGCGGAGCACCGCCGCGTCCCCACCGCCCACATCAGCCTCGACGACGTACGCGAATGGGTCCGCTCGGGCTTCGCCGACCCGCAGTCGGGGTGGAACGACCACTCGGAGGCGCAGTACCGGCTCGCCCGCCGCACCTGCGGCTTCGCCGCCCGCAACTTCCTGGCCAACGGCATCTCCTGCATCCTCGACGACGCCGTCTTCCCCGACCGCCCCGTCGTCGGCCTCGGCGGCTGGAAGCGCCATGTGGGCCCCGGTCTGCTGCCGGTCGTCCTGCTGCCCGGCCTGGAGATCGTGCTCGAGCGCAACGCGGAACGTTCCGGCAACCGCCGCCTCACCGACGAGGAGGTCGCCCGCATCCACGGCCGCATGGCGGGGTGGTACGGCTCGGGCCTGCCGATCATCGACAACTCCCAGCTGGACGTCCCGGCGACGGCCCGCGTCCTGGACGACGTCCTGGCCCGGTCGATCGCGAGCCCGCCGGCCTGGTAGGCCCCCGAGCCGGCAGCGCCCCGAGGGGTGCGGGGAACCGCCCGGTCGGCCGGGCGGACCCGCACCCGGCACACGACCTCTCCCGGCACCCGTCCCCCGAACGGCACCTCCAGAACCGGCACAAATCGCCTGACGCTCCTACGCTCGTGTCATGTCAGAGGTGTACGAGACCCGCCGCAGGCGGCTCCGGGAGCAGTGCCGGGCGAGCGGCAGCGCGGCCGCGCTGATCTCCCGCCCTGCCAACGTCCGTTACCTCGCGGGCACGGCCCCGCGGGGCGCCGTGCTGCTCCTGGGCAGGACCGAGGACGTGCTGCTCTGCGGCGGCCCGCCGGACGACCGCACCGCGGACGGCCGGGCCGACGACGCCCTGCGCGCGCAGACCCTGCCCGGCACGGCCGGCGATCCCGCCGTGGCCGCCGCCGACCTCGCCGAGGCGCAGCGGGCCGACACCCTCGCCGTGGAGGAGCACCACCTCACCGTGGCGCGGCATCGCGCCATCCGCTCGGTCGTCCCGCGGCTGCGCCTGACCGATCTCGCGGCCTCCGTGGAGCAGCTGAGGATCGTCAAGGACGAGGAGGAGATCTCCTGCCTGCGCATCGGCGCGGAGATCGCCGACCAGGCGCTGGGCGAACTCCTGGAGTCCATCCTGGTCGGCCGCACCGAACGGCACCTCGCGCTGGAGCTGGAACGGCGCCTGGTCGACCACGGTGCCGACGGTCCCGCCTTCCCGACGTCGGTGGCCACCGGTCCGCACGCCGGGCGGCGCGGCCACCGGCCCACCGACCGGCGCGTCGAGGAGGGCGACTTCCTCTCGGTCTGCCTGGGCGCGAACTACCGCGGCTACCGCTGCGAGATCGGCCGCACCTTCGTCATCGGCACCTCTCCCGCGGACTGGCAGATCGAGCTCTACGACCTCGTCTTCGCCGCCCAGCGGGCCGGCCGGGAGGCGCTCATGCCCGGCGCGGCCTGCCGTGACGTGGACCGGGCCGCCCGTCAGGTGCTGGGGTCCGCGGGGCACGCCGAGGGGCTGCCGCCCCTGACGGGGCACGGCGTGGGACTCGAAATCGACGAGGACCCGCAGCTTGCCCCTGCGGCCATGGGTAAACTGGACGCTTGCGTGCCGGTCACCGTCGAACCGGGGGTCCACCTCCCGGGCCGGGGCGGTGTCCGGATCGATGACACGCTCGTCGTCCGCCCCGAGGCGGACGGCGGACCCGAGCTACTCACCATCACGACCAAGGAGCTGCTCGCACTCTAGGCAAGGTGCGTGCCCCGGGGTCGTCCACGTCAGTCCAGGAGATTCCGCAACCGTGGCTTCCACGAACGACCTCAAGAACGGCCTTGTGCTCAAGCTCGAAGGCGGCCAGCTCTGGTCCGTCGTCGAGTTCCAGCACGTCAAGCCCGGCAAGGGCCCGGCCTTCGTGCGCACCAAGCTCAAGAACGTGCTCTCCGGCAAGGTCGTCGACAAGACCTTCAACGCCGGCGTCAAGGTCGAGACGGCCACTGTCGACAAGCGCGACATGCAGTTCTCGTACATGGACGGCGACTACTTCGTCTTCATGGACATGGAGACGTACGACCAGCTCATGGTCGACCGCAAGACGGTCGCCGACGCCGCCAACTTCCTGATCGAGGGCTTCACCGCCACCGTCGCGCAGCACGAGGGCGAGGTGCTCTTCGTCGAGCTCCCGGCCGCCGTCGAGCTCGTCGTCCAGGAGACCGAGCCGGGCGTCCAGGGCGACCGCTCCACCGGCGGCACCAAGCCCGCCACGCTGGAGACCGGCCACCAGATCCAGGTCCCGCTCTTCATCACCACCGGCGAGAAGATCAAGGTCGACACGCGGACGAGCGACTACCTCGGCCGGGTGAACAGCTAACCGTGGCTGCCCGCAACACGGCCCGCAAGCGCGCCTTCCAGATCCTCTTCGAGGGCGACCAGCGCGGCGCCGACGTCCTGACGGTCCTCGCGGACTGGATCCGGCTGTCCCGGGACGACACCCGGCAGCCGCCGGTGAGCGAGTACACGATGCAGCTCGTGGAGGGCTACGCGAAGCACGCGAAGCGCATCGACGAGCTCATCGCCCAGTACTCGGTGGGCTGGACGCTGGACCGGATGCCGGTGGTGGACCGCAACGTCCTGCGTCTCGGTGCCTACGAGCTGATCTGGGTCGACGCGACCCCGGACGCCGTCGTGCTGGACGAGATGGTGCAGCTGGCGAAGGAGTTCTCCACGGACGAGTCGCCCGCGTTCGTCAACGGTCTGCTGGGCCGGCTCAAGGAGCTGAAGCCCTCGCTGCGCCGGGACGAGGCGTAGAAACAGCCAGACATGGATCAGGGGGCCCGCGGCGTGAGCGCCGCGGGCCCCCTGGCGTGTCGTGCGGTGCTCCGAGGTCCCCTCGGGCCTCCGGCGCCCCGGACGGCCGCAGAAAGCCGCCGGGGTGGCCGGAACCATGATGGTCCGGCCACCCCGGCGGCACGTTTCTGCTGGGTGGGCCGTCAGGCGTCCTCGTGGACGACCGCGCGGCGTGCGTCGGCGTCCAGCACACCCCAGCTGATCAGCTGCTCGGTGAGGACCGAGGGCGACTGGTCGTAGATGACGGCGAGTGTGCGCAGGTCGTCCTGGCGGATCGACAGCACCTTGCCGTTGTAGTCGCCGCGCTGCGACTGGATCGTGGCCGCGTACCGCTGGAGGGGGCCCGCCTTCTCCGGCGGCACGGTCGCCAGCCGCTCCAGGTCCAGCACCAGCTTCGGCGGCGGCTCGGCGGCGCCGCCCGGGGTGGTGCCCGGCAGGAGCTCCTGCACCGGGACCCCATAGAAATCCGCCAGCTCGGCGAGGCGCTGCACGGTCACGGCTCGGTCGCCGCGCTCGTACGATCCGACCACGACCGCCTTCCAGCGTCCCTGGCTCTTCTCCTCGACACCGTGGAGGGAAAGGCCCTGCTGGGTGCGGATGGCCCGGAGCTTGGCCCCGAGCTGTTTGGCGTATTCGCTGGACATATAGCTCCCCGGACACTGGGTCGGCGCAGCTCGAGGGGTCCCGAGCCGCGCGTCTCGTAACTCACTGTGAGGTTACGCAGCGTGACTCTCGTGCGTCAAGCCGAATGGTCCACACCGACTCTTCCGAGGCGGCGGTGGCTGATTACGCCAGGGGGGTGATCTGGGGTGTCGTGCGGGCCTGCTACCGTTGATGGCGCAAATCCGACGTCCTTTAAGGTCCGTCCCGTGAGGCGGAGAAGGAGGTCCGTTTCGTATGGACACGCAGGACTCTCAGTCGTCCGATGCCCGGCCCGTGCTCGAAGGCCCTGACATCGCGCGGGTCATGACCCGCATCGCCCACGAGATCGTCGAGCGCGCCAAGGGCGCCGACGACGTGGTGCTCCTCGGCATTCCGACCCGAGGCGTCTTCCTCGCGCAGCGGCTCGCCGCCAAGCTGGAGGAGATCACCGCCCGCAAGATCCCGGTCGGTTCGCTCGACATCACCATGTACCGCGACGACCTGCGCATGCATCCGCCGCGTGCGCTGGCCCGCACCGAGATCCCCGGTGACGGCATCGACGGCAAGCTGGTCGTCCTCGTCGACGACGTGCTCTTCTCCGGCCGCACCGTCAGAGCGGCCCTCGACGCGCTGAACGACGTCGGGCGCCCGCGCGCGGTCCAGCTCGCGGTCCTCGTCGACCGCGGCCACCGCGAACTGCCCATCCGCGCCGACTACGTCGGCAAGAACCTCCCCACGTCGCTGCGGGAGACGGTCAAGGTCCTGCTCGCCGAGGAGGACGGTCGCGACACCGTGCTGCTCGGTGTGAAGCAGACCCAGTAGCGGCCGCGGGACCCGCACCGCCCCGGTGCGCCCTGGCCTGCCCGGAATCTCCCGAATCCTGAACTGCCTTACGGAGCCTGACAGATGCAGCGTCATCTCATCTCGGCCGCCGACCTCACCCGCGACGACGCCGTCCTGATCCTCGACACCGCCGAGGAGATGGCCCGGGTCGCCGACCGGCCGATCAAGAAACTGCCGACCCTGCGCGGGCGCACGGTCGTCAACCTCTTCTTCGAGGACTCCACACGCACGCGTATCTCCTTCGAGGCCGCCGAGAAGCGGCTGTCCGCGGACGTCATCAACTTCACCGCCAAGGGTTCGAGCGTCTCCAAGGGCGAGTCCCTGAAGGACACCGCCCAGACGCTGGAGGCCATGGGCGTGGACGCCGTGGTCATCCGGCACGGCGCCTCCGGAGCGCCGTACCGCCTGGCCAACTCCGGCTGGATCGACGCCGCCGTCATCAACGCCGGTGACGGCACGCACCAGCACCCCACGCAGGCCCTGCTCGACGCGTTCACCATGCGCCGCCGGCTGGTCGGCCGGGACGCCGGGCTCGGCCAGGACCTGTCCGGCAAGCGCATCACGCTCGTCGGCGACGTCCTGCACAGCCGCGTCGCCCGCTCCAACGTCGACCTGCTGCACACGCTGGGCGCCGAGGTCACCCTCGTCGCGCCGCCCACCCTGGTGCCGGTCGGCGTCGGGACCTGGCCGTGCGAGGTGTCGTACGACCTGGACTCCGTGCTGCCCAAGTCCGACGCGGTGATGATGCTGCGCGTCCAGCGCGAGCGCATGAACGCCGCGTTCTTCCCGACCGAGCGCGAGTACTCCCGCCGCTACGGCCTGGACGGCGAGCGCATGGCGAGGATGCCCGAGCACGCCATCGTGATGCACCCCGGCCCGATGGTCCGCGGCATGGAGATCACCGCCGAGGTCGCCGACTCCGACCGCTGCACCGTCGTCGAGCAGGTCGCAAACGGAGTCTCCATCCGGATGGCGGTCCTGTACCTGCTGCTCGGCGGCAACGAGCCCGCCCACACCCACACCCGCCCCGCCGGTCCCGAGGAGAAGTAAGACCATGAGCAAGATCCTGATCCGTGGTGCGAAGGTGCTCGGCGGCGAGGCCCAGGACGTCCTGATCAACGGCTCCGTCGTCGAGGCGGTCGGCACGGGGCTGTCCGGCGAGGGCGCCGAGGTCGTCGAGGCCGCCGGAAAGGTGCTGCTGCCGGGCCTCGTCGACCTGCACACGCACCTGCGCGAGCCGGGCCGTGAGGACTCCGAGACCGTGCTGACCGGCACGCGCGCGGCGGCGAGCGGCGGCTTCACGGCCGTCTTCGCCATGGCCAACACCTTCCCGGTGGCCGACACCGCCGGCGTCGTCGAGCAGGTCTACCGGCTCGGCCAGGAGCACGGCTACTGCGACGTGCAGCCCATCGGCGCCGTCACCGTCGGCCTGGAGGGCAGGAAACTCGCCGAGCTGGGCGCCATGCACGAGTCGGCCGCCGGGGTCACCGTCTTCTCGGACGACGGCAAGTGCGTCGACGACGCCGTGATCATGCGGCGCGCGCTGGAGTACGTGAAGGCCTTCGGGGGTGTCGTCGCCCAGCACGCGCAGGAGCCGCGGCTGACCGAGGGCGCCCAGATGAACGAGGGCGTCGTCTCCGCCGA
This sequence comes from Streptomyces sp. NPDC101225, assembly GCF_044767585.1. Taxonomy (NCBI): domain Bacteria; kingdom Bacillati; phylum Actinomycetota; class Actinomycetes; order Kitasatosporales; family Streptomycetaceae; genus Streptomyces; species Streptomyces sp. NPDC101225. The sequence continues at coordinate 32,998 of NZ_JBIWOE010000031.1, forward strand.
GCTGGGGCTCGGGGGCTGGCCGGCGGTGGCCGAGGAGTCGGTCATCGCCCGGGACGTCCTGCTCGCCGAGCACGTCGGCTCCCGCGTGCACATCTGCCACCTGTCGACCGCGGGGTCCGTCGAGATCGTGCGCTGGGCCAAGTCCCGCGGCATCGACGTCACGGCCGAGGTGACCCCGCACCACCTGCTCCTGACGGACGAGCTGGTGCGCACCTACAACCCGGTCTACAAGGTCAACCCGCCGCTGCGCACCGAGCGGGACGTGATCGCCCTGCGCGAGGCGCTCGCCGACGGCACCATCGACATCGTCGCCACCGACCACGCCCCGCACCCGCACGAGGACAAGGACTGCGAGTGGGCCGCGGCCGCCATGGGGATGGTGGGCCTGGAGACCGCGTTGTCGGTGGTGCAGGAGACCATGGTCGACACCGGGCTCCTCACCTGGGCCGGGGTCGCCGAGCGCATGTCCGCCAAGCCTGCCGAGATCGGCGGGGCGAAGGGCCACGGGCGTCCCGTCTCGGCTGGTGAGCCCGCCAACCTCACGCTCGTCGACACGGCATACCGTGGGTCGGTGGACCCCGCGGGCTTCGCCTCGCGCAGCCGGAACACCCCGTACGAGGGGCGTGAGCTGCCGGGCCGTGTCACGCACACGTGGCTCCGGGGCAAGGCCACGCTCGTCGACGGGAAGCTCACGTGACACCTCTGCATCTGACGTATCTGGCCGAGGCGAAGAAGTCGGCCGAGGTCACCGACTGGGCCGCCCGCGTCGGCTGGCTCGTCGGACTCGTGCTCTTCGTCGCGCTCGTCTACTGGCTGATGCGCGAGGGCTGGAAGTGGCGCGGCACGCTCCAGGGCGACCTGCCCGAGCTCCCCAGCGCGCCGGACGAGCCCGGCGAGGCGAGACTGACGGTGCTGTCGATGAGCGGCCGTTACCACGGCTCCACCACCGCCGGTCAGTGGCTCGACCGGATCGTGGCGCGCGGCCTCGGCACCCGCAGCCGGGTCGAGCTCACGCTGACCGAGGCGGGACTGGACGTCGTACGCCCCGGCGCGACCGACTTCTTCGTCCCCCTCGGGCAGCTGCGCGAGGCCCGGCTGGACAAGGGCATCGCCGGCAAGGTGCTGACCGAGGGCGGACTGCTGGTGGTGACCTGGCAGCACGGCGAGCGGCTGATCGACTCGGGCTTCCGCTCCGACCACGCGGCCGAGCACACGGAATGGGCCGAGACCCTGAACCACATGATCAACAAGACGGAAGGCGCACGATGACAACCTCCACCAGGGGAGCCAGCAGGACTCCCGCCGTACTCGTCCTGGAGGACGGCCGGATCTTCCGCGGCCGTGCCTACGGGGCCGTGGGGGTGACCTTCGGCGAAGCGGTCTTCTCGACCGGCATGACCGGCTATCAGGAGACCCTGACCGACCCGTCGTACCACCGCCAGGTCGTGGTGATGACCGCCCCGCACGTCGGCAACACCGGGGTCAACGACGAGGACCCGGAGAGCAGGCGTATCTGGGTCGCGGGCTACGTCGTGCGCGACCCCGCGCGCGTGCCGTCCAGCTGGCGCTCCCGGCGCTCGCTCGACGACGAGCTGCGCCACCAGGGCGTCGTCGGCATCTCCGGCATCGACACGCGCGCCCTGACGCGCCACCTGCGCGAGCGCGGCGCGATGCGCGTCGGCGTCTTCTCCGGCAACGCGCTGCCCGACGAGGGCACCATGCTCGCCGAGGTCCGCCAGGCCCCCGAGATGAAGGGCGCCGACCTCTCCGCCGAGGTCGCCACCAAGGAGGCGTACGTCGTCCCGGCGATCGGCGAGAAGAAGTTCACCGTCGCCGCCGTCGACCTCGGCATCAAGGGCATGACCCCGCACCGCATGGCCGAGCGCGGCATCGAGGTGCACGTGCTGCCCGCCACGGCCACCGCCGAGGACGTCTACGCCGTGAGCCCCGACGGCGTGTTCTTCTCCAACGGCCCGGGCGACCCGGCCACCGCCGACCACGCCGTCTCCGTCATGCGCTCCGTCCTGGAGCGCGGCACCCCGCTCTTCGGCATCTGCTTCGGCAACCAGATCCTGGGCCGGGCGCTGGGCTTCGGCACGTACAAGCTCAAGTACGGCCACCGCGGCATCAACCAGCCCGTGCAGGACCGCACGACGGGCAAGGTCGAGGTCACCGCGCACAACCACGGCTTCGCCGTCGACGCCCCGCTCGACCAGGTCTCCGAGACCCCCTACGGCCGCGCCGAGGTCTCGCACGTCTGCCTGAACGACGACGTGGTGGAGGGGCTGCAGCTCCTCGACCGCCCGGCCTTCAGCGTCCAGTACCACCCCGAAGCGGCAGCCGGCCCGCACGACGCCGCCTACCTGTTCGACCGCTTCGTATCCCTGATGGAGGGCCAGCGTGCCTAAGCGCACCGATATCCAGTCCGTCCTGGTCATCGGCTCCGGCCCGATCGTCATCGGCCAGGCCGCCGAGTTCGACTACTCCGGCACCCAGGCGTGCCGCATCCTGCGCGCCGAGGGCCTCCGGGTCGTCCTGGTGAACTCCAACCCGGCGACGATCATGACCGACCCGGAGATCGCCGACGCCACCTATGTCGAGCCGATCACCCCGGAGTTCGTCGAGAAGATCATCGCCAAGGAGCGCCCGGACGCCCTGCTGCCCACCCTGGGCGGCCAGACGGCGCTCAACACCGCGATCTCGCTGCACGACAACGGCGTGCTGGCCAAGTACGGCGTCGAGCTGATCGGCGCCCGGCCCGAGGCGATCCACAAGGGCGAGGACCGCGACCTGTTCAAGGACGTCGTGGAGGAGGTCCGCAGGAAGATCGGCCACGGCGAGTCCGCCCGCTCGGTCATCTGCCACTCCATGGACGACGTCCTGAAGGGCGTCGAGAGCCTCGGCGGCTACCCGGTCGTCGTGCGCCCCTCCTTCACCATGGGCGGAGCCGGCTCCGGCTTCGCGCACGACGAGGAGGAGCTGCGCCGCATCGCCGGCCAGGGCCTCACGCTCTCCCCGACCACCGAGGTGCTCCTGGAGGAGTCCATCCTCGGCTGGAAGGAGTACGAGCTGGAGCTGATGCGCGACAAGAACGACAACGTCGTGGTCGTCTGCTCCATCGAGAACTTCGACCCCATGGGCGTGCACACCGGTGACTCGATCACCGTCGCGCCCGCGATGACGCTGACCGACCGCGAGTACCAGGTCCTGCGGGACGTCGGCATCGCGATCATCCGCGAGGTCGGCGTCGACACCGGCGGCTGCAACATCCAGTTCGCGGTGAACCCCGAGGACGGCCGCGTGATCGTCATTGAGATGAACCCGCGCGTGTCGCGCTCGTCCGCCCTGGCGTCCAAGGCGACCGGCTTCCCCATCGCCAAGATCGCGGCCAAGCTCGCCGTCGGCTACACCCTCGACGAGATCCCGAACGACATCACCCAGGAGACCCCGGCCTCCTTCGAGCCGACGCTCGACTACGTGGTCGTGAAGGCCCCGCGGTTCGCCTTCGAGAAGTTCCCGCAGGCCGACTCCACGCTGACCACGACCATGAAGTCGGTCGGCGAGGCCATGGCCATCGGCCGCAACTTCACCGAGGCGTTCCAGAAGGCGCTGCGCTCGCTGGAGAAGAAGGGCAGCCAGTTCACCTTCGTCGGTGAGCCCGGCGACAAGGCCGCCCTCCTCGAGGAGGCGGTCCGCCCGACCGACGGCCGGATCAACACGGTCATGCAGGCGATCCGGGCCGGCGCCACGCAGGAGGAGATCTTCGACCACACGAAGATCGACCCCTGGTTCGTCGACCAGCTCTTCCTGATCAAGGAGATCGCCGACGAGCTCGCCGAGGCGCCCGAGCTGACGCCCGACCTGCTCGCGGAGGCCAAGCGGCACGGCTTCTCCGACGTGCAGATCGCCGAGATCCGCGGGCTGCGCGAGGACGTCGTGCGCGAGGTCCGGCACGCCCTGGGCGTGCGCCCGGTCTACAAGACGGTCGACACCTGCGCCGCCGAGTTCGCCGCCCGCACGCCGTACTTCTACTCCTCCTACGACGAGGAGACGGAGGTCGCGCCCCGCGAGAAGCCGGCCGTCATCATCCTGGGCTCCGGCCCCAACCGCATCGGCCAGGGCATCGAGTTCGACTACTCGTGCGTGCACGCGTCCTTCGCGCTGAGCGACGCGGGCTACGAGACCGTGATGGTCAACTGCAACCCGGAGACCGTCTCCACGGACTACGACACCTCCGACCGCCTGTACTTCGAGCCGCTGACGCTGGAAGACGTGCTGGAGATCGTCCACGCCGAGCAGCAGGCCGGCCCGGTGGCGGGCGTCGTGGTCCAGCTCGGCGGCCAGACCCCGCTGGGCCTGTCGCAGGCGCTGAAGGACAACGGCGTGCCGATCGTCGGCACGTCCCCCGAGGCGATCCACGCCGCCGAGGACCGCGGCGCCTTCGGCCGCGTCCTCGCCGAGGCGGGCCTGCCGGCCCCCAAGCACGGCACCGCGACCACCTTCGCCGAGGCCAAGGCCATCGCCGACGAGATCGGCTACCCGGTCCTGGTCCGCCCGTCGTACGTCCTCGGCGGCCGCGGCATGGAGATCGTCTACGACGAGACCCGGCTGGAGTCCTACATCGCCGAGTCGACCGAGATCAGCCCCTCCCGGCCGGTCCTGGTCGACCGCTTCCTCGACGACGCGATCGAGATCGACGTCGACGCCCTCTACGACGGCACCGAGCTCTACCTCGGCGGCGTCATGGAGCACATCGAGGAGGCCGGCATCCACTCCGGCGACTCGGCCTGCGCGCTGCCCCCGATCACCCTCGGCGGCTTCGACATCAAGCGCCTGCGCGCCTCGACGGAGGCCATCGCCAAGGGCGTCGGCGTCCGCGGCCTGATCAACATCCAGTTCGCGATGGCGGGCGACATCCTCTACGTCCTGGAGGCCAACCCGCGCGCGTCCCGCACCGTCCCCTTCACCTCGAAGGCGACCGCGGTGCCGCTGGCGAAGGCCGCCGCCCGGATCTCGCTGGGCGCGACCGTCGCGCAGCTGCGCGCCGAGGGCCTGCTCCCGGCGAGCGGCGACGGCGGCGAGCTGCCGCTCGACGCGCCGATCTCCGTCAAGGAGGCCGTCATGCCCTGGTCGCGCTTCCGCGACATCCAGGGCCGCGGCGTCGACACGGTGCTCGGCCCGGAGATGCGCTCCACCGGTGAGGTCATGGGCATCGACTCCGTCTTCGGCACGGCGTACGCCAAGTCGCAGGCGGGCGCGTACGGTCCGCTGCCCACCAAGGGCCGGGCGTTCATCTCGGTCGCCAACCGCGACAAGCGCTCGATGATCTTCCCGGCGCGCGAACTCGTCGCCCACGGCTTCGAACTGCTCGCCACCTCGGGCACCGCCGAGGTCCTCAAGCGCAACGGCATCAACGCCACGGTCGTGCGCAAGCTCTCCGAGGGCGTGGGCCCGGGCGGCGAGCGGACCATCGTCCAGCTCATCCACGACGGCGAGGTCGACCTCATCGTCAACACCCCGTACGGCACCGGCGGCCGTCTCGACGGCTACGAGATCCGTACGGCGGCCGTGGCGCGGTCGGTCCCGTGCCTGACGACGGTCCAGGCGCTCGCCGCCGCCGTCCAGGGCATCGACGCACTCAACCACGGCGACGTGGGCGTCCGTTCGCTCCAGGAACACGCGCAGCATCTGACCGCGGCCCGCGACTAGCAGCCGGAGAGGGGGACACCGGAAACGGTGTCCCCCTCTGCATGAGGACACAGAGGACACATCCGAGATGTACAAGCTCTTCTTCCGACTGGTCTTCCGGCGGATGGACCCCGAGCGGGCGCACCACCTCGCCTTCCGCTGGATCCGCCTCGCCGTCCGCGTCCCCGTGCTGCGCACCTTCGTCGCCGCCGCGCTCGCGCCGCGCTTCGAGGAACTGCGCACCGAGGCGTTCGGGCTGCGCATGCACGGCCCGTTCGGCCTCGCCGCCGGCTTCGACAAGAACGCGGTCGCCGTCGACGGCATGTCGATGCTGGGCTTCGACCACGTCGAGATCGGCACGGTGACCGGCGAGGCGCAGCCCGGCAACCCCAAGAAGCGGCTGTTCCGGCTCGTGAAGGACCGCGCGCTGATCAACCGCATGGGCTTCAACAACGAGGGCTCGCTGGCCGTGGCGGCCCGCCTGGCCTCCCGCCAGACGGTCTTCCGGACCGTCGTGGGCGTCAACATCGGCAAGACCAAGGTCGTCCCCGAGGACGAGGCCGCCGCCGACTACGTGAAGTCGACCGAGCGGCTGGCACCGTACGCCGACTACCTGGTGGTGAACGTCTCCTCGCCCAACACCCCCGGGCTGCGCAACCTCCAGGCCACCGAGGCCCTGCGCCCGCTGCTGAGCGCCGTCCGCGAGGCCGCCGACCGCACGGTGACCACCCGCCGCGTCCCCCTCCTGGTCAAGATCGCGCCGGACCTCGCGGACGAGGACGTCGACGCCGTCGCCGACCTCGCGGTCGAGCTCGGCCTCGACGGGATCATCGCCACCAACACCACCATCGCGCGCGAGGGCCTCGGTCTGAGATCCGAACCCTCGCTGGTCGAGGAGGTCGGCGGCCTGTCCGGCGCGCCGCTCAAGGCCCGCTCCCTGGAGGTGCTGCGCCGCCTGTACGCGCGCGTGGGCGACCGCATCACCCTGGTGGGTGTCGGCGGCGTCGACAACGCCGAGGACGCCTGGCAGCGCATCCTGGCCGGCGCCACGCTCGTCCAGGGCTACAGCGCCTTCGTCTACGAGGGGCCCTTCTGGGGCCGTGCCGTCCACAAGGGCCTCGCCGCCCGCCTGCGCACCAGCCCGTACGCCACCCTCGCCGACGCGGTCGGCGCCGACACAAGGAAGCCCGCATGAGCGCCCACCCGTCGCCCGACCGCCGCCCCTCGACGAGCCCCTCCGGGCCGCAGCGCCTGTCCGGCGAACCCTTCGGCGCCCGGCTGCGCCGCGCGATGGACGAGCGCGGGCCGCTGTGCGTCGGCATCGACCCGCACGCCTCCCTGCTCGCCGAATGGGGCCTGAACGACGACGTCGCAGGTCTGGAGCGGTTCAGCCGTACGGTCGTGGAGGCCATGGCCGACCGGGTCGCCGTCCTGAAGCCGCAGAGCGCGTTCTTCGAGCGCTTCGGGTCCCGCGGCATCCGCGTTCTGGAGAAGTCCGTCGAGGAGGCCCGGGCGGCCGGTGCGCTGGTCGTGACGGACGCCAAGCGCGGCGACATCGGCTCGACCATGGCCGCGTACGCCGAGACGTTCCTGCACAAGGACTCCCCGCTGTTCTCGGACGCGCTCACCGTCTCGCCCTACCTCGGCTACGGCTCGCTCTCCCCTGCCGTCGCACTGGCCCGGGAGAGCGGCACGGGCCTGTTCGTGCTCGCGCTGACCTCCAACCCGGAGGGCGGCGAGGTGCAGCACGCCGTGCGCTCGGACGGGCGGACCGTCGCAGCGACGATGCTGGCCCATCTCGCCGCGGAGAACGAGGGGGAGCGGCCCCTGGGATCCTTCGGCGCGGTCGTCGGCGCCACGCTGGGCGACCTGTCCTCCTACGACCTGGACATCAACGGGCCGCTCCTGGCGCCCGGCATCGGTGCCCAGGGTGCCACCGCCGCGGATCTCCCGGCCGTCTTCGGTTCCGCGGTGCACAACGTCGTGCCGAACGTCAGCCGGGGGGTGCTGCGGCACGGCCCCGACACCGCTGCGCTGCGCTCCGCCGCGTCCCGCTTCGCGGAGGAGATCGGCGCCGCCGTGGCGGCCGTGTGAGATCTTCGGGGCGGCCCCCGGCGGCCGCCGCGGTCACCCTCCCGGGCGTTCGCGCCGGTCGAGCCGGTGCCGTGCGGCGCGGCCGGACGGGTGTTCTAGGAACCTCTTGAGCCTGGATACATCCTCAAATCCGGGGCAGTATGTCCTAAATGCCCGACCTGATGGAGGCTGACCAGGACTTTTCCGCTGTTCTCGCTGACTCTGGCGGACTTGCCCGCTAGTCTCCGACGGGTGGGGGCACCCCCACACCCTTTAGGTAGTGGGGGACGACGGGCAAGCGTGTTGCTCGTGGCTCCCCAGGTGTGGGGCGACTAGGTTCCTCACCGGTCCGTATCCGACAGTTCGACATCCGAGGTGACGTAGGCGTGGCTCTTCCGCCCCTTACCCCTGAACAGCGCGCAGCCGCGCTCGAAAAGGCCGCCGCGGCTCGCCGGGAGCGGGCCGAGGTCAAGAATCGACTCAAGCACTCCGGCGCCTCCCTGCACGAGGTCATCAAGCAGGGCCAGGAGAACGACGTCATCGGCAAGATGAAGGTCTCCGCGCTGCTCGAGTCCCTGCCGGGCGTGGGCAAGGTCCGCGCCAAGCAGATCATGGAGCGACTCGGCATCTCCGAGAGCCGCCGCGTGCGCGGCCTCGGTTCCAACCAGATCGCCTCCCTGGAGCGTGAGTTCGGCAGCACCGGCTCCTGAGTCCGGGATCTCCGGACCGGAGTCCCGGGCATGCCGGGATTGCTGGAATAATCGCTGCATGAGTGAACGTCCGCGGCTGACCGTGCTCTCCGGCCCCTCGGGGGTCGGCAAGAGCACGGTCGTCGCCCATATGCGCAAGGAACACCCCGAGGTCTGGCTCTCGGTGTCGGCGACGACCCGCACGCCCCGCCCGGGCGAGAAGCACGGTGTCCACTACTTCTTCGTCACGGACGACGAGATGGACAAGCTGATCGCCAACGGCGAGCTGCTGGAGTGGGCCGAGTTCGCCGGCAACCGCTACGGCACGCCGCGCGGGGCCGTCCTGGAGCACCTGGAGGCCGGTGTGCCGGTCCTCCTGGAGATCGACCTCCAGGGCGCCCGGCAGGTCCGCGAGACCATGCCCGAGGGCCGGCTGGTGTTCCTGGCTCCGCCCTCCTGGGAGGAGCTGGTGCGCAGGCTCACCGGGCGGGGCACCGAGCCGCCCGCGGTGATCGAGCGCCGGCTGGACGCCGCGAAGATCGAGCTGGCGGCCGAGCCGGAGTTCGACATGACCTTGGTCAACACCTCCGTCGAGGACGTGGCGCGCGAGCTGCTAGCCTTGATGGACGTTGTGTGATCGTGCCTGATGGTTTCAGGCTTGATCATCCGCACTGAATCTTTCCCATCCATCGGAAGGTAGAGCGTGTCCTCTTCCATCTCCGCGCCCGAGGGCATCATCAACCCGCCGATCGACGAGCTCCTCGAGGCCACCGACTCGAAGTACAGCCTCGTGATCTACGCGGCCAAGCGTGCCCGCCAGATCAACGCGTACTACTCGCAGCTCGGCGAGGGCCTCCTCGAGTACGTCGGTCCGCTCGTCGACACCCACGTGCACGAGAAGCCGCTCTCGATCGCCCTGCGCGAGATCAACGCCGGACTGCTGACCTCCGAGGCCATCGAGGGCCCGGCGCAGTAGGACGTTCGTATCGCGGTTAGCTTTTCCACAGGCCCGGCAGCGCGACTGTCGGGCCTGTGGTGTGTGATGGAGGCGTACGCCGGGAGCCGCGGCGTAGGGATGTCGAGTGCGGGGAGGCCCGGTGGACAAGCCGAAGGTCGTGCTGGGGGTCAGCGGCGGCATCGCCGCGTACAAGGCCTGTGAACTGCTGCGAAGGCTCACGGAGTCGGGACACGGCGTGCGCGTCGTCCCCACCGCCTCCGCCCTGCACTTCGTGGGCGCCGCGACCTGGTCCGCCCTCTCCGGCACCCCCGTCTCCACCGAGGTCTGGGACGACGTGCACGAGGTCCCGCACGTGCGCATCGGGCAGCACGCCGACCTGGTCGTCGTCGCCCCGGCGACCGCGGACGTGCTCGCGAAGGCCGCCCACGGCATCGCCGACGACCTGCTCACCAACACCCTGCTGACGGCCCGCTGCCCGGTGGTCTTCGCGCCCGCCATGCACACGGAGATGTGGGAGCACCCGGCCACCCAGGAGAACGTGGCGACGCTGCGCCGCCGCGGCGCCGTCGTCATCGAGCCCGCCGTCGGCCGTCTGACCGGCGTCGACACCGGCAAGGGCCGGCTGCCCGACCCGGCGGAGATCTTCGCCGTCTGCCGCCGCGTGCTGGACCGCGGGGCGGCCGAGCCGGATCTCACGGGGCGGCACGTCGTCGTGAGCGCGGGCGGCACGCGCGAGCCCCTCGACCCGGTGCGCTTCCTCGGCAACCGCTCCTCCGGCAAGCAGGGCTACGCCCTCGCCCGCACCGCGGCCGCGCGCGGCGCCCGGGTCACGCTCGTCGCCGCGAACACCGGCCTGCCCGATCCGGCCGGCGTGGACGTCGTCCAGGTCGGCACGGCCGTGCAGCTGCGCGAGGCCGTGCTGAAGGCGGCGGCGGACGCCGACGCCGTCGTGATGGCGGCCGCGGTCGCCGACTTCCGCCCCGCGGCGTACGCGGCCGGGAAGATCAAGAAGAAGGACGACAAGGACCCGGACCCCATCGTCCTCGTACGGAATCCGGACATCCTGGCGGAGATCTCCGCGGAGCGCGCCCGCCAGGGCCAGGTGGTCGTCGGCTTCGCCGCCGAGACCGACGACGTCCTGGCCAACGGCCGGGCGAAGCTGCGCCGCAAGGGCTGCGACCTCCTCGTGGTGAACGAGGTGGGGGAGCGCAAGACCTTCGGCTCGGAGGAGAACGAGGCGGTGGTGCTGGGGGCCGACGGCACCGAGACCCCGGTCTCGCACGGCCCCAAGGAGCACCTGGCCGAAACGGTCTGGGACCTGGTGGCGGAGCGACTGCGCTGAATGTTTCATTCGCTTCTCGAACCTCTCAAACCTCCGCCACAGGGGTGTGGCGGCTCTGGCCAAGTCCGCAGAGGATTGGGCAGAATGCCCGTGCCGCAGGTCACAGCCCTCCCGAGAGGCGAGACAGGGAGGCCGATGGCCGAGCACGACCGATAAACTGTTCTCGGACGAGGCCGGGCGCAGCCCCCGAGCCCGTCCGCCCATGATCAGCCAGCAGCCGCTGCAACCCCAGGGAGCGTTGTGTCCCGTCGCCTGTTCACTTCGGAGTCTGTGACCGAGGGTCACCCCGACAAGATCGCTGACCAGATCAGCGACACCATTCTCGACGCGCTTCTGCGGGAGGACCCGTCCTCCCGGGTCGCCGTCGAGACGCTGATCACCACCGGCCTGGTCCATGTCGCCGGTGAGGTCACCACCAAGACCTACGCGGACATCGCGACCCTCGTCCGCGGCAAGATCCTCGAGATCGGCTACGACTCCTCGAAGAAGGGCTTCGACGGCGCCTCCTGCGGCGTCTCGGTGTCCATCGGCGCGCAGTCCCCGGACATCGCCCAGGGTGTCGACACGGCGTACGAGAACCGCGTCGAGGGCGACGAGGACGAGCTGGACCGCCAGGGCGCCGGCGACCAGGGCCTGATGTTCGGCTACGCGAGCGACGAGACGCCCACCCTCATGCCGCTGCCGATCTTCCTGGCGCACCGACTGTCCAAGCGCCTGTCGGAGGTCCGCAAGAACGGCACCATCCCCTACCTGCGCCCCGACGGCAAGACGCAGGTCACCATCGAGTACGACGGCGACAAGGCCGTCCGTCTCGACACCGTGGTGGTCTCCTCGCAGCACGCCAGCGACATCGACCTGGAGTCCCTCCTCGCCCCCGACATCCGCGAGTTCGTCGTGGAGCCGGAGCTGAAGGCGCTCCTGGACGAGGGCATCAAGCTGGACACGGAGAACTACCGCCTCCTGGTCAACCCCACCGGCCGCTTCGAGATCGGCGGCCCGATGGGCGACGCCGGCCTGACCGGCCGCAAGATCATCATCGACACGTACGGCGGCATGGCCCGGCACGGCGGCGGCGCCTTCTCCGGCAAGGACCCGTCCAAGGTGGACCGCTCCGCCGCCTACGCGATGCGCTGGGTGGCCAAGAACGTCGTCGCCGCCGGTCTGGCCTCCCGCTGCGAGGTCCAGGTCGCGTACGCGATCGGCAAGGCCGAGCCGGTCGGTCTCTTCGTCGAGACCTTCGGTACCGCGAAGGTCGACACCGAGAAGATCGAGAAGGCCATCGACGAGGTCTTCGACCTCCGCCCGGCCGCGATCATCCGCGACCTCGACCTGCTCCGCCCGATCTACGCCCAGACCGCGGCGTACGGCCACTTCGGCCGTGAGATCCCCGAGTTCACCTGGGAGAACACGGACCGGGTGGACGCGCTGCGCAAGGCCGTGGGGCTGTAGGCTCCCCGAAGTCCGTGAGGCCCGGCTCCCCCGAGGGAGCCGGGCCTCGGCGCGTTGCGGCACAGGCCCCGGACGGCGTCCACGATCCGCGGCCGGACCGGCCTCGGGCCGCGTCGATGTCGGTGCCGTTTGGAACAATGCAAGCGTGAGCAGCGAGAACGGGTCGGTGGACGGCGGGGCCGAAGAGGCGCCCCCGGAGCAGCTCGCGCTCATCCGGGACAGCGTGCGCAAGGCGCAGGTGCCCAGGGCCAAGCCGCGCACCTGGCGGGGGGCCGCGCTGGCCAGGGAGCTGCCGGTGGCGCGGGTGCTGGTCGACAAGGGCGTGCTCCATCTCGACCGGTACTTCGACTACGCGGTGCCCGAGGAACTGGACGCCGACGCCCGGCCGGGGGTGCGGGTGCGGGTGCGGTTCGGGGCCGGGAGGCACCGGGTGCGGGAGGGACGGCGCGAGGGCGGCGGGCTGATCGACGGATTCCTCGTCGAGCGGCTGGCGGCGTCGGACTACTCCGGGCCGCTGGCCGCGCTGGCACAGGTCGTCTCGCCCGAGCCGGTGCTCAGCGAGGAGTTGCTGGGGCTCGCCCGCGCCGTCGCCGACCGCTACGCGGGGAGCCTCGCCGATGTGCTCCAGCTGGCCGTGCCGCCGCGCAGCGCCCGGGCCGAGCAAAGGCCGTCCCCGCAGCCGCTGCCCCCGCCCGAGAAGCCGGACACGGGGTCCTGGGAGCGCTACGAGCGGGGCGCGGGGTTCCTGACGGCGCTGGCGTCCGGGGGCGCGCCACGCGCGGTGTGGAACGCGCTGCCCGGGCCCGGCTGGAGCGAGGAGCTGGCGCGTGCCGTGGCCGCGACCCTGGCCTCGGGGCGCGGGGCGCTCGCCGTGCTGCCCGACGGACGGGCGGTGGCCCGGGTCGACGCCGCGCTGACGGCGCTGCTGGGGAAGGGCCGGCATGCCGTGCTCACCGCCGACGCCGGGCCCGAGAAGCGGTACCGCGAGTGGCTCGCGGTGCGGAGAGGGTCGGTACGGGCCGTCATCGGCACCCGCGCCGCGATGTTCGCGCCGGTGCGGGACCTCGGCCTCGTCGCCGTCTGGGACGACGGGGACGACAGCCACAGCGAGCAGCACGCGCCGCAGCCGCATGCCCGGGAGGTGCTGCTGCTGCGGGCCGCTCTCGACCGGTGCGGGTTCCTGCTGGGCGGCTGGAGCTGCACGGTGGAGGCCGCACAGCTCGTCGAGAGCGGCTGGGCCCGGCCGCTCGTCGCCGCGCGCGAACAGGTGCGGCGGGCCGCTCCCCTGGTACGGACGGTCGGGGACACGGATCTCGCACGGGACGAGGCGGCGCGGGCCGCCCGGCTGCCCACCCTCGCCTGGCAGACCGTCAGGGAGGGCCTGCGGCACGGGCCGGTGCTGGTGCAGGTGCCGCGGCGGGGCTACGTCCCCCGGATGGCGTGCGCCGACTGCCGGGAGCCCGCACGGTGCCGGCACTGCTCGGGCCCGCTGGAGGGACAGGAGTCGGGTGCCGCGCTGCGGTGCGGATGGTGCGGGCGGGAGGAGAACGGTTGGCACTGCCCGGAGTGCGGCGGCTTCCGGCTGCGGGCCCAGGTCGTGGGCGCGCGGCGGACCGCGGAGGAGCTCGGGCGGGCGTTTCCCGCCGTGCCGGTGCGCACCTCCGGACGCGAGCAGGTGCTGGACACCGTGCCGGGCACGCCCGCGCTGGTGGTGAGCACGCCGGGCGCCGAGCCGGTCGCCGAGGGCGGATACGCGGCGGCGCTGCTGCTGGACGGCTGGGCCATGCTCGGACGGCCCGACCTGCGCGCCGGTGAGGACGCGCTGCGGCGCTGGATCGCGGCCGCCGCGCTCGTGCGGCCGCAGGGCGCCGGCGGCACCGTGGTCGTGCTCGCCGAGCCGACGCTGCGGCCGGTGCAGGCGCTGGTGCGGTGGGACCCCGTCGGCCACGCGGTGCGGGAACTGGCCGAGCGCGCCGAACTCGGCTTCCCGCCGGTGTCGCGGATGGCGGCGGTGTCCGGGCCGGCGGAGGCGGTCGCCGGCTTCCTCGGCACGGCCGAACTGCCGCGCGAGGCCGAGGTGCTGGGCCCCGTGCCGCTGCCGGTCGCCCGTGCGGGCGGACCACGCCGACCGGGGGCGCCGCCCGCGGGCGAGCACTGGGAGCGGGCCCTGGTCCGCGTACCGCCGGGCCGCGGAGCCGCCCTGGCCGCGGCGCTCAAGGCCGCGCAGGCGGCACGGATGGCACGGGGGCCGGGGGAGGCGGCGGTGCGGGTGCGGATCGATCCGCCGGACATCGGATGAGCCGGCCGGGCCGCCCCGCGTGAACCCGTCTGTGCCGCGGGCACGCCCCCGCATGCGTCTGCCCTCCCGGTGCTCGCCGGGAGGGCAGGAGGGGAAGCGGGAAGCGGCTCAGCCGTTGCGCGGGCCGGGGAAGGCCGTCGGCCTGGCCTCGTCGCGGAGGGACGGACTGCCGGCCGTCGGCTGGGTCGGCATGGAGCGGGCGGCCGGGACCGTGGGCATGGCCTGCACGCCGCTGTTGACGCCCACCGGGCGGGGTGCCGCCGGCTCGGCCGTCCGCTCGGTCTCGGCGGCCGCCTGGGTCGCGGCGCGACGGGCGCCGTACCGGCGGTGCACGGCCTGCTTGGTGACCCCGAGCGCGGAACCCACCGCGTCCCACGAGAAGCCGAGGGAGCGGTCGAAGTCGACCGCGGCGGTGACCAGGGTCTCGACGCTGTCCCGCAACTCCTGGGCGAGGCGCACCGTCGGGGCGGGGGCGCGTCCGTAGACGACGAAGCCCGTGGAGGGACCGGAGCGACGCGGGCGGTAGACGTTGCCCAACTGGGCGGTGAGGGTGCGCAGTGCGTCCACCTGCCGGCGGACCCGCTCGATGTCCCGCACCAGCAAGTGCAGGCTGGCCCGAGCCTGGGCGTCGTGGGTTGCGTGGTCGGCCATGAACAAGCCTCTCGAACCGGCGTTGAAAACGGATCCGGGCCGCGCGGTCGCGGCCCGATGTGGTCAACTCTCACTTGACCAACGTGTTTTTGCTCCGAGGGTCACGCTCAGGGGGCGTAGGGGCATATGCATACGCCCCCAGGGGTGGCTGCGCGCCGCGGGCCTCGGCGCGACCCGTCCCGTACGCGCCCGTGGACGCGGCGCTCCGGGGCCGGGGCCATAGACTTGTAGGTCGCCGCACCAGCCCCCGCCCGAGAGGCCCCGCCCACCCATGAAGCTCGTCTTCGCCGGTACCCCCGAGGTCGCCGTTCCCGCCCTGGACGCTCTCATCGCCTCCGAGCGGCACGAGGTCGCCGCCGTCGTCACGCGGCCCGACGCCCCGGCCGGCCGGGGCCGCAGGCTGATCGCGTCGCCCGTGGCGCAGCGGGCCCAGGAGGCCGGCATCGAGGTGCTGAGGCCCCCCAAGCCGCGGGACCCCGCCTTCCTGGAGCGGCTGCGGGAGATCGCCCCCGACTGCTGCCCCGTCGTCGCCTACGGCGCCCTGCTGCCCCGCGTCGCCCTCGACATCCCCGCCCACGGCTGGGTCAACCTGCACTTCTCGCTGCTGCCCGCCTGGCGCGGGGCCGCGCCCGTACAGGCCGCGATCATGGCCGGGGACGAGATGACGGGCGCCTCCACCTTCCTCATCGAGGAGGGGCTCGACTCCGGGCCCGTCTACGGCACCGTCACCGAGTCGATCCGGCCCACCGACACCAGCGGCGACCTGCTCACCCGCCTCGCCTTCGCGGGCGCGGGGCTGCTCGCCGCCACCATGGACGGCATCGAGGACGGGACGCTGAAGGCGGTGCCCCAGCCCGCCGAGGGCATCAGCCTGGCGCCGAAGATCACCGTCGAGGACGCCGCGGTCGACTGGTCCGCCCCCGCGCTCAGGGTCGACCGGGTGGTGCGCGGCTGCACGCCGGCGCCCGGCGCCTGGACCACCTTCCGCGGCGAGCGTCTGAAGCTCGTCCAGGTCAGGTCGGTGCCGGACCGCACCGACCTCGCACCGGCGCAGCTGTCCGTCGGCAAGAACAGCGTGCACGCCGGCACCGGTTCGTACGCCGTCGAGCTGCTGTGGGTGCAGGCCCAGGGCAAGAAGCCGATGCGGGCGGCGGACTGGGCGCGCGGCGTGCGCATCGGCGACGAGGAGACCCTCGGCGGCTGAGCCCGGCACGGGGCGAGGCTCCGGGCGGCGGCGGTGCGGGCCCGACGTAGGCTGGGTGCGTACCTCCCCCAGACATCCGGAGCACCTTTTTCGTGAGCGACACCTCCCGTGGGCCCCGCAGGCCCGGCAAGCCCTACCGGCGGCCGAAGAAAGACCCCGTCCGCATCCTCGCCTTCGACGCGCTGAGGGCCGTGGACGAGCGGGACGCCTACGCCAACCTCGTGCTGCCGCCGCTGCTGCGCAAGGCCCGGGAGAAGGGCGACTTCGACGCGCGGGACGCGGCGCTCGCCACCGAGCTGGTCTACGGGACGCTGCGGCGGCAGGGGACGTACGACGCGGTCATCGCCGCCTGTGTGGACCGTCCGCTGCGCGAGGTCGACCCGCCGGTCCTGGACGTGCTGAGCCTCGGGACCCACCAGCTGCTCGGGACGCGCATCCCCACCCATGCCGCCGTGTCCGCCAGCGTCGAGCTCGCCCGGGTCGTGCTCGGCGACGGGCGGGCGAAGTTCGTCAACGCCGTGCTGCGCAAGGTCGCGCAGGCCGATCTCGACACCTGGATCGCGCGCGTGGCGCCGCCCTACGACGAGGACCCCGAGGACCATCTCGCCGTCGTGCACTCGCACCCGCGCTGGGTCGTCTCCGCGTTGTGGGACTCCCTCGGCGGGGGCCGGGCCGGCATCGAGGAACTGCTGGCCGCGGACAACGAACGGCCCGAGGTCACCCTCGTCGCGCGGCCCGGGCGGGCCACGACCGGGGAACTGCTCGCGGAGGAAGCCGCCGTGCCGGGCCGCTGGTCGCCGTACGCGGTGCGGCTGACCGAGGGCGGCGAGCCCGGGGCGATCGAGGCGGTGCGGGACGGCCGGGCCGGCGTGCAGGACGAGGGCAGCCAGCTGGTGGCCCTCGCGCTGGCCGCCGCGCCCGTCGAGGGGCGCGACGAGCGGTGGCTCGACGGGTGCGCCGGGCCCGGCGGCAAGGCCGCGCTGCTGGCCGCGCTCGCCGCCGGGCGCGGTGCCGTCCTGCTCGCCGCCGAGAAGCAGCCGCACCGGGCGGGCCTGGTCGCCAGGGCGCTGGCGGGCAACCCCGGGCCCTACCAGGTCGTCGCCGCCGACGGGACACGGCCGCCGTGGCAGCCCGGCTCCTTCGACCGCGTGCTGATGGACGTGCCCTGCACCGGGCTCGGCGCCCTGCGCAGACGTCCCGAGGCCCGCTGGCGGCGCCGTCCCGAGGATCTGGAGGGCTTCGCGCCGCTGCAGCGCGCCCTGCTGCGCAGCGCCCTGGACGCCGTACGGGTGGGCGGTGTCGTCGGCTACGCCACCTGCTCGCCGCACCTCGCCGAGACCAGGGCGGTCGTCGAGGACCTGCTCAAGCAGCACCCCGACGCCGAACTCCTCGACGCGCGCCCGCTGCTGCCGGGCGTACCGGATCTCGGCGAGGGCCCCGACGTCCAGCTGTGGCCGCATCTGCACGGGACCGACGCCATGTACCTCGCGCTCATTCGGAGGACTGGCTGACCCGGTCCTGGGCGGGCGGCACGGCGGCGGCCGGGCCGTCCTGCCGGGACAGGTGGTGCGGCCACCACACCTTCCTGCCCACGTCCAGGAAGAGGGAGGTGACCAGCACCGACCGGACGACGAAGGTGTCCAGCAGGACGCCCAGCGCCACCGCGAAGCCGATCTCCGCGAAGCCCACCATCGGCAGGGTGCCCAGGGCGGCGAACGTGCCGGCCAGTACCAGTCCGGCCGAGGTGATCACCGCGCCGGTCGCGGCGAGGCCGGTGACCACGCCGGGGCGGGTGCCCTGGCGGACGGCCTCCTCGCGGATGCGGGTGGTCAGGAAGATGTTGTAGTCGATACCCAGGGCCACCAGGAAGACGAAGACGAACAGCGGGAAGGCCACGTCCTCGCCCGCGTAGTCGAAGACATGGCGGAAGGCCAGTGCGCTCAGCCCCAGCGCGGTGGCCAGCGACAGCATCACGGTGCCGATGAGCAGCAGAGGTGCCACGAGCGCGCGCAGCAGGACGCCGAGCACCAGCAGGACGACGGCCAGGACGAGCGGGATGACCAGGTAGTTGTCGTGGGTCTGGGCGTTCTCCATGTCGATCAGAGCGGCCGTGCCCCCGCCGACCTGGGCGTCGGCGCCGGGGACCGCGTGCACCGCGTCGCGCACCCGCTCCACGGTCACCTTCGCCGCGTCGCTGTCCGACGGGGCGCGCATGGTCGCCTCGAACAGCACCTGGCCGTCGTGCTCGGGCGCCGTGCCGGGCGGTACGCCGATGCTCTGCGGCACCACCCCGCGGTCCGCGGCGACCGCGCGGCCCACCTGTACGGCCTGCGCCTTGTTCGAGACGATCACCAGCGGATCGCCGGTGCCCGCCGGGAAGTACCGCGCGGACACCTTCTGGCCGGTGATCGAGTCCGGTGTGTTGGTGAAGGCGTCCGCGTTGGCGATCCCCGCCGCGCGCAACTGGAACAGCCCCAGGGACAGGACGACGAGCACACCGGCCGTGATGCTCCAGACCATGCGCGGGCGGCGCGCGATGTGACGGCCCATACGGGCCCAGACGCCCCGCTCGGTGGGGTCGGGGGACCCGAGGTGCGGGACGGCCGGCCAGAAGATCCAGCGCCCGAAGATCAGCAGCAGGGCCGGGAAGAGGGTGAGCATGGCCAGCAGGGCGACCGTCACGCCGATGGCCGCCACCGGGCCCAGGCCGCGCGTGGAGTTCATCTCGGCGACCAGCAGCACCAGCATGCTCAGCACGACCGTCAGACCGGAGGCCAGCACCGCCGGACCCGCGCGGTTCATGGCGAGCTCCATCGCCTCGTGGCGGTCCTCGTGGCGGCGCAGTTCCTCCCGGTAACGGGCGACGAGCAGCAGCGCGTAGTCCGTGCCCGCGCCGAAGACGAGCACCGTGAGGATGCCGGCGCTCTGCCCGTTGACCGTCAGACCGGCGTGCCTGGCGAGCAGATAGATCAGTGCCTGCGCCGTGAACAGGGCCGCCACCACCCCGAGGAGCGGCACGAACAGCAGCGTCGGACTGCGGAACGTCAGCAGCAGCATCACGACGACGACGGCCATCGCGGAGAACAGCAGGGTCGAGTCGATGCCCTCGAAGGCCTTGGAGAAGTCCGCGGACGTGCCGCCGGGCCCGGTGATGTGCACGGCGAGCCCGCCGCCTCCCTTGCCCACCTGGTCGCGGATCGAGTCGACCGCGGGCGCGATGCGCTGCCAGCCCTGTGCGTCCATGGTGATCGGCACGTAGATCTGGGCGGCGCGCGGGGCGACCGGGCGGTCGTAGACGGGACCGCGGGTCTCGGCGCCGCGGATGCCGTGGTCGTCCAGGCCCTTGATCTGACGGGCGTCCTCGGCGATCTGCGCCCGGTCCCGGACGGTGAGCCCGCCGGGGCGTGCGTAGACGACGACGGCGGGGATCTGCTCGGGCCTGAAGTGCTGGGAGGTGCTCAGCACCTGGGTGGACTCGGCGGAGCCCGGCAGCCACGACTGGGCGTCGTTGTCCTGGGCGTCGCCGAGCTTCGCCCCGAACGGAGCGGCGATCACCAGGACCACCAGCCACAGGGCCACGATCAGCCACTTCGAGCGCCGTCCGCACACGAACCGGATGGCGTTCCGCTTCCAGGTCTGCAGCTGCCTCATGGCCACCCCCGTAGACGAATGCGGCGCCGCTCGGCGGCCCAGCATGGCACGCCCCGACCGTGGGCAACATCCTTGGAACGGCTTAGGTCTGGACCGGCGCGAACAAACGTGCCCGGACATGGCAGGCTTGGGTCATGGCCGCGCAGATCAACCCCAGCATCCTGTCCGCCGACTTCGCCCGCCTCGCGGACGAGGCGAAGGCGGTCGAGGGAGCCGACTGGCTCCACGTCGACGTCATGGACAACCATTTCGTCCCGAACCTCACGCTCGGCGTGCCGGTCGTAGAGTCCCTGGCCCGTGCGACGGACACCCCGCTGGACTGCCATCTGATGATCGAGGCCCCCGACCGGTGGGCACCCCAGTACGTCGAAGCGGGGGCCTCCTCCGTCACCTTCCACGTCGAGGCGGCCACCGCCCCCGTGCGGCTCGCCCGGGAGATCCGGGCCAAGGGCGCCCGCGCGTCCATGGGACTCCGGCCCGCGACGCCCATCGAGCCGTACGAGGACCTGCTCCCCGAGCTCGACATGCTGCTGATCATGACGGTGGAGCCGGGCTTCGGCGGGCAGGCGTTCCTCGACATCATGCTGCCGAAGATCCGGCGCACCCGCGAGTTGATCAGCAAGCACGGCCTGGAGCTGTGGCTCCAGGTCGACGGAGGTGTCTCGGCCTCCACCATCGACCGCTGCGCCGAGGCCGGCGCGGACGTCTTCGTCGCGGGATCGGCGGTCTACGGGGCCGACGACGCGGCCGAGGCGGTCCGCGCGCTGCGCACCCGGGCGGAGAACGTGATCTCGAAGGCGTCCTGGGCATGCGACCACTGACCGACAGGAACGTGAACAGCTATATGAACGGCGCCCATCAGGGCGGATCAAGTACGCCGAATCTGCAAGGATGAACGGCGAATCCAGTGCGTGAACAGCAGTGAGGAGATCGCCGTGTCGGGTATGACGGCGGGCCGGTCAGCAGTGCGGATGGGACCCGCTGAGCTGGTGCAGGCGGCGGCCATGGCCCGCCGCTTCTACCTCGAGGGCAAATCGAAGATCCAGATCGCGGAGGAGTTCGGCGTCAGCCGCTTCAAGGTGGCCCGGGTCCTGGAGACGGCCCTCGAACGGGATCTCGTGCGCATCGAGATCCGCGTCCCCGCGGAGCTGGACGCGGAGCGCTCGGACGCGCTGCGTGCCCGCTACGGCCTCCGGCACGCGGTCGTGGTCGAGTCCCCGGCCGAGGCGGAGGAGACGCCGGACCCCGAGAACCTCGGCGAGGTGGCCGCCGACCTGCTCGGCGAGCTGGTGAGCGAGGGCGACGTGCTCGGCCTCGCCTGGGGCCGCTCCACCATCCACATGGCCGCGGCCCTCGACCGGCTGCCGCCCTGCACGGTGGTGCAGCTGACCGGCGTGTACGACGCCGGGACCGCCGAGCGCGGCTCGGTCGAGGCGGTCCGCCGCGCCGCCCAGGTGTCCGGCGGCGACGCCCACCCCATCTACGCGCCGATGCTGCTGCCGGACGCCGCCACCGCGGCGGCGCTGCGCAACCAGACCGGGATCGCCCGGGCCTTCGAGTACTTCGACAAGGTCACGGTCGCCTGTGTCTCCATCGGCTCCTGGGAGCCGGGCATCTCGACGGTGCACGACATGCTGAGCGACGAGGAACGCGCGCACTACGCCTCCCTGGGGGTCGCGGCCGAGATGTCCGCGCACCTGTTCGACGCCGAGGGCCGCCGGGTCGGCCGGGACCTGGGCGAGCGCTGCATCACGGTCAAGACCGACCAGCTGCGCCGTATCCCCGAGGTCGTCGCGATCGCGGGCGGCGCGCGCAAGGCGACCGCGATCGACGCGGTGCTGCGGTCCGGTCTCGTCACCAGTCTGGTGACGGACACTGCGGCCGCGGACGCCCTGATGGTGGCGGGCCCGACGCCCAGGCCGGCCCTCAACCGGGCCGACCCCGACGGTCCCTGACATCGCGTCGGGCGGGAGACGGCCGCGGGGCCGTCGCCGGCCCGGTGGCGCGGTGCGTCCCCCGCGCCCGCGCGGGGCGGCGTCCCGCGGACGGTTCCCGCACCGGCGGCCACCACGCCGCGCTCGGGCGGTGCCGCGGTGACGAAACTCGTCGTCCCGCTCGACCTCGACGGGGTCACCGGCAGGACGGGCCCGATGGACCGCCGCGCCGGTGCCCTGCGGCTGCCCGGCCGGTCCGGCCGGGCGGGGACGCCCTCGCCGACCGCCTCGGCGACCACCCTCCGGCCCGAGGGCGCGGTCGAGCGGGGGCCGCTGCCCGTCGTACGGGACCGGGGGCCGTACGCGAAGGCGCGTCCCGGCGCGTGGGAGACCGCCCAGGAGGTCTTCGCCGGGGCTGCCCGGCCGGACCCCCGCCCTCGCCGTGACCCCCGCTTGGAGGATCCTCCTAGCGGCCCCCTGACCTGCCTGGACGATCCGCCCGGGCATCGCATTCCGGCCGACATGGGACAATGAAGTACGTGCTCTTCCCCCTGGCTGACCTGTCCGGGGGCCACCTCTGATCGACTGGGATGTGCAGCACGTGCGTTTCCTCAACGACATCCAGCCCGCGTACGACCTGACGTACGACGACGTCTTCATGGTCCCGAGCCGCAGTGCGGTCGGCTCGCGGCAGGGTGTGGACCTCAGCTCCCCGGACGGCACCGGCACCACCATCCCGCTGGTCGTCGCCAACATGACCGCCATCGCCGGCCGCCGTATGGCCGAGACGATGGCCCGGCGCGGCGGCCTCGTGGTCATCCCGCAGGACATCCCGATCGAGGTCGTCACCGAGGTCGTCTCCTGGGTGAAGAGCCGCCACCACGTGCTGGACACCCCGATCGTCCTCACCCCGCACCAGACCGTCGCCGACGCCCTGGCCCTGCTGCCCAAGCGCGCGCACAACGCCGGTGTGGTCGTCGACGGGGACGGCCGGCCCGTCGGTGTCGTCACCGACCGGGACCTGACCGGCGTGGACCGGTTCACGCAGCTCGAGGTCGTCATGTCCAAGGACCTGCTGCTGCTGGACGCCGGCATCGACCCGCGCGAGGCCTTCATCCGCCTCGACACGGCCAACCGGCGCTATGCGCCCGCCGTCAACGAGGACGGCCGCCTCGCCGGCATCCTCACCCGCAAGGGCGCCCTGCGCGCCACGCTCTACACCCCGGCCGTCGACGCGCGCGGCAGGCTGCGCGTCGCCGCCGCCGTGGGCATCAACGGCGATGTCGCGGGCAAGGCCAAGCAGCTGCTCGACGCGGGCGTGGACACGCTCGTCATCGACACGGCGCACGGCCACCAGGAGTCGATGATCAGCGCGATCAGGGTGGTGCGGGCGCTCGGCCCGGACGTCCCGATCGTGGCCGGGAACATCGTCGCCGCGGAGGGCGTGCGGGACCTGATCGAGGCGGGCGCGGACATCGTCAAGGTCGGGGTCGGCCCCGGCGCCATGTGCACGACCCGCATGATGACCGGCGTCGGCCGGCCGCAGTTCTCCGCCGTCCTGGAGTGCGCCGCCGAGGCGAGGAAGTACGGCAAGCACGTGTGGGCCGACGGCGGTGTGCGCCACCCGCGTGACGTCGCCATGGCACTGGCGGCCGGCGCCTCCAACGTGATGATCGGTTCCTGGTTCGCCGGCACCTACGAGTCCCCGGGCGACCTTCAGCAGGACGCCGACGGCCGCCTCTACAAGGAGTCGTTCGGCATGGCCTCGGCGCGCGCGGTCCGCAACCGCACGTCCGAGGAGTCGTCCTACGACCGCGCCCGCAAGGCGCTGTTCGAGGAGGGCATCTCCACCTCCCGCATGTTCCTCGACCCTTCCCGCCCCGGCGTCGAGGACCTGATCGACTCGATCATCGCCGGTGTGCGCTCCTCCTGCACCTACGCGGGTGCCAACTCCCTCGCGGAGTTCGCCGAGCGGGCCGTCGTCGGCATCCAGAGCGCCGCCGGTTACGCGGAGGGCAAGCCGCTGCACGCCAGCTGGATGTGAGGCGACCGGCCGCCCCTGTGCAACGAATGGGCGAGCCGTCTCCGAGGAACGCAACGATCTTGCGCGCACGAGCAAGGTTGCTGCATTACGCCCGTGAAGGGCGGCCCCGTAGGGTCATGCGCTGTACGTGGCGTGGCGGGGACCCCGCTCGGTGGGTCCCTGCGCACGCAGGGATGCCGCCGGTCCCCGCAGCCCTGACCGCAGTGACGAAGGAGTCGACGCGTGCTCGACCAAGGCGCACCCCCGCACGATCGCACCACCGACGCCCCACCGTCCCCGGGGGTGGCCACGCGCCTCATGCGCCGCAAGCCGGTGGAGCGCCTGGTCGCGGAGGGCGGGCAGGGTGAGGGAGGGACCCTGCGTCGCTCCCTCGGGCTGTGGCAGCTCACCATGATCAGCATCGGTGCCACCCTCGGCACCGGCATCTTCGTGGTCCTCGGCGAGGCCGTCCCGAAGGCCGGCCCGGCCGTGACCCTCTCCTTCGTCATAGCCGGCCTGACGGCGCTCTTCTCCGCGCTGTCCTATGCCGAACTGGCCGGCACGATCCCCGTCGCCGGGTCCTCCTACTCGTATGCGTACGCAACGCTGGGCGAGCTGATCGCCTGGATCTGCGGCTGGTGCCTGATCCTCGAGTACGGCGTGTCGGTGGCCGCCGTGGCCGTGGGCTGGGGCGAGTACCTGAACGAACTGCTCGACGGAACGATCGGCGTCACGATCCCGGACGCCCTGTCCGCGCCGCCCGGTGACGGCGGCGTCTTCAACCTGCCCGCGCTGATCGTGGTCCTGCTGGCCATGGCGTTCCTGCTGGGCGGTGCCCGGGAGTCCGCCCGGGCCAACACGATCATGGTCTGTGTGAAGATCGCCGCGCTGGTGCTGTTCTGCGCCATCGGCGTCCAGGGCTTCCGCTCCGGCAACTACGCCCACTTCATGCCGCTCGGCATGGCGGGGGTCAGCGCGGCGGGCGCCACGCTGTTCTTCTCGTACATCGGCTTCGACGCCGCCTCCACCGCCGGTGAGGAGGCGAAGAACGCGCAGCGCGACCTGCCCCGCGCGATCATGCTGTCGCTGGTCGTCGTGACGGCGCTGTACGTCCTGGTCGCCGCGGTCGCCGTCGGCGCCAAGCCCTGGCGGCGCTTCGGCGACTCCGAGGCCGCGCTCGCCCAGATCATGCGCGAGGTCACCGGCCAGAGCTTCTGGGGCACACTGCTCGCCGCCTGCGCGGTCGTCGCCATCGCGAGCGTCGTGCTGACCGTGCTCTACGGCCAGACCCGCATCCTGTTCGCGATGTCCCGGGACGGGCTCGTGCCCAAGGTGTTCGCGAAGGTCCACCCGAAGACCGGAGCGCCGCGCGCCAACACGGTCATCGTCTCGCTGTTCTGCGGTGTCCTCGCCGCCGCGATCCCGCTCGGCCAGCTCGCCGACGCCACCAGCATCGGCACCCTCTTCGCCTTCGCGCTGGTCAACGTCGCCGTGGTGGTGCTGCGCCGCACCCGCCCGACCATGAACCGCACCTTCCGCGTCCCGCTGTCGCCCCTCCTGCCGGCCGTGGGATTCGCCTTCTGCGTCTGGATGATGGGCAGTCTGTCCGCCGTCACCTGGGTGGTCTTCGGGGTCTGGATGGCGGTCGGGCTCGTGGTGTACTTCGGATACGGCCACCGCCGCTCCCGTCTCGCCACGCGAGAAGCCCTCGCGCCCGAAGAGAAGTGAACCACCAGCAGTGCTGAACGATCTCGACGAACGCATCGTGCACGCCCTCGCCGAGGACGCCCGCCGCTCCTTCGCGGACATCGGGCAGCTCGTGGGCCTGTCCGCCCCCGCCGTCAAGCGGCGGGTGGACCGGCTGCGCGCCACCGGGGCCATCACCGGCTTCACCGTGCGGGTGGACCCGGGTGCCCTCGGCTGGGAGACCGAGGGGTTCGTCGAGATCTACTGCCGGCACAACACCTCGCCGGACACCATCCGGCGGGGCCTGGAGCGCTACCAGGAGGTCGTGGCCGCCTCCACGGTCACCGGCGACGCGGACGCCGTCGTCCAGGTCTTCGCCTCCGACATGCGGCACTTCGAGCGGGTCCTGGAGCGCATCGCGGGGGAGCCGTTCGTCGAACGCACCAAGTCCGTGCTGGTGCTGTCGCCGCTGCTGCGCCGCTTCTCGTCGGGTTCGCCGACCTGAGGGCCCGGCCGGCCGTAATACACCGGCCGCCCGCGCCCCGTCCGCCTACCATCGGTGTCATGACCTGGCGACATTGATCCACCAGCCGTGCCTCCCGAGGGCCGCCTCGCACGCCGTACCTCCGGCGTCCGATCCGTCCCTGCGGGAAGGCCTCATGACACTCTCACCTGCGCGCGTGCCCGCCACCGCCGGCGTCCGCCGGCTCACGGCCGCGCTGTACGGCTACGCGTTCCTCGACGACTTCGTCCTGCTCTACCCGGTGTACGCCCTGCTCTTCAGCGACACCGGTCTGTCCCTGTGGCAGATCTCCTCCCTGTTCGCCGTCTGGTCGCTCACCGGCGTGCTGCTCGAAGTGCCCTCCGGCGCCTGGGCCGACACCGTCTCCCGGCGTCTGCTGCTGTGGCTGGGTCCGCTGCTGACCGCCGTCGGCTTCGCCCTGTGGGTGCTCACCCCGTCCTACTGGGCCTTCGCCCTCGGCTTCTTCCTGTGGGGCGCGCGCGGAGCCCTCGGCTCCGGTGCTCTGGAGGCCCTGGTCTACGAGGAGCTGGCACGGCTCGGCGCGGCCGGCCGCTACGCCCGCGTCATGGGCCGGGCCCGGGCCACGGGCCTGGTCGCGGTCATGGCGGCGATGGGTCTCGCCGGTCCCGTGCTGGCCTGGGGCGGCTATCCGGCCGTGGGCGCGGCGGGCGTCCTGGCCTGTCTGGCGGGCTCCGCGACCGCCACCCGGTTCCCCGAGGACCGGACGGCGGTACGGGGCGAGGGCGACGGCTGGGCCACGACCCTGCGGGACGGACTGGCCGCGGTGCGCCGCGACCGGTCGCTGCGCGGCGCGCTCCTGCTGGTGCCCGCGGTCGGGGCCGTGTGGGAGGCCCTGGACGAGTACACCCCGCTGCTGGTGCGGGACACCGGCGTCGCCGAGGCGACGGTGCCGTATCTGCTCCTGCTGATCTGGGCGGGAGCGACCGCCGGGAGCCTGCTCGCCGGGCCGTGCGCGCGGCTGGGCACGGCGGGCCTCGCGGCGGTGCTCACCGGTGCGGCGCTCGCGCTCGCCGCGGGCGCCGCCGCGCGGACCCCCGTCGCCCTCGGGCTCGTGGCCCTGGCGTTCGGCGGCTTCCAGCTGGCGACCGTGCTCGCCGACGTCCGTCTCCAGCGGCGCCTGGACGACACGGCCCGGGCCACGCTGACCTCGGTGGCGGGCCTGGGCGGCGATCTCGCCACCGTCGTGGTGTACGGCCTGTACGCGGCCGTCGCGTCGAGATCCGCGCACAGCACGGCCTTCGCGGTGTTCGCGGTGCCCTATCTCGTGACGGCGGTGCTGCTGGTGCTC
Source organism: Streptomyces sp. NPDC101225 (assembly GCF_044767585.1). Classification (NCBI taxonomy): domain Bacteria; kingdom Bacillati; phylum Actinomycetota; class Actinomycetes; order Kitasatosporales; family Streptomycetaceae; genus Streptomyces; species Streptomyces sp. NPDC101225. The sequence continues at coordinate 60,477 of NZ_JBIWOE010000031.1, forward strand.
CGGAGGCCATTGCGGTTCCGGCGCGGCATCCCGTAGGTTGTCCGCCGTTCACTACCGACGGGTAACACTGGCGGGTAACACTCCAGGGGGAGCGCATGCGCCGGCTCATCGGCCGTCCGAGGACGATCCGCTCCCGGATCGTGGCCCTGGTGCTCGCCCCGGTGCTCGCCCTGCTGGTGCTGTGGGGCTTCGCCATGGTGTCCGTCACCGGCGAACTGCGCGCGCTCGTCCGGGTGCAGGGGGTCTACGAGGAGTTCGGCACGCCCGTGGACACCGCCGTCGGGCAGATCCAGATCGAACGGCGCCTGTCGGCCGCCTACCTGGGCACCGACCGGCGCTCGCCCCCCGTCGTGGGCCTGATGGAGCAGCAGCGCCGCACGGACCGGGCCGTGAACGCCATGCGTGACGCCGTCGGGAACGGTGACCGGGACCTGCTCACCGCGCGGCAGCGGCAGGCCCTGGACGCCATGGTCGCGGCCACCGGAAGGCTGGAGGGCCTGCGGGAACGGGTGCTGTCCCGGGACATCTCCTGGGACCGGGCGGTCGGCGAGTACAGCGCCCTGGTGGAGCCCGGCTTCGACGTGCAGTCGACGCTCACCGCACTGCAGGCCGGACAGCTGGCGCGGGAGGCGCAGGTCGTCGTCGAGCTGGTGCGGGTGCGGGAGTTCGTGTCCCGGGAGGACGCGCTGGTCGCCGGGGCGCGGGCCGCCGGGACGCTGACCGACCGGCAGTACGACACCCTCACGGCGACGGTCGAGGACCGGCGGGTCTTCGAGCGGACGTACGTGCCCGACCTGCCGGGCGACTCCCGTGCGCTGTTCGAGGACTTCCAGCGCGGGCAGCTGTACCGCGCACTGGTGAGCGGCGAGGACGCACTGCTCAGGGCGGGAGCGGCGGGGGCGGGCCACGCCGTCGCAGCCGACTCCTGGCGCTCCACCACCGACCGGGCGGTCAAGCGCTACATGCAGCTGTGCACCCGGTCCGCCGGGAACGCCGCGGCACGCGGACGGCAGTTCGCCCACCGGGAGCTGACCAAGGCCGTCGTCGCGGGTGCGGCGGGGCTCGCGGGCGTGGCCCTGTCGTGGTGGCTCGCGGTGCGCGGAGCGCGCCGGATCTCGCGCTGGCTGGAGCGGCTGCGCGACGCCGCCGACCTGCTCACCACGCGCCAGCTGCCCGACGTCATGGCGCGGTTGAGCGCGGGCGAGGACGTGGACGCGGCCGCCGAGGCGCCGCCGCTGGCGGACGGGGAGGCGGTCACCGACGAGATCGGCGCCGTGGGGCGCTCCTTCAACGCCGCCCGGCTCGCGGCCGTCGAGGCGGCCGTGCGGCAGGCGGCCCTGCGCCGGGGCCTGTCCGCGGTGCTGCTCAACATCGCCCGCCGCAACCAGTCGCTGGTGCACCGGCAGCTCAAGCTCGTCGACACCCTGGAGCGGCGCACCGGCGACCCGGACGTCCTGGAGCAGCTCTTCCGCATCGACCACCTCACCACGCGGATGCGGCGGCACGCCGAGAACCTGATCGTCCTCTCCGGCGCGGCACCCGGCCGCAGATGGCGGCGCCCGGTGCCCGTCACCGACGTCGTGGCCTCCGCGGTCGGCGAGATCGAGGCCTACGCCCGGGTCGAGGTGCCGCCGATGGCGCACGTGGGCGTGGCGGCGGACGCCGTCGCCGACGTGGTCCACCTCATCGCCGAACTCGTCGAGAACGCCACGGTGTTCTCGCCGCCGGACACCCGGGTGACCCTGCGCACCGACCGGACGGGCGGCGCGTTCGTGCTGCGGATCGACGACCGGGGGCTCGGCCTCGACGCCGGGCACCTGGCTCAGGCGCAGCGGACGATCAGCGCCCCCGACGACTTCGACCCGACCCGGCACGAACGCCTCGGCCTGTACGTCGTCGGCCGTCTCGCCGCACGGCACGGCATCGAGGTCGAGCTGGGCCCGTCGCCGTACGGCGGGACGACGGCGGTGGTCTCGCTGCCGGAGACGGTGCTGGCCGAGGAGGGCCACGGCACCGAAGGGACGGGGGACGTCCCGGCGCGGGCGACCCTGCCGTGAGCGACGAGCACTGGTACGAGGACGAGACCGGGGCGATGGTGCGGCCCTACACCGTCACCCGAGGCCGCACCCGGCCCTCCGACGGCCCCCGTATCGACCTGATGTCGCAGGTCACGGCCCTGCGCGACGACGGTGCGCCGTCCGTGACCGACCACGCGGGCGCCCGGCTGCTCGCCCTGCTGCGCCGCGGTCCCCGGCCGGTCGTCGAGCTCGCCGCCGACGCCGACCTGCCCCTGACCGTCGTCCGCGTCCTGCTCGGCGACCTGGCCGGGACCGGCCTCGTCCGCATCGACGCACCGCCGACGGCACCGGCCGGGCCCGCGGCCGATCCCGAGCTGCTGCGGGAGATCGTCGAGCGGCTGCGCGCGCTCTGACCCGGCCGCGCCGAGACGTCCGGCTTCCGGGGCACCACCGCGAAGCCGCCGGTGCTCCGCGGGTGGGCCGGATGGTCACCGCCGTTCCGGTGCCGGCCCCTCCCGCGCGCCGCGCCGCCGGGACGGGCGGAGCCGTGCCCGCGGGCGCGCAACGAATCGCCGCCGGGCCCGGTGCGGACGCAACGAACCGCTCACCGGCGCGCAACGGCTCCTTCTTGCCGGTGCCGGGCGCGCGACCGTACCGTCTAGGTGCCCCCCACACGCACCCGTACCGGTGAGGAACACGCATGCGTACCGCCCTGCTCCAGAGCTCCGGCCGCCCCGGCTCCGTCGCCGAGAACCTCAAGGTCCTCGACGCCGCCGCCGGCCGTGCCGCAGCCGCGGGGGCCGCGCTGCTGGCCGCGCCGGAGATGTTCCTGACCGGGTACGCGATCGGCGACGGCATCGGCCGCCTCGCCGAGCCCGCCGACGGCGACTCCGCGGACGCGATCGCCGGCATCGCCGCCCGGCACGGCCTCGCGATCGCCTACGGCTACCCGGAGCGCGACGGCGGCGCGGTGTTCAACTCCGCCCAGCTGATCTCCGCCGCCGGCGACCGCCTCGCCCACTACCGCAAGACCCACCTCTTCGGCCGCTTCGAGCGCGACCACTTCACGCCGGGCGGGCAGCCGGTCGTCCAGGCCGAGCTGGGCGGCCTGACCGTCGGCCTCATGATCTGCTACGACGTGGAGTTCCCGGAGAACGTCCGCGCCCACGCCCTGGCCGGCACCGACCTGCTGCTCGTGCCGACGGCGCAGATGCACCCCTTCCAGTTCGTCGCCGAGTCGATGATCCCGGTGCGCGCCTTCGAGAACCAGATGTACGTCGCCTACGTCAACCGGGTCGGCCGGGAAGGGGAGTTCGACTTCGTCGGCCTCTCCACGCTGGCCGGTCCCGACGGGATCGCGCGCACCCGCGCCGGACGGGGCGAGGATCTCGTCCTCGCCGACGCCGACCCCGCCTTCCTCGCCGCCTCCCGCGAGGCGAACCCGTACCTCCGGGACCGCCGGCCCGGCCTGTACGGGTCCCTCGTCTGACCCCCCTGAGCCTCACCCGAGTTCGTCCCCGCAAGGAGTCCGTACCCCATGACGTCCACCGTGCCCAACGCCGTCGAGCATGCGGACGCGCCGCAGCTGCCGCCGATCACCATGTTCGGCCCGGACTTCCCGTACGCGTACGACGACTTCCTCGCCCACCCGGCGGGCCTCGGCCAGATCCCGGCCACCGGGCACGGCACCGAGGTCGCGGTCGTCGGCGGCGGCCTCTCCGGCATCGTGGCCGCGTACGAGCTGATGAAGATGGGCCTCAAGCCCGTCGTGTACGAGGCCGACCGGATCGGCGGAAGGCTGCGGACGGTGGGCTTCGAGGGCACCGGCACCGAGGGCCTGACCGCGGAGATGGGCGCCATGCGCTTCCCGCCGTCCTCCACGGCGCTCCAGCACTACATCGACCTGGTGGGGCTGGAGACCCGGCCGTTCCCCAACCCCCTCGCGGAGGCCACGCCTTCGACGGTCGTCGACCTCAAGGGCCGGTCGCACTACGCCGAGACGATCGACGACCTGCCGCAGGTCTACCGCGACGTCGCCGACGCCTGGAACCGCTGCCTCGAAGAGGGCGCCGACTTCTCCGACATGAACCGCGCCCTGCGCGAGCGGGACGTGCCGCGCATCCGGGAGATCTGGGCGAAGCTCGTCGAGAAGCTCGACAACCAGACCTTCTACGGCTTCCTCTGCGACTCCGAGGCCTTCAGGTCCTTCCGGCACCGTGAGATCTTCGGCCAGGTGGGCTTCGGCACCGGCGGCTGGGACACCGACTTCCCCAACTCCATCCTGGAGATCCTGCGGGTCGTCTACACCGAGGCCGACGACCACCACCGCGGCATCGTCGGCGGCTCCCAGCAGCTGCCGCTGCGGCTCTGGGAGCGCGAGCCGGAGAAGATCGTGCACTGGGCGTACGGCACCTCGCTGGCGGCGCTGCACGACGGCGGCGCCCCGCGCCCGGCCGTCACCCGCCTCACCCGCACCGCCGGCAACCGGATCACCGTGACCGACGCGGGCGGCGACATCCGCACCTACCCGGCGGCGGTCTTCACCGCCCAGTCCTGGATGCTGCTGTCGAAGATCGACTGCGACGACTCGCTCTTCCCGATCGACCACTGGACCGCCATCGAGCGCACCCACTACATGGAGAGCTCCAAGCTGTTCGTGCCGGTGGACCGGCCCTTCTGGCTGGACAAGGACGAGGAGACCGGCCGGGACGTCATGTCGATGACGCTCACCGACCGCATGACGCGCGGCACCTACCTCCTGGACGACGGCCCCGGCAGGCCGGCCGTCATCTGCCTCTCCTACACCTGGTGCGACGACAGCCTGAAGTGGCTGCCGCTGTCCGCGAACGAGCGGATGGAGGTCATGCTGAAGTCGCTCGGCGAGATCTACCCGAAGGTCGACATCAGGAAGCACATCATCGGCAGCCCGATCACCGTGTCGTGGGAGAACGAGCCGTACTTCATGGGCGCGTTCAAGGCCAACCTGCCCGGCCACTACCGCTACCAGCGGCGCCTGTTCACCCACTTCATGCAGGACCGGCTGCCCGAGGACAAGCGGGGCATCTTCCTCGCCGGCGACGACATCTCCTGGACGGCCGGCTGGGCCGAGGGCGCGATCCAGACCGCGCTGAACGCGGTGTGGGGCGTCATGCACCACCTCGGTGGCGGGACCGACGCGACCAACCCGGGCCCCGGCGACCTGTACGACGAGATCGCACCGGTCGAGCTGCCCGAGGACTAGGGAGTGTCTGACACCCCCGGGGGCTGCCCCATGCCCCAGACGATCTGGTCCCCGAAGGCTAGATACCGGCGGCGCGTGCCTTCTCGTGGACCTCGGCGGCGACGTCCTTGAGTTCCTGCGCGTCGCCCTGGGTGCTCTGGAGGTCGACGACGATCTCGTCCGGGCCGGCCGCGGCGTAGCCGGCCAGGTCCTCCACGACGCCATGCCTGTGCTCCTGTGCAGAAGGGGCACCGGCGTCGAACGTACACCGTGCGTCAGGGCAGCGGTGTGAGCAGCATGCGGCCGGCGAATCCCACGGCCGCGTCCAGGCGTTCGGTGAACTCCTCCGCCACGTCGGGCAGTTCACGAAGCGCCCACAGGGCCCGCGCCGCCGACCAGGTGGCGTCCCGGGCGCGCTCCAGGCTCCAGGCGCCCAGCAGATGCGTGAGCGGGTCGGCGATCTGGAGGAGGTCGGGGCCGGGCATCAGATCTTCGCGGATGCGCTCCTCCAGCGAGACGAGGAGATCGCCCACGCGGTCGAACTCGTCCTCCAGGTCGGCCGGTTCGCAGCGGAGCGTACGGCAGCTGTCCACCACGGCGAGCGCCAGGTCGTGGCCGATGTGCGCGTTGATGCCCGCGAGCGCGAACTGCAGCGGACGTACGCCGGGATGGCGGCGGAGCTGGAACAGGGGCCGCCAGCAGGCCGGTGGCCGGCGCCCGTCGTCCACCGCGTCGACGGCGGCCAGATAGCGCTCCGCGAACCGCACGTCCAGCGTGGTCGCGGCCTGCGCGTCGGCGAACCGGCCGGTGTCGATGCGCCGGTCGACGGCCTCGGTGACGGCGAGGTAGACGCGGTTGAAGACCGCGACGCCGTCCCTCGCCGGCAGGCTCGCGTCGAGGGCGCGCAGACGGGAGACGACCGCGTCTACGGATGTGGTGATCTGTTCCCATTGCGCCATGGGGGAAGCGTCCCAGTCCTAGGCTGACCCGAGTGCAGGCGGGCCCGGCGCTTCCCCGGATCGGGGGAACGGACCCGCCGGGGGAGGGGAGCAGCGCGGTGGGAGGCCGACGTGCGCGGCGACGGGCCGCACGCAGGGCCGGGCGCGGACGCGCCGCCCTGGTCGCGGCGGCCGCGGTGGTCGTCGCCGTGGGCACCGTGGCCGGTGTGCTGAGCGCGCTCGACCAGGGCCGGGCCGGTGACGAGGCGAGGCCGGAGGCGACCCGTTCGCCCCGCCTGGAGCGGCTTCCGGTGGTGCCGTCCCCGTCGGCGGCCGAGGCGTCGCCCTCCGTCTTCGCGACGCGCACGGCGAGCCCCGCTCCGTCGGCGACCGGGACGGCGAAGAAGCGCGCGACCGTCCCGCCCGCCACGCGCCTGTACCGCCACCCCGACTCCCAGGCGCTCGACTGGGTCCGCGCCCATCCGGGCGACCCGCGCACACCGGTCATCGCGTCGCGGATCGCCGACCGTCCGGCCGCGGTGTGGTTCGCCGACTTCACGCCGACGACCATCACCGCCCGCGTCCGCGCCGTCACCTCGGGCGCCGCGGCGCAGGGCCGGGTGCCGGTCGTGGTGGCGTACGCGATACCCGGCCGCGACTGCGGGGGCGCGTCCGAGGGCGGGGCGCCCGACCTCGCCGCCTACGACGGCTGGATCGACGCCTTCGCGGCGGGGCTCGGCTCCGGCGAGGTCGTCGTCATCCTCGAACCCGACGCGATCGCGCAGTCCGACTGCCTTACCGGGGCCCGGCGGGCCGCGCGCTTCGCCTCGCTGGCCCGCGCGGGCCGCGTGCTGAAGGCCGCCGACCCCAAGGCCCGCGTCTACCACGACGCCGGCCACTCCGACTGGAACCCGGCGACACAGCAGGCGTCCCTGCTCAGGCAGGCGGGCGCCGCCTCGGCCGCCTCCTCCGACGGCGTGTTCAGCAACGTCTCCAACTTCAACACCACGGCGGACGAGATCGCCTACGACCGCCGGGTCCTCGCCGCGCTCGGCGGACCCGCGAGCCTGGGCGCGGTCGTCGACACCAGCCGCAACGGCAACGGCGCCCCGGCCGACGGCGCCTGGTGCGACCCCGCGGGACGCAGGATCGGCCGGGCGCCGACGCTGAGCACCGGTGCGGCCCGGATCGACGGCTATCTGTGGGTGAAGCCGCCCGGGGAGTCCGACGGGTGCCAGGGCGCGCCGGGCACCTTCAGCCCGTCCTACGCCTACGACCTGGCGTCGCCGTAGGAGGACGTGACCACGGCACGTGGGTGCCGGAGTCCCTCTCCCCGGGCATCCGTGCGGCGGTGTCAGGGGCGCGGGTCGGGCACCGCGGCCTTCGGCCGGCCGATCCGCGTGCGGTTGCGATCGCCCGAGCGCAGCACGCCCGCGAAGGCCGCGAGCCCGCAGGCGAGGACGGTGACCAGGACGAAGGACACCGTCAGGCTGGTGGCCTGGGCCACGCCGCCGATCAGGCCCGGGGCGATCAGGCCCGACGTGTAGGTGATGGTCGCGACGCCCGCGATGGCCTGGCTCGGGTTCGGGCCGCTGTGCCCGGCCGCCGCGAAGCAGAGCGGTACGACGACGGCGATGCCGAGGCCCATCAGGGCGAACCCGGCCATCGCGAGCGCCGGATGACCGGCGACGACGATCAGCAGCCCGCCGGCGACGGCCAGGGCACCGCCCGCCCGGACCGTGCGGACCGCGCCGAAGCGGTTGACCACCGCGTCGCCCACCAGCCGGGCCACCGCCATGGTGAGCATGAACCCGGTGGTGCACGCGGCCGCGAGACCCGCCGAGGTCTCCAGCCGGTCGCGCAGATAGACCGCGGACCAGTCCAGGCTCGCCCCCTCGGCGAACACCGCGCAGAAGCCGACGGCGCCGATCAGCAGCGCGGACCTGGGCGGCAGCGCGAACCGCGGCGGCGGCTCCTCGTCCTCGGCCGGCTGCAGGTCGAGCACCCAGCGGCAGGCCACCACCCCCAGCAGCGTCAGCGTCACCGCGGCCAGCGCGAAGTGCGCACGGGCGTCCACGCCGAGGTGCGCGGCGAGCGTGCCGGCCGCCGACCCGACCAGGGCGCCCGCGCTCCACATGCCGTGCAGCCCGGACATGATCGACCTGCCGAGCATCCGCTCGACCTCGACGCCGAGCGCGTTCATGGCGACGTCGGCCATGCCCGCGCTCGCGCCGTAGAGGAACATCGACAGGCACAGGGTGAGCAGGTTCGGCGCCAGGGACGGCAGGATCAGGGACAGCGTCCAGAGCGAGAGCAGACCGCGCAGCGCCGTACGGCTGCCGAAGCGGTGGCTGATCCTGCCCGCCAGCGGCATGGCGCAGGAGGCGCCGAACGCCGTGAAGGCGAGGGCGAAGCCGAGCTGGCCCGCGCTCAGCGAGGCGTGGTCCTGGACCCAGGGCACGCGGGTCGCGAAGGAGCCCGTGACGGCTCCGTGCACGGCGAACACGGCGGCCACGGCATACCGGGCCCGCCGCACCTCGCGCAGGTCGTAGACCACGTCACTCATTCTCCGACCCCTCCCGGTCCCGCCGAGTTCCCCAGGTTCCGCACCTGCGCCGGGTAAACTATCAGGAACCCTGCCTGATAGATAGGGCTTTCAATGGCCGTGCGGGCGGCCGGACGTGGTGCGGTGCGGTCCCGCCGATCTGGAAGGATCCCGGCATGCCTGCCTCTCCGAGCACCGCCCGGGCCATCAACGACCGGCTCGCCCTGCGTCTGCTCCAGGAGGAGGGCCCGCTCACGGCGGGGCAGCTGAAGCGGCTGACCGGGCTGTCCCGGCCGACCGTCGCCGACCTCGTGGACCGCCTCACCGCGTCCGGGCTGATCACCGTCGTCGGGGAGGCGGGCGAGCAGCGGCGCGGCCCGAACGCCCGGCTCTACGGGATCGTGGCCGACCGCGCGCACCTCGCCGCCGTGGACGTGCGCACCGAGGGTGTCTCGGTGGTCGTGACCGATCTGGTGGGCCGGATGCTCGCCGAGGCGTCCGTGCCGATCGCCGGCGGGACGGGGACCGGGCCCGAGGTGGAGCAGGCGGTCGCCCTGGTCGAGCGGGCGGCGAAGGAGGCCGGAGTGGCGGGAGCGCCCCCGGAGGAGGCGGCCCGGGCGTGGGGGCGGCTGCACACCGTCGGCATCGGCGCCCCCGGCCTGATCGACCCGGCCACCGGCGAGCTGCGCGACTCCTCCGGCCTGCCCGAATGGCACCGGCGCCTGGTCGCCGCGCTCCAGGAGCGGTTCCCCGAGGCCCGCGTCAGCGTCGACAACGAGGCGAACCTCGCGGCGCTGGCCGAGCAGCGCGACGGTGCGGCCCGCGACCGGGACACGTTCGTCCTGCTGTGGCTGAGCCATGGCACGGGCGCCGCCGTGGTGCTGGACGGAGCCCTGCGCCGCGGGGCCTCCGGCGGCACGGGCGAGATCGGCTTCCTGCCGGTGCCGGGGACGGCCGGGCTGCCCTCGGCGACCGACTGCGACGGCGGCTTCCACTCCCTGGCCGGGTCGGCCGCGATCGTGGGGCTGGCGGGGGAGCACGGACTGACCGCCGCGGACACGGCCGAGCGGCCGGCCGCCGCCGGGGTGGTGCGCGAGGCGGCCCGCGCCGCGTCGGCACCGCGCACGGACACGGCGCCGGACGGAGCCCCGGGAACGGCTGCGGCCGCGGCTTCGGCTTCGGCTTCGGCTTCGGGAAGGGCTTGCGATGCGGTGGAGGCTTCGGCTTCGGGAGGGGCTCGCGATGCGGCTTCGGCTTCGGCTTGGGCAGGGGCTTCGCAGGCGGACGTGGATGCGGATGCGGTTGAGGCTTCGGGAGGGGCTTGGCATGCGGCTGCGGCTTCGGGAGGGGCTTGGCATGCGGAGGCGGATGCTGCTTGCGACGCGGGTTCGGCCGCGGCGCGGGGCGGGGACGCAGGGCGCTTCCTCGACGCCCTCGCCGACCGGCTCGCCGTGGGGGTCGCCTCCGTCGTGGCGGTCCTCGACCCCGGATGCGTCGTGCTCGGGGGCGAGGTCGGACAGGCCGGCGGCGAGGAACTGGCCCGGCGGGTGGCGGAGCGCGTGCGCCGGATGACCCCGCTGGGCACCGAGGTCCGCCCGAGCACGCTCGGTGGCGGCGCCGTCCTGCGCGGGGCCCTGCTCACCGCCCGGGACCGCGCCCAGGAGGAGCTGTTCGCGCCTCCGGAGCGCCAGATCCCGACCGGACACCGCGCTCCCCGGGCTCCCTGAACCCGGCGGGCCATCTGGTCTCCCCGGTCCGCCTGGTCCGCCCGGTACGGCCGGTCCGCCCGGGCTTCCCGGTCCCCCCCGGGTCTGTTCGGTCGCTCAGGCTTCCGGGTCTGCCCGATCCGCCGGGCTTCTGGGTCTGCCCGGTCTGCCGAGCCCCGGTCCGCCCCGTCTCCCCGGCTTCCCGGTCCCCCGGTCCGCCCTGGTCTCCCGGGCTTCCCGGTCCGTTCGGCCGGCCGGGCTGCCGGGTCTGATCGGTCGCCTGGGCCCCGACCCGCCCGGTCCACCCGACCCGCCTGGTCCGCCCAAGCTTCCCGGTCCCCCCGGGTCTGTTCGGTCGCCCGGGCTTTCAGGTCTCCCCGGTCCACCAGGCTTCCGGGTCTACCCGGTCCACCAGGCTGCCCGGTCTGCCCGGTCTGCCCGGTCGTCCAGGCTTTCGGGTCTCCCCGGTCGTCCGGTTTCCCGGGCCCCGGTCCGTCCGGTCTCCCCGACGTCCCCGTCCGCCGTTCAGGATCGCTTCAGGTAGTCCTCGAACGTGCCCTTCCCCGTGGCCTGTTCCGGCGCCAGATGACCGCCGTCGCGAAACGCCCGGTACGTTCTGCCCGGCAGCGGCACGCCGAGCACCGGCCGCCGGCGCCCCGTCGCCCTCAGCCAGGCGCGGGCCAGCGACTCGACGGTGCGGATCTCGGGCCCGCCCATGTCCTGGACGTGCCCGGCGGGTGGCCGCGCCGCCAACTCGGCCAGCCGCTCGGCCACTTCGGCCACCTCGACGGGCTGGTCCCGCACCCCGGCCGGCAGCAGCAGGACCGGCAGCTTGGCCAGCGCCCGGAACATCATCACGGGCAGGTCGTGGAACTGTGTCGCGCGCAGCACCGTCCAGCCGAGCCCCGACTCCTCGATCATCCTCTCGACCGCGAGCTTGGTCCGGTAGTACCGGAGCGGCACCCGGTCCACGCCGACGATCGAGATGTAGACCAGGTGCTCCACACCGGCCCGCCGCGCCGCCTCGACCAGGTGCCGGGCGGCCTTCTCGTCCCCGCCGGTCTGCGTGGTCGCGCAGTGCACGACCGTGCCGACGCCCGCCAGCGCCGCGTCCAGGGCGGCGCCGCCCCGGCGCAGATCGACGGCGTGGGGCCGGCTGTGGCGGCTGAGCACCCTGACCTCGTGGCCGTCCGCCCGCAACCGCTCGGTGACGAGCCGGCCGAGGGTTCCGGTGCCGCCGGTCACCAGGATCGTGGTCATGCTGTTCAGCTCCTTCGACGCCGGGCGCGCCCGGGTGGCACGCCCTTCGACAGCTCAGACCGGACAGCGGGTCCGCGGTGTGACAGGTCCGCGCGGGCGGCGGCGACGGGGGCGCTACGCGCCCGTGAGCTGGCGTTGCGCGAAGTCCAGCTTGTCAGGGTTCAGCACGGCCCGGACATGGGAGATCAGACCGTCCCGCACCTCGAACGCGATCAGGCCGAACAGGGCGCCTCCGTCCCAGATCGCCAGTCCCTGCGCGCCGTTGACCTCGGGCCGCGTGAAGGCGAGCCCCGCCGTGAACCGCTCGACGACCCCCGCCACGAGCCGCGCCACCTTGTCGGGGCCCCCGACCGCGCGCAGCGCCGCGCGGACCTTGCCGCCGCCGTCGCTGGAGAACGTCACGTCCGCCGTCAGCAGCTTCTCCAGACCGGCCAGGTCACCGTCGCGGGCCGCGGTGATGAAGGAGGTGACGAGTTCCTCCTGCTGCTCGGGCGCCGGCTCGAAACGGGGGCGCTCCTCGTTCACCCGCCGCACCGCCCGCCGGTACAGCTGGCGGGAGTTGGCCTCGGTCAGGTCGAGGGCGCCGGCGATCTCGCGGTGCCCGTACCCGAAGGCCTCCCGCAGCACGTACACCGCGCGTTCGGTGGGGCCGAGCCGCTCCAGCAGGACCAGCAGTGCGAGCGACACCGCCTCACGCTGCTCGGCCGACTCCAGCGGGCCGAGCGTGCCGTCGGAGGTGACCACGGGCTCCGGCAGCCAGACGCCGACGTAGCTCTCGCGCCGGGCCCGGGCCGAGGTCAGCCGGTTGAGGCAGAGGTTGCTGACGACCTTGGCGAGCCAGGCCGCCGGATGCTCGATGGCCGCGCGATCGGCCGCGCTGAAGCGCAGATAGGCGTCCTGGACCATGTCCTCCGCCTCGTCGGCCGAGCCGAGCATGCGGTAGGCGAGGCCGAACAGCCGGGGGCGGTGCGTCTCGAACTCGTCGGCGATCGCGCTGCTCATGGGCACCACCCTGCCAGAGCGGCCCGGCCCGGGAGTTGAAGGCCCGGCGGTGGGCAAGGGCCGTCGTCACCACCGCCGGACCGGATCGTGGAGCCAAAAGGACTAGACCAAAGGGTCCAGCAGATCGGGGCGGTTGAGAAGTCCACCGTCACGTCCTGTGAGCCAACGCACACCGATCGCCCGTATGGACCTCGATCAGGCGTGGCACACTGGTTTCGTACCAGAAGCAGCGCACTCCGGGGTCGGTGAAATTCCGAACCGGCGGTTACAGTCCGCGACCCGACCGCTTCCAGCGGCCGGTTGACCAGGTGAAATTCCTGGACCGACGGTTAAAGTCCGGATGGGAGGCAGTGCGCGGCGGGCGGGCATTCGTGCGCGCCGCCGTATCGGCTTCGTCCCGAGGGACGAGAGCGTCCGGCGTCGCCCCCGGTGTCCTCGCTCGTTCATTCTGTCGTCATCGACAGGCCCCGGAGTCCGTGCCCGAAGAGGGAGGACCCGGGAAGTGTTCACCGGAATCGTCGAAGAGCTGGGCGAGGTCACGGCCGTCGAGAATCTCGGCGACGCCTCCCGCTTCCGGCTGCGTGGACCCGTCGTCACCGACGGCGCGAAGCACGGCGACTCCATCGCCGTGAACGGGGTCTGTCTCACCGTCGTCGACCACGAGGGCGACGAATTCACCGCCGACGTCATGGCGGAGACCCTCGACCGCTCCAGCCTCGGCGCACTCGCCGTCGGCTCCCGCGTCAACCTCGAACGCCCCATGGCCGTGGGCGCCCGCCTCGGCGGCCACATCGTCCAGGGCCACGTCGACGGCACGGGCGAGATCCTGGAGCGCAAGCCCTCGGAGCACTGGGAGATCGTGAAGGTCTCCCTCCCCGCGGATCTGACCCGCTACGTGGTGGAGAAGGGCTCGATCACGGTCGACGGCATCAGCCTCACCGTGGTGGACGCCGGCCCCGACCACTTCACGGTCAGCCTCATCCCGACCACCCTCGCCCTGACCACGCTCGGCCACAAGCAGCCCGGCGACCCGGTCAACCTCGAGGTGGACGTCGTCGCCAAGTACGTCGAGCGCCTGCTCGCCAGCGGTCAGGGGGCGACCCGGTGAACTGGCTGAACTCCGAGGCGTTCACGCTCCTCGGCCAGCGCATCATCTGGTCGGACATGATCGGCAACGTCCTCGGGCTGATCACCCTCGCCCTCGGCTGGCGCCGCTCCCTGCTGACCTGGCCGGTGCAGTTCCTCTCCGGCCTGGTCCTCTTCGTCGCCTTCTACGGCCACCTCGCCGGCAGCGCGGGCAAGCAGACCGTCGTCATGGTCGTGGCCCTGTACGGCTGGTGGCGGTGGAACCGCGACCAGGGCCGGACCGAGGACGGCGGCGACGGCCACATCACCCCGCGGTTCGCCACCTGGCGCGAGCGCGGCGCGATGACCGCCGCCGCCGCGGCGGGCACGGTCGTGGTCGCCCTGCTCTTCAAGGCCTACCCCTCCCTGTCCTGGGACCCCTGGCCCGACGCCTACATCTTCGTCGGCACCGTCGTCGCCATGTACGCGCAGGCGCGCGGCATGGTCGAGTTCTGGATCGCGTGGCTCCTGGTGGACGTCGTCGGCGTCCCCCTCAACTTCGCCAACGGCTACGCCTTCTCCGGCTTCGTCTACGTCATCTACGGCGCACTCGTCCTGTGGGGCATGCGCGACTGGTGGCTGCGCTCCCGCAGGGCGCCGCAGCCCGTCCTGGAAGGAGCGCCGGCATGACCTCGGCACCCATTCTCTACAGCACCGACGGCATCGAGGACTGGTCCCTCGACCCCATCGAGCAGGCCATCGCCGACATCGCGGCCGGCCGCCCCGTCGTGGTGGTCGACGACGAGGACCGCGAGAACGAGGGCGACCTCGTCGTCGCCGCCGAGAAGGTCACCCCCGAGATCGTCGCCTTCATGATGAGCGAGTGCCGCGGCCTGATCTGCGCCCCCATGGAGGGCGAGGAGCTGGACCGGCTCCGGCTGCCGCAGATGGTCGAGGACAACACCGAGTCGATGAAGACCGCCTTCACGGTCTCCGTCGACGCCTCCGCGGCGCACGGCGTCACCACCGGCATCTCGGCCGCCGACCGCGCCACCACGCTCCAGCTGCTGGCGAGCGGTGACGCCGAGCCGTCCGACCTCGTGCGCCCGGGCCACATCTTCCCGCTGCGCGCCCGGGCCGGCGGCGTCCTGACCCGCGACGGCCACACCGAGGCCGCCGTCGACCTCGCCCGGCTCGCGGGCCTGCGCCCGGCCGGCGCGATCGTCGAGATCGCCGGCGAGGACGGCCGCATGCTGCGCCTGCCCGAACTGATCCCGTTCGCCCGCAAGCACGGCCTGACGATCATCTCCATCGAGGACCTGATCACCTACCGCCGCACCGCCGAGCCCACCGTCCGTCGTGAGGCCGAGACCCAACTGCCGACCAAGCACGGTGCGTTCACGGCCTACGGCTACCGCTCCACGGTGGACGGCGTGGAGCACGTCGCGCTCGTCCACGGCGAGATCGGCGACGGCGAGGACGTCCTGGTCCGGGTCCACTCCGAGTGCCTGACCGGCGACATCTTCGCCTCCCTGCGCTGCGACTGCGGCCCCCAGCTGGAAGCCTCCCTGCAGCGCATCCAGACCGAGGGCAGGGGAGTGGTGGTCTATCTGCGCGGGCACGAGGGGCGCGGCATCGGGCTGCTGTCCAAACTGCGCGCGTACGAGCTGCAGGAGCGCGGCCGCGACACGCTCGACGCCAACCTCGAGCTCGGGCTGCCCGCCGACGCCCGGGACTACGGCGCGGGCGCCCAGATCCTGGAGGACCTCGGCGTGCACAGCGTGCGCCTGATGACCAACAACCCCGACAAGACCGACGCGCTCGTCGCGCACGGGCTCAAGGTCACCGGCCGGGAGCCGATGCCCGTACAGGCGGGCGAGCACAACCTCCGCTACCTGCGCACCAAGCGGGACCGGATGGGGCACGACCTGCCCTGGCTGGACACGGCCCCCGTGTCCACCTGCAGCAACCAGTAGAAGCACCAGTAGAAGCACCTGAGAAGGCACAGAGGAGACACGGGACGTGAGCGGCAAGGGCGCACCGGAGCTGTCGGTACGGAACGTCGGGGACCTGCGGGTCGCCGTCGTCGCGGCGCAGTGGCACGAAAAGGTGATGGACGGCCTGGTGGACGGCGCCCTGCGCGCCCTGCACGACCTGGGGATCGACGAGCCGACCCTGCTGCGGGTCCCCGGCAGCTGGGAGCTCCCGGTGGTCGCCAAGGCCCTCGCGGGCCGCGGCTACGACGCGATCGTCGCCCTGGGCGTCGTCATCCGCGGCGGCACGCCCCACTTCGACTTCGTGTGCCAGGGCGTGACCCAGGGCCTGACCCAGGTCTCCGTCGACACCGGCGTCCCGGTCGGCTTCGGCGTCCTCACCTGCGACACCGAGGAACAGGCCCTGGACCGTGCCGGACTGGCCGGTTCCAACGAGGACAAGGGGCACGAGGCGGTGACGGCGGCGGTGGCGACCGCGGCCACCCTCCGCTCAGTATCCGAACCGTGGCGCTGACGCGGAGCCCGTGTGGCATAGGCTGAGCGTCATCATGTCCAAGAAGACGTTCGAGGAGCTCTACACCGAGCTCCAGCACAAGGCCGCACACGGCGACCCCGCCTCCTCCCGCACCGCCGAACTGGTCGGCAAGGGCGTCCATGCCATCGGCAAGAAGGTCGTCGAAGAGGCCGCCGAGGTCTGGATGGCCGCCGAGTACGAGGGCAAGGAGGCGGCCGCCGAGGAGATCTCGCAGCTGCTGTACCACGTCCAGGTGATGATGGTCGCCCGGGGAATCTCCCTGGACGACGTCTACGCCCACCTGTGAGCCGTCCCGTTTCGCCCCGGTTCATCCCGGTTCGGACACCCACCCCATCACGCAAAGGAAGCCGACCTCATGCTGCGCATCGCCGTCCCCAACAAGGGTTCCCTGTCCGGCCCTGCGGCGGAGATGCTGCATGAGGCCGGCTACCGGCAGCGCCGGGAGTCCAAGGAGCTGCGGATCGTCGACCCGGCCAACGAGGTCGAGTTCTTCTACCTCCGCCCCCGGGACATCGCGATCTACGTCTCCTCCGGCAGGCTCGACATCGGCATCACCGGCCGCGACCTGCTGATCGACTCCGGCGCCGACGCCGAGGAGATCCTGCCGCTCGGCTTCGCCCGCTCGACCTTCCGCTTCGCGGCCAAGGCGGGCACGGCGAACGGACTGGCGGACCTCAAGGGCCGCACCGTCGCCACCTCCTACGAGGGCATCGTCGAGGGCCACCTCGCCGAGCACGGCGTCGACGCCTCCGTCGTGCACCTCGACGGCGCGGTGGAGACGGCCATCGAGCTCGGTGTCGCCGAGGTCATCGCCGACGTCGTGGAGACCGGCACATCGCTGCGCAACGCGGGTCTGGAGGTCTTCGGCGAGCCGATCATGAAGTCCGAGGCCGTCGTCGTCCGCCGGACCGGCGCGGGCGCCGAGGAGTCCGCGGAGCCGAAGGTCCAGCAGTTCCTGCGCCGCCTCCAGGGTGTCCTGGTGGCCCGGACGTACGTGATGATGGACTACGACTGCCGTGTCGAGCAGCTGGAGAAGGCCGTGGCCCTGACCCCGGGTCTGGAGTCCCCGACCATCTCCCCGCTGCACAACGAGGGCTGGGTCGCCGTCCGCGCCATGGTCCCCACCCGGGACGCCCAGCGCATCATGGACGACCTGTACGCGATCGGTGCGCGGGCCATCCTGACCACGGCCATCCACGCCTGCCGTCTCTGAGGGGCGCAGAGAGATGTCCGACCTGCCCGAGCTCCCCGTCACGTTCCGGCCGGGCCGCACCCGTGCCGTGCTGCTCACCTCCGGTGCCGCGATCTTCGCCGTCATCACGGTGGTCGCACTGCTGCTGGAGCAGCTCAGCCCCGGCGAGCGGCTGAGCTTCGTCGTCACGGGCGCGCTCCTGTTCGGCGTGCTCGCGCTGCTGGCCCGGGTGAAGGTCGTCGCCGACGAGTCCGGCGTCACCGTCGTCAACATCGCGGGCCGGCGGCACCTGGAGTGGGCCGAGATCCTGCAGGTCAACCTGCGGCCCGGCGATCCCTGGGTGTTCCTCAACCTCAGCGACGGCACCAGCCTGCCCGCGCTCGGCATCCAGCCGGGCATCGCCAGGCAGCGCGCCATCGCCGACGCGCGCACGCTGCGCGCGCTCGCCGAATCCCGGTCCATCCGCGATCCCGAACAGCGTCAGGGCTGACCGGGAGCGCTTTCCGGGACGACTCGGGGACGTCCACCCTGCCGCACTGCCCCCTGTCTTGATTAATCTGTTGTCGGAGGCGTTGTCGTTGCGCCTCCGCCGCCGATGATTCCGGCCGGTCCGCACCGGCCCTCGGCGGTCCCCTGCTACCCGAGGAGTGACTCCCTCCAGCGATGGACGGTTCGTCCGGCAGTACCTGCGCCGCCCCCTCACGACATCACGAGGCGGCGGCATCATGACCACCTCCCTGCTTCTTCTCGCCGCGGCATTCGTGCTGATCCTCGCCAACGGCTTCTTCGTGGCCGCGGAATTCGGCCTGGTCACGGTCGAGGCGACGGACGCCGAGAAGGCCGCCGCCGAGGGCGACAAGCGGGCCCACCGGGTCGCCGAGTCGCTCCGGGAGCTGTCCTTCCAGCTCTCCGGCACCCAGCTCGGCATCACCATCACCTCCCTGGTCGTCGGCATGCTCGCCGAACCGGCCCTGGCGCGGCTGCTGCACGGCCCGTTCGGCGCCATCGGCATCCCGCAGGGCGCCGTCCCCGGCGTCGCGGTGATCGTCGGCATGCTGCTGGCCTCCGCCGTGCAGATGGTGATCGGTGAACTCGTGCCCAAGAACTGGGCGGTGTCCAGGCCGATGCAGGTCGCGCGCTTCGTCGCCGGCCCGCAGCACGTCTTCGCCCGCCTGTTCCGCCCGGTCATCGCCGCGCTGAACACGGTCGCCAACCGGCTGGTGCGCGCCCTGGGCGTGGAACCCACCGAGGAACTGGCCTCCGCCCGCACCCCCGGCGAGCTCGTCTCCCTGGCCCGGCACTCCGCACAGGCCGGTGCCCTGGAGCAGGACACGGCCGACCTCTTCGTACGGACGCTGTCGCTCGGTGAGCTGGCCGCGCAGCACGTCATGACGCCGCGGGTGAAGGTCAGCGCGCTGCAGTCGTCGGCGACCGCCGAGGACGTGGTCAACCTCACCCGCGCCACCGGCCTGTCCCGCTTCCCGGTCTACCGGGAGCGGATCGACGAGGTCGTGGGCATGGTCCACCTCAAGGACGCCCTGGCCGTCCCGGCGCCCGACCGGCTGCGCACGCCCGTCGGCCGTATCGCCCGTCCGGCCCTGCTGGTCCCCGAGACGCTGCCCGTGCAGCCGCTGCTGGCGCAGCTGCGCAGCGAGCAGCCCATCGCGGTCGTCGTCGACGAGTACGGCGGCACGGCGGGCGTCGTGACACTGGAGGACATCGTCGAGGAGATCGTCGGCGAGGTCCGCGACGAGCACGACGGGCAGGACCTGCCCGAACTCGCCGCCGCTGCGCCGGAGGAGGGCAGGCCCGCCTGGGACGCCGACGGCAGCTGCCGCGTCGACGTCCTCCAGCGCATAGGCCTCGACGTGCCCGAGGGGCCGTACGAGACCGTCGCCGGCCTGATCGCCGACCGGCTGGGGCGGATCCCGGCCGTCGGCGACAAGGCCGAGCTGCCGGGCTGGCGGATGACCGTGCGCCGCGTGGGGCACTACCGCGCCGAGCGGGTCCGGCTGGTCAGGACCGGTCCGGTCGTGGAGGTGGCCCGATGAGCGTGCTGCAACTCCTGTTCGCCGGGCTGCTCGTGCTCGCCAACGGCTTCTTCGTCGCCGCCGAGTTCGCGCTCGTGTCCGTGCGCCGCAGCCAGATCGAACCGCTCGGCACGGCCCGGGCCCGTCAGGTCCTCTACGGCCTGGAGCGGCTGCCGCAGATGATGGCCGCGGCCCAGTTCGGCATCACCGTCTGCTCGCTGACGCTCGGCGCGGTGGCCGAGCCGACCGTCGCACACCTGCTGGAGCCGGTCTTCCAGTGGGTCCATCTGCCGGACGGGGTGATCCACCCGCTGGGTTATGTCATCGCGCTCGCCGCCGTGGTCTTCTTCCACCTCGTCATCGGCGAGATGGTCCCGAAGAACCTGGCGATGGCGGCGCCGGAGAAGGCCGCGCTGTGGCTCAGCCCCGGGCTGGTCGCCTTCGCCCGCCTGTGCAGGCCGATCACGGTCTTCCTCGGCGCCTGCGCGAAGGGCGTCCTGCGGCTGTTCCGGGTGGAGCCGAAGGACGAGATCGAGGCCGTCTTCACCAGCGAGCAGCTCAACCGCCTGGTGGAGGACTCCGGCCAGGCGGGGCTGCTCGACCCCGAGGAGCAGGAACGCCTGGAGGACGCGCTGGAGCTGGGCTCGCGCCCGGTGACGGACGTGCTCCTGGGGCGGGAGTCCCTGGTGACGGTCCCGCCGTCGGTGACGCCGGGCCGGATCGTCGAGCTCACCGCGCGCACCGGCTACTCCCGTTTCCCGGTCGCGGCGGAGAACGGCGCCTTCATGGGCTATCTGCACGTGAAGGACGTACTGGACCTGGAGGACTCCGACCGGGCGGTGCCCCAGCAGCTGTGGCGGCCCATGACGACCCTCCGCTCCGAGCTCCCGCTGGACGACGCCCTGACGGTCATGCGCCGGGCCGCCACGCATCTGGCCCAGGTGGCCGACGCGTCCGGCCGGGTGCTGGGCCTGGTCGCCCTGGAGGACGTCCTGGAGCTCCTGGTCGGCGAGGTCACGGACCCGGCGCACCGCGACGTGCCGCCGGTGAAGGTGACCGAGCCGCGCTCCAGCGGCGAACCGGAGAGCGCGCTGACCGGCTGAGCCCGGGGGCCGGGGGCCGGGGCTGCGTCACATGGGTGACGGGTCCTGCGGCCCCCGGCCCGACAGCACCTCGCCGTACGCCTGCATCAGGTCCGGCAGCCGCAGGGTGGACAGGTCGTCGCGGGAGAGCGCCCCCGGATACGTCGACAGCCGCAGGTCCCGGTAGGCGCAGCTCTTCTCGTACAGCGTCCGCAGGAACCGGCCGTTGCCGAGCTCGTCGATCCAGCCCTGGTCCACCACGTGCCCGGCGATCGAGCGCAGTTCGTCGAGGGCCTCCTCGTCCCACACGTCGCCGTTCTCCGCGGCCAGCACCTCGCCGATCGAGGTGAGTTCGAGCGGGCGGTAGGAGGGGAAGTCGACGCGGGTGGTGAAGCGGGAGGACAGGCCCGGGTTGGCGGCCAGGAGGCGGTCCATGCCCTCCGGGTAGCCCGCCAGGATGACCACCAGGTGGTCGCGGTTGTCCTCGGCCCGCTTCAGCAGCACCTGCAGCGCCTCGTCGCCGTACGCGTCGCCCTTGCCGTAGCCGGAGTTGGAGAGCGAGTAGGCCTCGTCGACGAAGAGCACGCCGCCGATCGCGGAGTCGATCAGCTCGTTGGCCTTCACGGCCGTCTGGCCCAGGTACTCGCCCACCAGGTCGGCCCGTTGGGCCTCGACGAGGTGGTCACCGCCGAGCAGGCCGAGGGCGTAGAAGACGCGGCCGAGGATGCGGGCCACGGTGGTCTTGCCCGTGCCGGAGGGGCCGGAGAAGACGAAGTGCCGCTTGGGCGGCTGCACCGGCAGGCCCTGGTGCGCACGCAGCCGCGCCATGTTCAACTGCGCCGACAGCGCCTTGACCTGCCGCTTGACCGGCTCCAGGCCGACCATGCCCTCCAGCTCGGCGAGCGCCTCCTCCAGCAGCAGGGGGTCGGTGGGACCCGCGGGCAGCGCGGACCCGGACGGGCCGGACTTGTGGCGCACCGCCGGGTCGATCGCCGACGGGAGCGGGCCGACGGGCGGCAGGTCCGGGTCGGGCAGCCTGAGGTCCCGGCCGTCGGTGCCGAAGAGCGGGTCCAGGGCGTCGGGCCCCTCCAGGGCGTCCTGGCCGCCGGAGAGCGTGATCGCCGCGAGGTCGGTGACCTCGTCGTAGCCGTCGCCCTCGGCGATCGCCGCGAGCCGGGCCGAGGTGTCCATGAAGGCGGGGTCGACGCGGTGCACGGCGCGGTACAGGGGGAGTGCGGCGGCCGAGCGGCCCGTGCCCTCGTGCGCCCGCGCCAGCCAGTAGCGCAGCTCCTTGCGCTGCGGCTGCTCGCTGCGGCAGCGCATCAGGGCGGCGGCGAGCAGGGGTTCGGCCTGCCCGTACGTCTCCAGACGCACCCGTGCCATGCCGCCGAACAGGCCTGCCTCGATGCCGAGCAGCGGGTCCTCGATCAGCGGGTCGGTGTGCCGGACCAGCTGGTCCCAGTCCTTGACCAGATAGGCGCGGCAGGCGTGCAGGAAGCGCACCTGGGGGTCGGTGTCCACGGGCGGCAGGCCGGCCAGCGCCCGGTCCAGCTCCGGGACGTGGCGGCCGTCCAGCCAGTGGGAGGCGTGTGCGAGCAGCAGATCGCGCGGGCTCTCCAGCACGGGCTGCACCCACCAGCCCAGCCAGTACCAGGAGTTGAGGGAGCGGCGGTGGCGGGCACGCTGTTCGCCGAACCGGTCGCGGTGCCGGAACATCCGTAACAGCGCGGTCGTCGTGTCCACGCGCAGCGCGTGCAGCCCGAGCCAGCCGTCGGCCATGCCCGGGTCCATCCGGACCGCGGCCCGGAACTCCTCCTCCGCCTGCGGATAGGCGCCCATCGTGTAGGCGTCCACACCCCGCAGCCAGGCGAGGTCGGCCGGGGCCTCGGGGCCCTGCGTGCCGAAGTCCATCACGTCCCCCACAAACCGTGCCCCCGTCGGTTGACCGCCGGACCGTCGTCCGTCGGCCGCCTTGATCGAACCGCCGTGCCGCGGACCGGAGTTGCGGTGCGCGCAGCCGTCCGTCAGGTCGCACCGAGGGCATCGTACCTGCGCCGGTGTCGCGGGCCGAAGGGTGCCGCACGGGCCGTTTGACGAGGTGGGAGCAGATGGGGCGCACTTCGGACGGTGACCGTGGGTGAGCGAATCACACCTCGGAGCGTCCGGAAAAGTGGGGTGCGGGCAGAACGAAGCCCCCGATCACGGGGGAACAACCGGGGGCTTCGCGTATGCGGGCGGCCTCCGAGGGCCGCACATTGAGAACGTAAGACCTGTACGGCCCCCGGGTCAAGCGGAGTTGGGGCTCTCCGGGAACTTCCCCGGGGATGGTCTTCACAAGTTCAGCACATTGCCGATGGTCCGTCACCCTGCGTGAGTGACTGGTCCGGTCCAAAGGTCTTCGCGGGCCCCGGGAGCACCTCGTATCCCTTCTCCGTCTGGCGCACCAGGAGGTCCGCGAACGCCCGTGAGGGGTCTTCGGCGAAGTGTCGTCGTTCCGCCCCGACCCACCCGGCCCAGAACTCCCGCTGCTCCTCCCCGTCCCGCTGCCGTCCCCGTGTCCAGGACTCCTCCTGCGGCAGCTCCATCCACAGCAGGGCGGCGAGATGCGGGCGCAGCGCGCGGCGGCCCGCGCCGACGCCCTCGATCAGGACCACCGGTGCGGGCGGCAGGGTGCGGGGCGGCCCGAAGCCGCGGGCGCGCCAGTCATAGGGGGCGTAGCGGGCGCTCTCGCCGCGGCCGAACGGCTCGATCACCTGGGCCGTCAGCCGGCCGGTCCACGCGAACAGCTCGTCGTGGCTGGCGATGTCGTCGAGGCGCAGCACGGGCGCGCCGTCGAGCGCGCGGGCCAGCCGTCCGGCGAAGGTGGACTTCCCGGAGCCGGCGTGCCCGTCGACACCGATCAGGCGGACCGGGCCGCAGGACGGCGGAAGGCGGCGGAGCCGGGCGGCGAGCTCGTGAATGGCGGTTTCCTCGGGCGGCGGGGGCTGGGCATATTCGGCGGGAACATTCTAGCGGGGGGCGAAATCGGGGCGAATGGGCCGGCCATGAATAGTGCGGAATTAAACAAGTTTTCGTCCGGTGGTCGAACGTCCTTATTACGGTCCGACCACTGCGGCACGCCATGTCGAAAACCGCGTTCCGGTTGAGCCCCCTGCTGAGTAAGGTACAGGAGCGCAACTGCGAGGCGCCGTACGGGGAGACAGGAGCAGATGGCCGCCGGGTTATTCGAGGGGCAGTACGTGTGGCATCCGGCGGCGGACGACCGCCTGCTCGCCGGCGTGTGCGTGGACGTACGGGCCGGCCGCTACCGCAGTGCCCGCGAAGCCCTCGCCGAAACACGCGGGGACGCGGGGCTGCGGGCCCACCGCTCGCTGGTGCTCGCCTCGGAGGCCGCCGACTCCGACCTGACCGAGCGCTGGCTGGACGAGGAGCCGGGTCCCGAGGCGGCGCTGCTGTGGGCGCGGGTGGCGGTGCTGCGGGCGGTGCGCGCGGCCGACACACGCGACGAGCGGGCCGGGGCGCTGGAGCGGATCGCGCTCGCGGCCTGCGACCGGGCGGCCGCGGCGAACCCGGGGGATCCCACGCCCTGGGCGGCCCGGCTGGCCATGGCGCGGCTGCACCGGCTGAGCGACCCCGCACCGCGGGGACTGCTCACCGCGCCGCCCGGACCCTGGCGGCTGTTCGCGCACGTCCTCTCCCTCGACCCGTGGCACCGCGAGGCCCATCACCGCTTCCTGGCCTGCTTCTTCAGCCGCAACGGCGGCCCGGTGAACGCCGCCTGGGACGTCGCCGCCTTCCTCGGCCAGCGGGCCCCCGCCGACTCCCCGCTGCGGCTGCTGCCGCTCGTCGCCCTCGTCGAGAGCTACAACCCGACCCAGCTGCTCGCCGACAGCGTGTGGGAGCAGCCGCAGTGGCGCTCCACCGCCCTCGCGATCTACCAGAACTGGCTGCCCGCGGCCGCCGGCTACCGCTTCACCCCGGTGCTCGACCTGGCCTACCTCGCGCACGCGCTGGTCATGGGCAAGTGCGAGTTCGAGGCGCGCGCGGTCTTCACGGCGGCGGGGCCGTACGCCTCCCGGATGCCCTGGTCCGCCTTCGGTGAGCCGGCCGAGCAGCTGTCCCGGGCCCGCCGCGCCTGCGGCCTCCCCGTCCCCCCGTAGAGAAAGGGCGCACGTGTCAGAACGCACGGCAGAACCGACCGAGCTGGACGACGACGCCACGCTCCACGCGATGGGTTATCCGAGGAAACTCACCCGCCGCTTCCAGGCGTTCGACAATTTCGCCATCTCGTTCACCATCATCAACATCATCTCGGGAATCTTTTCGAGTTTCGGATTCGGCCTGAATGCCGGCGGGCCCCGCATTCTGGTGTTCGGCTGGATCGGTGTATCCGTCATGGTGCTCTTCGTCGGTCTCGCGATGGCGGAAGTCGCCTCCGCCTATCCGACGAGCGGTGCGCTGTATTTCTCCGCCGGTAAACTCGCCCGACGGCACCGGGGCGCCTGGTCCTGGTACACGGGCTGGCTGAACTTCGTGGGCCAGATAGGCGGCACGGCGGCCACCGGCTACGCCGCCGCCACGTTCCTCCAGGCCTTCGTCGCCCTGCAATGGTCCTCGTACGTGCCGACCGCCCACCGGACGGTGCTGATCACGGCCGTGATCATCGTGCTCCAGGGCCTGGCCAACACCTACACCGTCCAGCTGGTCGCCCTGCTCAACCGGATCTCCGTGTGGTGGCTGCTGATCGGTCTCGTGGTGATCGTGACCGCCCTGACCGCCGGTCCCGATCAGCACCGTTCGGCGTCCTTCGTCACACATTTCACGAACAACACCGGTTTCACGAGCGGGCTTTACGCCGGCATGCTCGGCCTGCTCGTCACCAGCTGGACCTTCACCGGCTTCGACGGCAGCTTCCACATGTCCGAGGAAACGGTGCGTGCCACGGTCAACGCCCCGAAGGGGATCACGCGGGCGATCGGATACTCGGCGATCACCGGGCTGATCCTCATGCTCGCACTGGTCTACAGCATTCACGACTACGGCCACGTGGCGAGCGCCTCCGCTCCGCCCGTCCAGATTCTGCTGGACGGACTCGGCCTCACCACCGCCAAGGTGCTGCTGCTCATCGTGATCGGCGCGATGCTCTTCTGCGGACTGGCGAATCTCACCAGCAACACCCGGCAGATCTTCGCCTTCTCCCGCGACGGCGCGATGCCCGGCTCCCGCTGGTGGCACACCGTCTCCCCGCGCACCCGCACGCCCGTCAACGCGGTCTGGCTCGCGGTCGGCTGCTCGCTGGCACTCGTCCTGCCCGGCTGGTGGTCGCACACGGCGTTCACCGCGATCGTCAGCGTCAACGTCGTCGGGCTCTTCCTCGCCTATGGCGTGCCCATCTTCCTGCGGCTGCGGCTGGGCGACGAGTTCCAGGCGGGCCCGTGGAACCTGGGACGCTGGGGGCGCCCGGTGGGCGTGGTCGCGGTGACGTGGATCCTGCTCAGCAGCCTGCTGTTCATGCTGCCGCAGGCATCGCCGATCACCGTCGACTCCTTCAACTACGCGCCGATCGCGCTCGCCGTCGTCCTGATCGTCGCCACGGTCTGGTGGTTCGCCACCGCCCGCCGCCGCTTCCAGGGACCGGTCAGCTACGGCCGCCCCGACGAGGTCGCGGCGATGGACCTGATCTGAGCGCCGGTGCCCGGCGTGCCCCCGCGGGTCGCCGGGCGCCGGGCGCCGGGCCGCACGGTGCAGCAGGTCACGCCAGTGGTCCAGACCAATATTGATGGGCGTGGCGCGGGCCGAAGTGCTGGCAGGACATCCCACCTGCGGCCATAGTTGGCGCACACGCAGCACGGCGGCGCGGCGCAGCGCCGCCTTCGGACTCGCACCGACTCGGACACCTGGGGGTCATTCCGCCCATGAGCAGAGCCGAAAAGCCGTCCCGCAGAACCGTCCTGGCCGCCGCGGTCGCCGCGGCAGTGGTGGGCCCCACGGTCACCGCAGGCGTCGCCGAGGCCGCCGAGGCCCCGGCCCGACCGGTCGACTACCGCGCCTGGACCACCCATCACGACTGGCGCAGCGGCACCTCGAAGGGCGTCCGCGCCGTCGCCGGCGCCCGGCCCGGCGTGGTGATCGCCGCCCCCGACGGCACGACCGACTACACGGACCCGCACACCGGCACCACCGCCCCGTGGGAGTACGCGACCTGGACGTCCCCCGTCCACCGGCTCCACGTCCCCGCCACCGAGGTGATCGCCTCCTGGAACGCGCACACCCCGGCCGGCACCTGGCTCCAGGTCGAACTGCACGGCACGTACTCCGACGGCACCCGCACCCCCTGGTACGTGATGGGGCGCTGGGCGGCCGGCGACCAGGACATCAAGCGGACCTCGGTGGACGACCAGACCGACGGCAGGAGCACGATCTGGACGGACACCTTCGCGATCGACGACGCGACGACGGGCCTGCGCCTGGTCGCCTACCGCCTCCGCCTCACCCTCTACCGCAAGCCCGGCACCAGGCTCACACCCACCGTGTGGCGGCTCGGCGCGATGGGCTCCGACATCCCGGACCGCTTCACGGTCCCGGCCTCGACGCCGGGCCTGGCCCAGGAACTGAACGTGCCGCGCTTCTCGCAGGAGATCCACCAGGGCCAGTACCCCGAGTACGACAACGGCGGCGAGGCCTGGTGCAGCCCCACCTCCTCCCAGATGATCATCGAGTACTGGGGCGGCCGGCTCACCCCCGAGCAGCTGTCCTGGGTGGACCCGAGCTACGCCGACCCCCAGGTCGACCACGCCGCCCGCTTCACCTACGACTACCAGTACGGGGGCTGCGGCAACTGGCCGTTCAACGCGGCCTACGCGGCGACGTACCAGGGACTGCAGGGCGTGGTCACCCGCCTCGGCTCGCTCACCGACCTGGAGACGCTGATCGCGGCCGGCATCCCGGCCATCACGTCCCAGTCGTTCCTCGAGGAGGAGCTGACGGGGGCGGGGTACGGCACCTCGGGACACCTGATGACGGTCATCGGCTTCACCGCCGACGGCGACGTGATCGCCAACGACCCGGCCTCGCCGAGCGACGACGCGGTGCGCCGCGTCTACCGGCGGCGCGAGTGGGAGAACATCTGGCTGCGCACCAAGCGCCACAACGCCGGCGGCAAGGTCGTCTCCGGCACCGGCGGCGTCTGCTACCTGTACTTCCCGGCCCGTCCCACGGCCCGCCAGTGCAAGGCGCTCGCGGCGGTCGGCGTCCGCTGACCCGTCCCGCACCGTGCGAAGGCCCCGGGGGACCGGGGCCTTTCCCGTGTGACGAAGGTCTCGGCCGCAAACGCCGTTCACGGTGGCAAGGTGGACGGGCAGAGGGGGGATTCCACCACATACCCGACCACAGCGAGACACCATGACCGCACACTCGGCCACCGCCACCCGCACCCGTACCGGCGGCCCCAAGGACGACGGCCCGAAGATCTTCGAGCACGTCATGGGCTGGACGCTCGTCGTGGCCGTCGCGATGCTCGTCGTCCAGCTGGGTCTGCTGTGATCCGACCCGTACCCCCGGCAGGTCTCCCGGGGCCCGCCCGTCGATCGGACTCGAACGAGTGGGCGCGGTTGTTCTGACATACTGCGGTGGTCCCGCCGCCCGCTGGAGACCAGGGTCGAAATTGAAGATCAGCCAACAGAGCGAGGCCACCCGCCCCCGGGCGCGCGGTACCGAGCGCTCGCTGGCGCGTCGCGCCGAACTCATCTCCATCGGGCGGAAGTTGTTCGCCGACACGTCCTACGACACGCTCTCCATGGACGACATCGCGCGGCAGGCGCATGTCGCCAAGGGGCTGATCTACTACTACTTCCAGTCCAAGCGCGGCTACTACCTGGCGATCATCCAGGACTCCGTCGCGGACCTGGTCACCTATGCGGCGAGCGGTGTCGAACTGGAGCAGGTGGACCGGGTCCACCGCACCATGGAGAGCTATCTGCGCTACGCCGAGCACAACCAGGCGGCGTTCCGCGCGATCGTCAGCGGCGGCGTCGGCTTCGACGCCGAGGTGCACGCGATCCGCGACGGGGTGCGCGAGGCGATCATCGCGACCGTCGCCGAAGGGGCCTACGGCCGCACGGACATCAGCCCACTCGCCCGCATGGGCCTGCTCGCCTGGGTGTGCAGCGTCGAGGGCGCCACGCTCGACTGGATCGACCGCCCCCGCATCTCCCGTGAGCAGATGCGCGAACTCCTGGTCAAGACGCTCGGCGGCGCCATGCGGGCCGTGGAGGAACTGGACCCGTCCTACCCCGCGCCCGCCGCGGCCCGCCGGGACTCGTGACCGGGGGCGGAGGCTCCCGCACCGCCGCCCCCGGTCACCGCACCGCCGCGGTCGGTTGATCGCCGTGATCAGTTCGCCGTTCGCGGTGTCGCCGCTCAGCTCCCAGAAGAACGTGCCGCCGAGCCCCTGCCGGTTCTTGTACGTCCTCTTCCTGCCGATGGTGGCCGGGGTGTCGTAACTCCACCAGTCGTTGCCGCACTTGGCGTACGCGGTGCCGCCCACCGTGCCGGTCGCCGGGCACGTGGACTTCAGCACCTTGTAGTCGTCGATGCCCTGCTCGTACGTCCCCGCGGCCGGACGCGTCGCGGAGCCGCCGGGGGCCGACTGCGTGACGCCCGTCCAGCCGCGGCCGTAGAAGCCGATGCCGAGCAGCAGTTTGGACGCCGGTATGCCGAGGCCCTTGAGCCTGGCGATGGTCGACGAGGTGTCGAAGGCGGCCCTGGGGATGCCGGAGGAGGTCAGCGGCGAGTGCGGGGCCGTCGGCCCGGCCGCGTCCCAGGCGCCGAAGTAGTCGTACGTCATCGGGTTGTACCAGTCGACGTACTGCGCGGCAGCAGGAGGACTAGACCACTTCGGTCGATGGTGCGGACCAATCGCACGGGGAGTGCGCGGCGGTTCGGCGGGGGTCGGGATATTCTTGAAGTAAGCGGTCGTTAACTGGTGACGGGCCGTCTCCGATCGGGCATACTCACAGCGCACAGCCGCTGGTCAGCAGCTTCCGAGACCCGGAGGCGGAGCATCGGCCCGGCCTCAGTACGACCCGGCGGAGCCGCCCCCACCCAAGGCGCGCATCCGCCGATGTGCCCGAAACAGGGAGGAGAGCGTCGACATGCCCGACCGCGCCCCGCAGCCGGTGGACCGTCAACTGCCCACGGACGAGGCCCGGGATCTGATCTCGCTCGTCCGTGACATCGCCCAGCGCGAGATCGCGCCCAAGGCTGCCGAGGAGGAGGAAGCCGGCCGCTTCCCGCGCGAGGTCTTCACGCTCCTGTCCCGGTCCGGACTGCTCGGCCTGCCGTACGACTCCGAGTACGGCGGCGGCGACCAGCCCTACGAGGTCTACCTCCAGGTCCTGGAGGAACTCGCCGCGGCCCGTCTCACCGTGGGCCTCGGCGTCAGCGTGCACACACTGGCCACCTACGCGCTCGCCACCTACGGCACCAAGCAGCAGCAGGTCGAGCACCTGCCCGAGATGCTGGGCGGCGGCCTGCTGGGCGCCTACTGCCTGTCCGAGCCGTCCTCCGGATCCGACGCCGCGTCGCTGCGCACGAAGGCCGTGCGGGACGGTGACGCGTGGGTGCTCACGGGCACGAAGGCGTGGATCACGCACGGCGGCATCGCCGACTTCTACACGGTCATGGCCCGCACCGGCGAGGACGGCCCGCGCGGGATCTCCGCCTTCCTGGTGCGCGGAGACGCCGAGGGGCTCAGCGGTGCGGCCCCCGAGAAGAAGATGGGCATGAAGGGCTCACCGACCGCGCAGGTCCACCTCGACGGAGTGCGCGTGCCGGACGAGCGGCGGGTCGGAGAGGAGGGCCAGGGCTTCGCGATCGCCCTGTCCGCGCTGGACTCCGGCCGGCTCGGCATCGCCGCCTGCGCCATCGGGCTCGCCCAGGCCGCGCTCGACGAGGCGGTCGACTACGCCACCGGGCGGCGCCAGTTCGGGCGCCCCATCGCCGACTTCCAGGGGCTGCGCTTCATGCTCGCCGACATGGCGACCCAGGTCGAGGCGGGCCGGGCGCTGTATCTCGCGGCGGCGCGGCTGCGGGACGCCGGGCGGCCGTTCGCCAAGCAGGCGGCCATGGCCAAGCTGCACTGCACGGACACCGCGATGAAGGTGACGACCGACGCCGTGCAGATCCTCGGTGGATACGGCTACACCGCGGACTTCCCGGTCGAGCGCTACATGCGCGAGGCCAAGGTGCTGCAGATCGTCGAGGGCACCAACCAGATCCAGCGGATGGTCATCGCGCGTCACCTCGCGGGTCCGGAAACCCGCTGAACTCACCCGTCGCGACCTGCGGGGCCGCCAGCCTGACCCACTCCGGGTCGTGGCGGCCCGGCAGCGTGCGGCCCCGGTCGGCCCAGACGCGCATCAGGTCGCGGTAGATCGGCGGGTCCTGCGGCTGCGGCGGCGCGGGCGGAACCGTTCCTGTGGGAGGCGGCACGAACACACGGCGCTGACGCCCGATGGCGGAGTAGGTGGGGGTCATACCAGGGCAACGCGGAGACGGGCGGCAGGTCACCTTTCCGCGGAATCGAGCGTGAGTTCGCGGACGTACCGCCGCTGCCCTGGTCACCGCCGACCGTCTGACGTACCGTCAGGTCAGGTGTCCCCAGGGAGGTTTGGCGTGGCCGACGACCGCCCCGTACCGCTCGACGAGTACCCCGTGCACCA
The DNA here is from genome assembly GCF_044767585.1 of Streptomyces sp. NPDC101225. Taxonomy (NCBI): domain Bacteria; kingdom Bacillati; phylum Actinomycetota; class Actinomycetes; order Kitasatosporales; family Streptomycetaceae; genus Streptomyces; species Streptomyces sp. NPDC101225. Next base: position 91,785 of record NZ_JBIWOE010000031.1, read on the forward strand.
GGTCCCGCTCTCCATGAAGCACGTGGCGACCGGAGACCGGAACGCCTACGACCGCTGCATCTTCCACGTCCTCGACCACGAGGGACGCGCGCTGCTCGTCGTGGGCCTCGGCGTGTACCCCAACGTCGGTGTGATCGACGCGTACGCGACCCTGCGGACCGGGGACACCTTGCACGCGCTGCGCGCCTCGGACGCCCTCGGCGACGACCGCACGAAGCTGGCCGTGGGCCCGCTCAGGATCGAGGTGGAGCAGCCCCTGCGACGGCTGCGGCTGGTCGCCGACGACGACGCGCTCTCGTACGACCTCACCTGGACCGCCGGGTTCCCGGCCCTGTGGGAGCCCCACCACCTCCAGCGCCGGGGCGGCCGGCTCACCCTGGAAGGGCGCCGTTTCGTGCAGGCGGGCACGGTGGCGGGGGTCGTCCGGGCCGGCGGTGAGGAGTTCCGGGTCACGTCCGGCGGGTGGACCGGCACCCGTGACCGCAGCTGGGGGGTGCGGCCCATACCGGGGGAGGAGGGCGGCCGCCTGGCCGACGCGCATCCGACCGAGGGCTTCCACTGGCTGTGGTGCCCGGTGCGCTTCGAGGACCGCTTCCTGATGGTGATCGTCCAGGAGGACGCGGACGGCTACCGCTCCCTGAACGACGCCACCCTGGTCCGCCCCGGCCACCGCGACCGCCAACTCGGCTGGCCGCAGGCCGAGATCAGCTACCGCCCCGGCACCCGCGAGCCCGTCCGCGCCCTCGTCCACCTGGGCGACGTCCGCGAGCCCCGGGAGCTTCAGGCCGAGATCCTCACCTCCTCCCCGCTGGCCGTCGGCGCCGGCTACCCGCCGGCCGACGACTGGCAGCACGGCACCTGGCGCGGCCCCGGCTGGACGGACCGGCGCACCTACGACCTGAGCCGGCCGCACGGCCTGGCCGCCTACGGCGTCACCGACCACGCCGCGCGCTTCCGCCTGGACGGCCGCACCGGGTACGGCATCTTCGAACACGGCTCGTTCGGGCGGCACGACCCGAGCGGCTTCACGGACTTCACATCGGTCGCACCGTAGGGGGTTCGCGTCATGGCCAAGACACCCCGGCCTCGTACCACCACCCCACCCCGGGCGCGGCTTCGCGCGCGCGGGGCAACCCGCGACCCCGAGGAGACCGCCCGCCGCCTGACCGCCTGGCTCGACGCCCGCCTGCCCGGCGCCCGTGCGGTCAGGACGGCCGTCCCCGAGTCCAACGGCATGTCCAGCGAGACCCTGCTCTTCGAGATCGAGCACCCCGGGCCCCCGGCGCGCGCCTGCGCGCTGCGGCTCGCGGCGGACCCGGCCGCGTACACCGTCTTCCCGGTGTACGACATGCCGCGCCAGTACCGCACGATGCGCGTGGTGGCGGAGCACTCGGACCTGCCCGTGCCGCGGCTGCTGTGGCTGGAGGAGGACCCCGGTCCGCTCGGAGCGCCGTTCTTCGTGATGGAGCGGGCCCAGGGCCGCGTGCCGCCCGACGTGATGCCCTACACCTACGAGGGCAACTGGCTGCACGCCGCCAGTGACGCCGAGCGCGGGCGGCTGGAGGCCGCCTCGATCGGGCTGCTGGCCCGGCTGCACGACCAAGTGCCGCCCGCCGAGGCCGCGTTCCTCGCCCTCCCGGGCGAGGGCGACGCCCTGCGCCGGCATGTCACCGCCCAGCGCGCCTACTACGAGTGGGTCGTCGACACGCGCGCCCGCTCACCCCTCATCGAGGCGGCGTTCGACCGGCTGGAGGAGCTGTGGCCGCGCGACCCGGGCCCGCCGGTGCTCAACTGGGGCGACGCGCGCATCGGCAACGTCGTCTACGACGGCTTCGAGCCCGTCGCCGTCCTGGACTGGGAGATGGCCGCCCTGGCCCCGCGCGAGGTCGACCTCGGCTGGACCGTCTACCTGCACCGCTTCTTCCAGGACCTGACGAGCGCCTTCGGCCGGCCGGGGCTGCCGGACTTCCTGCGCCGCGATCGCGTGGAGGCCCGCTACGCCCGCCTCACCGGCCACACACCGCGCGACATGGACTTCCACACCCTCTACGCCGCGCTGCGGCACGCGATCGTCATGCTGCGGATCGCCTACCGGCAGGTGCACTTCGGCGAGGCGGCCGTCCCGGCGGACCCGGACACGCTGATCCTGCACCACGGCAGTCTGCGGGCCATGGTGCAGGGCAGCTACTGGGATTGAGCGAGGGCGCTCAGGCGGCCTGGCCGCGCAGCACGGGGACCCGGATCGGGCGCGAGCCCGGTCCGCCGACGTGCGAGAACGGCTGCGTCCGCCAGTCGAGCCCCTGAGGGAGCGTCAGCAGCAGCGCGGTGTCCTGCTCCTGGGGCCGGAAGGACGCGTCCGCGGCCCGTGCCTCGGTGGCCCTGCGGCCCGTGCCGGCGCACACCGTCAGGCCGAACGGGTTCCACGGCGAGGCACACAGCGCGTGCTCCGGCAGGATCTCCTCGTCCGCCAGCAGCGCGATGGGCTGCGCGCAGTCCGGGCAGATCACCCGGTACATCTCGAAGGTGTCGTACGCGTCCAACTCCTCGTCGAAGTCGTCCGGTTCGACGCCCTCCGGATCGGGCTCGGTGACCGCCTGGAGGCGCTTGGGCGCGGTACGGCCAGGGCGCTTAAGACTCTTCATGGGTTCTCCCCCTCGGGCTGGGCCGTTCAGGCACTGCGGCCTCGACCACAGCAAGCACTTCCCGCCCCGTCACGGCGGTAATCACGAGAGCATCACGGAGCGGCCCCGTCGGCTGTGGCGTTCGTCACATGCCGCCCGCAGATGCCTGCCCGGGTGTCGCCGGGACGGCTCACCGCCGGCCCCGGCCACGTCACAGACCGGGCATGAGCCATGCTGCCGAGGTATCCCGGGAGGTCAGGCGCACTGTAGGTTCTTGCGCCATGGAGGAGCTGGATCGTCAGATCGTGCAGCTGCTCGTCAAGGACGGGCGGATGAGCTACACAGACCTGGGCAAGGCCACGGGCCTGTCCACGTCGGCCGTGCACCAGCGGGTGCGCCGGCTGGAACAGCGTGGCGTCATCCGCGGCTATGCCGCGGTGGTCGACCCCGAAGCCGTCGGGCTGCCCATGACCGCCTTCATCTCGGTGAAGCCGTTCGACCCCAGCGCCCCCGACGACATCGCCGACCGCCTGGCCGGCGTCCCCGAGATCGAGGCCTGCCACAGCGTCGCGGGCGACGAGAACTACATCCTCAAGGTCCGGGTGGCGACCCCGCACGAACTGGAGGAGCTGCTGGCCCGGCTGCGGTCGCTGGCGGGTGTCTCCACACGCACGACGGTGGTCCTGTCGACGCCGTACGAGGCGCGTCCGCCGCGCGTCTGAGGCGCGCCGCCCCGCCGGGGGACCCGGCAGGCGAGCCCCAGGTGCGGGCCCGCCGCCGGGGCGCGAGAAACTGTCGGTCATGAGCACGCGCACCCCCGAGCCGAGAACCGTCCTGCTCCGCCGTGGAGAGGTACACAGCCCCGCCGACCCGTTCGCGACCGCGATGGTCGTGGAGCGCGGCCAGGTCGCCTGGGTCGGCTCCGAGGGCGCCGCCGACGCCTTCGCCGAGGGGGTCGACGAGGTCGTCGACCTCGACGGCGCCCTCGTCACCCCGGCGTTCACCGACGCCCATGTGCACACCACGTCCACCGGTCTCGCCCTCACCGGCCTCGACCTCTCGGACGCCCCTTCCCTGGAGACGGCACTCGCCCGCGTGCGGGACTTCGCCGCGGCCCGGCCGCGGGACACGGTCCTGCTCGGGCACGGCTGGGACGCCTCCCGCTGGCCCGGCGGCCGCCCCCCGACGCGCGCGGAACTGGACGAGGCCGCCGGCGGCCGCCCCCTCTATCTCTCCCGGATCGACGTCCACTCGGCGGTCGTCACGACCTCCCTGCTGGACCTCGCGCCCGGCCTGGGCGCGGAGTCCGGCGACGGTCCGCTGACCGCCGGCGCCCACCACGCCGTACGCGCCGCCGCGTTCGCGGCCGTGACGCCGGCCCAGCGCGCCGAGGCCCAGCGCGCCGCGCTCGCCCACGCGGCCTCCCTCGGCATCGGCTCGGTCCACGAGTGCGCCGGCCCGGACATCTCCTCCGAGGACGACTTCACGGCCCTTCTGCGCCTGGCGGCCGACGAGGCGACCCCGCGGGTCGTCGGCTACTGGGCGGAGCGGGACGTGCAGAAGGCGCGCGAGCTGGGTGCCGTGGGCGCGGCCGGCGACCTCTTCGTCGACGGCGCCCTCGGCTCGCACACCGCCTGCCTGCACACGCCGTACGCCGACGCCGGCCACACCGGCACCGCCTACCTGGACGCCGCCGCCGTGGCCGCCCACGTCACGGCCTGCACCGAGGCCGGGCTCCAGGCGGGCTTCCACGCCATCGGCGACGCCGCGGTCAGCACGGTCGCCGAGGGCGTGCGCGCCGCCGCCGAGAAGATCGGACCGGCCCGCGTCCGCGCCGCACGGCACCGTGTCGAGCACGCCGAGATGCTCACCCCGCAGACCGTCGCGGCCTTCGCCGAGCTGGGACTGACCGCCTCCGTCCAGCCCGCCTTCGACGCGCTGTGGGGCGGCGAGGACGGCATGTACGCCCGGCGTCTGGGCGTGGACCGGGCCCGTACCCTCAACCCCTTCGCGGCCCTGCTCAAGGCGGGTGTCCCGCTCGCCTTCGGCTCCGACAGCCCGGTCACGCCGCTCGACCCCTGGAGCACGGTCCGCGCCGCCGCCTTCCACCGCACTCCCGAGCACCGGGTCTCCGTGCGCGCCGCGTTCACCGCCCACACCCGCGGGGGCTGGCGGGCGATCGGGCGGGACGACGCGGGCGTCCTGGTGCCCGGCGCGCCGGCCGACTACGCCGTGTGGCACACCGGCGAACTGGTGGTCCAGGCTCCGGACGACCGGGTCGCCCGCTGGTCCACCGACCCCCGCTCCGGCACCCCCGGCCTGCCCGACCTCGCCCCCGGCCGTGACCTGCCCGTCTGTCTGCGCACGGTGGTCGGCGGACGGACCGTCTTCGTAGGGCCGGGCGAGTGATCTCCCGGGGTGGCGCCGCGCCGAACAGGGCCCGGCACGGCGTCGTACGACCTGCGTGTCCTCGGCCCTGACCAGGACTTTGACGAAAGACTCGCAGGTCAAACGACTGTTGACAGCCGATGGCAGGGGGCCGGTAGGTTCGGCCGAGTCCACCACCGGACGCCCGACCGGGGAACTTCTTCGCGCCAGTCGCAGCGCCGCTGGGTCAGGGACGGTGCGCCGTACCGGAGCACCGCCACTGGGAGCCAGGCTCAGCGCCCGCGCGCGACGAGGGAACGTTCCGGCCGGCCGGGGAGGTGTGACCCGGGTGGGGCCCGGGCGCTCAGTAGACAACGGCTTTCGGTCGATCCGCAGCCAGCGGATCCCAGGTCGGCCCGAAGGGCGCCGGGCCCCCATCCGCAGGCGCAAACCCGCCCGAATACGCGTTCTTACCCCGCTCTTGGGGAATCGACACCACGATACGAACGAGCTGTCACGTCATCGCAGGCCGTGGCCACTATGGTGGACGTCTGCGACGGACTTGAAGGGGCAGTAGTGAACGACGGCGACGGGACCCTCGCGGCACAGTCCCCGGGGAGGAAGTTCGGCCCGCTCGGCACGGCCTTGGTGATCATCCCGACCTACAACGAGGCGGAGAACATCAAGTCCATCGTCGGCCGGGTGCGCGAGGCCGTCCCCGAGGCGCACGTCCTCGTGGCCGACGACAACAGCCCCGACGGCACGGGCAAGCTCGCGGACGAACTGGCGGTCGGGGACGACCACGTCCAGGTGCTGCACCGCAAGGGCAAGGAGGGCCTCGGCGCCGCCTACCTCGCGGGTTTCCGCTGGGGCCTGGACAACGGTTACGGAGTCCTCGTCGAGATGGACGCCGACGGCTCGCACCAGCCGGAGGAACTGCCGCGCCTGCTCACCGCGCTCAAGAGCGCGGACCTGGTCCTCGGCTCCCGCTGGGTGCCCGGCGGCCGCGTGGTGAACTGGCCCCGGAGCCGCGAGATCATCTCCCGCGGCGGCAGCCTCTACTCGCGCCTGGCCCTCGACCTTCCGCTGCGCGACATCACCGGCGGCTACCGCGCCTTCCGGCGCGAGACGCTGGAGGGACTCGGCCTCGACCAGGTCGCCTCCCAGGGCTACTGCTTCCAGGTCGACCTCGCCCGCCGCGCGGTCAGGGCCGGCTACCACGTGGTCGAGGTGCCGATCACCTTCGTCGAGCGCGAACTCGGCGATTCGAAGATGAGCCGCGACATCCTCGTCGAGGCCCTGTGGCGGGTCACGGCGTGGGGCGTGGGGGAGCGGGTCGACAAGGTCACCGGCCGCGGCCGCAAGGGCTGAGCGGCCGCCGCGTCCCCCTCGTGTCACGGGACCGGTTGATCATGCGCTTATCCCGGACTGAGCCGGGCCCAGGCACACTGGATGCATGACGACTGGTGCTCCGACCCCCACCCATCCCGCCCGGCCGAGGCGCTCCCGGCTGCGGACCTTCCTGCCGCTGGGTGTGGCGGCCTGGCTGGTGCTGGAGATCTGGCTGCTGACCGTGGTCGCGGGCGCGTCGAACGGGCTGACCGTCTTCCTGCTGCTGCTCGCCGGGTTCGTGGCCGGCGCGGCGGTGATCAAGAAGGCGGGACGCCGGGCCTTCCAGAGCCTCAACGAGGCGCTGCAGCGCGGCGGCACCCCGCAGAGCGAGAGCAGTGGTGGCAACGGCCTGATGATGCTGGGCGGTCTGCTGCTGATGATCCCGGGCCTGATCTCGGACGCGGTGGGACTGCTCCTGCTGATCCCCCCGGTCCAGAAGGCCCTCGGCCGCCTCACCGGGCGCACCCTCGACCGCAGGCTGCGCGAGGCCCGGCCGGGCGGGTTCGGCGACGCCTTCCAGCAGGCGCGCATCCACCGCCCCGACGGCAAGGTCGTCCAGGGCGAGGTCGTCCGGGACGAGCCCGGGGACGCCCCGCAGGACCCGCCTCCGCCGCTGACGCGCTGATCACCGCCTTACGGCAGACGACTGCGGGCGTCCACGTGAATCCACGTGGACGCCCGCAGTCGCTTGCGTGCGTCGGTCCGCCGCTCGGCCCCGGCGGGAACTAAGCCGACTTGCGGCTGTCCCTCGGGTGGACCGCGATGTTCATCGCGCCCGAACGGAGAACGGCCAGGCGCTCCTCGAGGACCTCTTCGAGTTCCTCGCGGGTGCGCCGCTCCATCAGCATGTCCCAATGCGTACGCGCGGGCTTGGCCTTCTTTTCCTCAGGGCCGTCGCCGTCGACGAGGAGTGCCTGGGCTCCGCAGACCTTGCACTCCCACTCCGGCGGGATCTCCGCCTCGACCGAGAAGGGCATCTCGAAGCGGTGCCCCTTCTCACATGCGTACTCCACGGCCTGGCGCGGGGCCAGGTCGATACCGCGGTCCGTCTCGTAGCTGGTCACCACGAGGCGCGTGCCGCGAAGAGCTCGCTCACTCATGAATCGTGCCTCCCGGGCTTGTCGCCCACAGGACAGGTGTCGCTGTCGTCGTCATCCGGTCAACGTCCGGTCGGCGGTAAAGATTCCCGTCCCGTGTCCCGTTCCGGGTCATGCGTCGCCGTCGTAGCCGCAGCCTTGCTGACCAATGTCGTACCCACCGGCGCCCGGTTTGTCACATCTGGTAGCAGATGTCACCCAGCGTTTCGGCATCTTTGACGCGCAGTAACGGTACGCCTGGCAGGCCAAACGCGTACACTACAGCCCTTTCGCCATGAGCGCTAAATCGTGTCCGGGACCGGATTGCCCGCCTCGGAGATCGCCCGGCGTACGGGTACCCGTGCGAGCAGGGCGAATCCGATGACGAAGAAGGCGACGAGCGAGATGATCGCGTCACGATAACTTCCGGTCAGCTGGTAGGTGATCCCGAACAGCAGGGGGCCGAGCCAGCTCATGCCCCGGTCGCTCATCTCGTACGCCGAGAAGTACTCGGCCTCCTTGCCGGGCGGGACCAGATGCGAGAACAGGGAGCGGGACAGGGCCTGGCTGCCGCCGAGCACGAGACCGATCCCGGACGCCAGGACGAAGAACCACACCGGCGCCCCGGGCGGCAGGAAGTACCCGGCCGCGAGGGTCACGGTCCAGGCCACCAGTGAACCGAGGATCGTCCGCTGGGCACCGTACGTCCGGGCCAGCCGGCCCATCCCCAGGGCACCCGCGACCGCCAGCACCTGCACCAGCAGGACGGCTCCGATGAGGGTCGACTGCCCGAGCCCCAGCTCCTCCGAGCCGTAGACCGAGGCCTGGGAGATCACCGTCTGGATGCCGTCGTTGTAGACGAGGTACGCCACCAGGAAGGCGAGGGTGAGCGGATGGCGGCGCATGTCCCGTACGGTGGCCGCCAGTTGGCGCACCCCGGGAGCGGTGGCCTGCTTCGGCCCGGTCGAGGCGCGGTCCCGCAGCCGCCGCAGCGGGACGAGGGTGAAGGCCCCCCACCACAGGCCGGCGGTGGCCAGGCAGATGCGGACGGCCGTGGTCTCGGAGACGCCGAAGGAGCCGTGCGCCAGGTACAGCACCAGGTTGGCGATCAGGACCAGCGAGCCCGCCGCGTACCCGAAGGCCCAGCCCCGGGAGGAGACGGCGTCACGCTCCTCGGGCGGGGCGATCTGGGGCAGGTAGGAGTTGTAGAGCATCATCCCGACGGACTGGGCCGCGTTCGCGACGATCAGCAGCAGGCCGCCGAGCAGATAGCGGTCGCCGTCCAGGAAGAACATGCCCGTGGTGGCCGCGGCGCCCACGTAGGCGGTGATGCCGAGCAGCGGCTTCTTGCGGCCGGTCCGGTCGGCGGCCGCGCCCACCATGGGCATCACCAGCACGGCCACGATCACCGACAGCGAGACCGAGTACGCGAAGAAGGAGCCGGCGCGCACCGGGACGCCCAGCGGGTGGACGTACCCGTCCGCGTCCGCCGCGGACTTGGCCACCGACGTCAGGTAGGGGCCCAGGAACACGGTGAGCACGCTCGTCGAGTAGACGGAGCAGGCCCAGTCGTAGAAGTACCAGCCGCGCTGTTCCCGCTGCCGGTCCAGGACGTCCGTCCGCACGGTGTCCGCGCTCACCCGTGCCCTCGCTTCCCCGATGACGTGCGGTGCGAAGGATCGGGGAGGCGTGCCGGGCGCTCAGGCCCAGACGCCGCGTTCTTCCATGACCTTGCGCAACGTTCCGATGTGATCGGTCATGATGCCATCAACGCCCAGATCCAGGAGCCGGTGCATGCCGTCGGGTTCGTTGACGGTCCACACGTGCACCTGGAGCCCGCGCGCGTGGGCCGTGCGCACGAACCGGTGGTCGACGACCTGGATGCCGGACTGCGCCTCGGGCACCTGGGCGGCGACCGCGGTGGCGCGCAGCGCGGCCGGGACGCCCCAGGAGCGAAGCCGCAGGTTGAGCACGCCACGCGTGCCGTACGACGTGGCAAGGCGCGGGCCCGCCAGCCGCTGGGCGCGCACCACCCGCGCCTCGGAGAACGAGCCCACGCACACCCGGTCCCACGCACGCGTGCGCTCGATCAGGTCCAGGAAGGGGTGCAGCGAGGACTCCGCCTTGAGGTCGACGTTCCAGCGCACCCCGGGGAAGGTCTCCAGCAGCTCCTCGAACAGCGGCACCGGTTCCCTGCCCGCCACGCGCGCCTGGCTCACGGTCTTCCACGGCAGGTCCGCTATGCGGCCCGCGCCGTCGGTCACCCGGTCCAGGGTCGCGTCGTGGAAGGCGACCAGCTTGCCGTCCGCCGTGGTGTGCACGTCGGTCTCGATGTAGCGGTAGCCCGCCTCCACCGCCCGCCCGAACTGCAGTGCCGTGTTCTCCAGGCCGTCCGCGGCCCCGCCCCGATGGGCGAAGGCGATCGGTCCGGGATGGTCGAGATAGGGGTGGCGTATCCGCGAGGTCACGGACGCAGTATCGCCCCTTGCGGTTGCCCCGCGGCAACGACCGTGCTGCCGCCGGATGCCGACGGGACGTCGAACACCCGCAGGAAGAGCTGGGCGAGCGGGCCGATCGACACCGCGTACAGGACCGTGCCGATGCCGACGGTGCCGCCGAGGGCGAAGCCGGTGGCGACCACCGCCACCTCGACCGCCGTCCGCATCAGACGGATGGAACGGCCGGTACGCCGGTGCAGTCCGGTCATCAGCCCGTCCCGCGGGCCCGGCCCGAACCGGGCGGAGATGTAGAGCCCGGTGGCCGCGCCGTTGAGCAGGACGCCGGCCAGCAGGAGCGGAATCCGTACGGCCAGGGAGTGCGCGTCCGGAACGAGGGCGAGCGTGCCGTCCATGGCGAGGCCGACCACGAAGACGTTGGAGACCGTGCCGAGCCCCGGTCGCTGGCGCAGCGGGATCCACAGGAGCAGCACCGCCGCGCCCACGACGATCGACACGACGCCGATGGTGAGGCCGGTGAGTTCGGCGAGGCCCTGGTGCAGGACGTTCCAGGGCTCCAGGCCCAGGCCCGCCTCGACCAGCAGCGCGGAGCTCGCCCCGTACAGCACCAGGCCGGTGTACAGCTGGATCAGCCGCCGCCCGTGACGGCCCTTCGTGGACAAGAGATACCCCCCAGTGGTGGCAGTGGCCTGACTCATGTCACCCTGTGGCTTGGGTGGAAGTGTCATCCAGGGCCAATTCGGGGAAGGTGGACTGATTTCCATGGCGCAGTGGACCTCGGCGATGGGCGCGGCGCAGCTGGCCAGACTGCTCAACTCCCAGCAGGACCGCCCGGCGGGGCCCGGCACACGCCGCCCGCCCGCCTACCGCGCGCTCGCCGACGGCATCCGGCTGCTGGTGCTGGAGGGCCGCGTCCCGGTGGCCGCGCGCCTGCCCGCCGAACGCGAGCTGGCCCTGGCCCTGTCCGTCAGCCGTACGACGGTGGCGGCGGCCTACGAGGCGCTGCGCACCGAGGGCTTCCTGGAGTCCCGGCGCGGCGCCGGCAGCTGGACCGCCGTGCCGGCCGGGAACCCGCTGCCCGCGCGCGGCCTGGAGCCGCTGCCGCCCGAGGCCCTGGGCTCCATGATCGACCTGGGCTGCGCCGCCCTGCCCGCGCCGGAGCCGTGGCTGACCCGCGCCGTCCAGGGCGCCCTGGAGGAACTGCCGCCGTACGCCCACACGCACGGCGACTATCCGGCCGGGCTCCCCGCGCTGCGCGCGATGATCGCCGACCGGTACACCGCGCGCGGGATCCCCACGATGCCCGAGCAGATCATGGTGACCACGGGCGCCATGGGTGCCATCGACGCGATCTGCCACCTCTTCGCGGGCCGCGGCGAGCGCGTCGCCGTGGAGTCGCCGTCCTACGCCAACATCCTGCAGCTCATGCGGGAGGCGGGCGCTCGGCTGGTGCCCGTGGCGATGGCCGAGGGGCTGACCGGCTGGGACCTGGACCGGTGGCGGCAGGTCCTGCGGGACGCCGCGCCCCGGATCGCGTACATCGTCGCCGACTTCCACAACCCGACCGGCGCGCTCGCCGGCGACGGCCAGCGGCGGCAGCTGGTGGAGGCGGCCCGCTCCGCCGGAACGGTGCTGATCGCCGACGAGACGATGAGCGAACTGTGGCTGGACGAGGACCTGCAGGAGGGGGCGATGCCGCGGCCCGTCTGCGCCTTCGACCCGGCCGGCTCCAGCGTCATCACCGTCGGGTCGGCCAGCAAGGCCTTCTGGGCGGGGATGCGCATCGGCTGGGTGCGCGCGGCCCCCGACGTGATCCGCAGCCTGGTCGCCGCGCGCGCCTACGCCGATCTGGGCACCCCCGTACTGGAACAGCTCGCGGTGAACTGGCTGTTCAGCACGGGCGGCTGGGAGCAGGCCGTCGAGGTGCGGCGCGGTCAGGCCCGGGAGAACCGGGACGCGCTGATCACCGCGGTGCGCCGCGAGCTGCCCGACTGGGAGTTCGAGGTGCCCAGGGGCGGGCTGACCCTGTGGGTAAGGACCGGTGGCCTGTCCGGCTCGCGGCTCGCCGAGATGGGGGAGCGGGTCGGAGTGCGGGTGCCCTCGGGGCCGCGGTTCGGGGTCGACGGTGCGTTCGAGGGGTACGTACGGCTGCCGTTCACCGTGGGAGGCGCGGTCGCCGAGGAGGCGGCGGTGCGGCTGGCCGCGGCGGCACGGCTGGTCGAGAGCGGGGCGACGGGGGGCGGGGAGACGCCGCGGACGTTCGTGGCGTAGCGGGCCGGAGCCGGGCTGAGCGGGCCGGAGCCGGGCGGAGCGGGCGGGCGGGAGCCCTACGGTGCCTCCGCCGGTACGGCTTTCGCGGACACCGGCTCGGCCTCGGCCCCGTCCTGACCGGCGGGTTGCTTGGTCATGTCCACGGGTGCCCGCTCCGTGGTGACCGGCTCCTTCTCCAGCACGACGGGGCGCGCCCCGTGCGGGTCCGCGCCGAAGGGCTCGGCCGCGTCGGCGTCGGCGGGCTCGCCCTCGGCGGGCCGCGCATCGGCCGGCGTGGTGCGCGGCGGAAGCAGTGCCAGGACCGCCTCGCGGTCCGCGTCGCTCGTCTCCTCGTCGTACGGGTCCGGGGTCGAGGGGACCTGCAGCCGGTGCACCATGCCCGCGCCCAGGCGGGCGTAGCCGCGGCCCGGCGGGACGTCGACGGCCGGCGTCGTGACCGGCAGGGCGCCGAGGACGCCCGCCAGCTGCTCGGCCGTGGCGGGGCCGAGGACGACACGCGCGCGGGTGTGCTGCCGTACGGCGTCGCTCAGCGCCTCCGCGTTGTCGAACTGGTCGGCCACCACGACCGTCACGTTCGCCGCGCGGCCGTGCCGGAGCGGTCCCTGGAGCAGGGACTGCGGGTCGGTGCGGCCGTCCGCGGCGGCGAGGTGGGCGAAGGCGCTCGGCCGGTCCAGGAGGATCCACAGGGGGCGCCTGGTGTCCTCCGGCGGCGGGTGGCCGGCCTGGCGGGCGCGGTTGGCGGCGATGAGCCGTCGCTCCGTCTCGTGGGCGGCCCACTCCAGGGTCGCGAGCGCCCCGGCCAGACCGCACTCGACGGCCAGTACGCCCTCCCGGCCGGTCAGGCACGCGTACTCGCCGGTGCCGCCCTCGATGATCACCACGTCGCCGTGCTGCACCGCCTGGAGGGCGATGCAGCGCAGCAGGGACGTGGTGCCGCTGCCCGGCTGGCCCATGACCAGCAGATGCGGCTCGGTGGAGCGGACGCCGGTGCGCCAGACGACCGGTGGCACGTCGCGCCGCTCCTCGCCGTGGGTGAGCGGGAGCGTGCGCCGGACCTGGGTGGGGTCGGTGAAGCCGAGGACCGTCTCGCCCGGCGCCGTGACGAATCGCTGGGCGGCGATGTCGGTGGGCAGCGGGGGAAGGACCGTGACGGTGAGCCGGTTGCTTTCCTCGTCCCACGCGAAGTGGTATTCGCGGCCGCGGCCCGACTTGGCGTGCAGCAGCTGCTCGATGCGGGTGCGGGAGTCGATCTCGCCGTCGGTGAAGTACGCCGGGTAGCGGATCACGAGGTGGGTGATGCGGCCGGACCCGTCGAACTCGTACGCGGGGAACGCCTTCTCCCACTCGCCGCCGTGGGCGTACAGGGGGGAGGGGTCGCCGGCGAGCGAGAAGTACGGGACCAGCGCCTCGTAGAGCGACCGCAGGCGCTGGGACTGGGACTCGTCGGGCCCGTCGGTCTCCGCCGGCCGGCGCTGCTCCCTGCCCTGCCAGGCTGCCGCCGCCATCAGGGTGATGACGGCGAGCAGCGGGCCGTACGGCATCAGTGCCACGACCAGGACCACCGAGGCCGCCAGGAACAGCAGCGGCCCGCGCCGGTCCTGGGGCGTGTCGGCCCACTTGCGCCGGCCGGCGGCTGCCAGCCGGCGCAGACCACGGGTGATCGAGATCAGCGGGTGGAGGACGTCGGTGGCGCTGTCGGCCGCGGTCCGGGCCAGTTCCCGGCCCCGGGCGATCTGCGCGCTGCCTGTGCTCAGGATGCGAGGAAGGGGGCGCCGGGCCACTGATGTCTCCTGTGGGTGCGTACGGGTGGGACGGGCGGCGTCAGAACTTGATGCCGCCGAGGAGGCTCGCGAGGCTCTCGCCGCCGGCCTTGATGCTCGGGGCGATGGCCGTACTCGCGAGATAGAAGCCGAACAGGGCCGAGACCAGCGCGTGCGACGCCTTCAGCCCGTCCTTGCGGAAGAAGAGGAAGACGATGATGCCGAGCAGGACCACGCCGGAGATGGACAAGATCATTTCAGTTCTCCTGGTTCACGGGGACAGTCACCATGAGTACTTCCAGGATCACAGCATGTATCCATACTACAAAAGGTGCAATTGGGTGAAATTCGGGGTTTTTAACTCGAATGGCCGCGCCGTCCTGCACGGGCCGAGGTGATTTCGTGCATCCGGTCGCTTCTGTGCTGATCCTTACCTCTTGTGAAGCGGCTCATGTGCCACCGGAGCCAGTACCCTGGCGATTCACCTGAACGGTTGCACGGAAGGCGGTCCTGCCGATGAGTGAAGCCCTCGACCCCGAGGTCGTGGAGCTGGCGACCAAGATCTTCGATCTGGCCAGGCAGGGACGGACCGAGGAGCTCGTGGCGTACGTGGACGCGGGCGTTCCGGCCAACCTCACCAACGACCGCGGGGACTCGCTCGTGATGCTCGCGGCGTACCACGGACACGCCGACGCGGTGCGGGCGCTGCTCGGCCGCGGCGCCGAGGGCGACCGGATCAACGACCGGGGGCAGACCCCGCTCGCCGGGGCCGTCTTCAAGGGTGAGACGGAAGTGATCGAAGCCCTCCTGGAGGGCGGTGCCGATCCGGCCGCGGGTACTCCGTCGGCCGTCGACACGGCACGGATGTTCGACAAGGCGGAACTGCTCGACTTGTTCGGCGCACACTGATCCGTCTGTTCCGACCAGCGAAAACACTAGAAACGGGGGAGGCGGTACAGGGCCGCCGAAATTTCGGTCGCGGCAGGCCGAAGTGCCGGGTCATCATGACGTCGTGATTCACGGACGCGATGGCTGGGCAGGTGTTGCCGCACCGCGCGGACCGTGATCGGCCCGCGAGGGCCACTTGACGAGAGGCAGAGGAAGATGGTCTACAGCAAGCAAGAGACGGCGGGCGCCCCGACGTTGTGTCACGCGGCCAGGTAACGCGTGTTCCCCGGTTGCGTCGACGCTTGATGTGAGGCTGTTTCCCATGTTCGATCCGGTCATAGCGCCCAGCGGAACCCTGCTCGGCCTCCTGCAGAGGGGGCGTGGCGACGGCACGCTGCACGCACTCACCGCACCGCGCGCCGAGGCGCTCGCTGCACTGAACCACTGTGTGCTCCGCGACCCCCGCCACGACTGGCAGGTGGAGAACCGCTCCCTCTACTACGCCCGTCTCTACCTCGACCTGAACGGCGAGCTGGACGAGATCGAGGCGCACCTCTTCGACGTCGAGGACGTCTTCGACACCGAGGAGTCCCGCACGGGCCTGGCCCTGGCGGTGCTCGGTCATCTCGCCTCCTACGGCAGGCTGGACGCGCTGGAGCTGCTGCGCAGGTACGCGGCCTCGGGCTCCAACTGGGCCTGGGCCCTGGACGAGCTGGCCCTCAGGGACGACGACGCGGGGCTGCGCGCCCTGGCCGCGCCCGTGCTGGCCCGTTTCGCCACCGACGCCGAGGGCGAGGCCGAACTGGCCGCCGTCGTGCGCGACGCCTTCGAACCCCGGCCGTGGCGGCTGTGGGCCGAGGACCCGCGCGAATCGATCGCCACGCGCGTGCGTGCCGCTCAGGAGACCGGCTGTTTCGACCGCTGGCAGCGGCAGATGCGGCCCGCCGGGCCCCGTCCGGGGTGGAGCGTGCAGGCCGTGTTCGAGTGGGCTCAGCAGGGCGTCGAGCGCGGGGCCGCGCTGCACGTCCCGGCCGCCCGCTGTCTCACGGCCGTGGCCGGCCCCGAGGACCGGCCCGAGATCGTGCGGGCCGCCGAGGACGGCAGCGACGGAGCCCGCTGCACCGCACTGCGCTACCTCGCCGACAGCAATGATCCCGACGCCCTCGATCTGATCGAGGCGGCCGTCGTGACGGGCTCGCCCTTCGTGGTGGAGGCCGCCGTGGACGCCTTCGAACGGATGCGGAGCGTGGCCGCCGTCGAACGGGCCCGCGGCTGGGCCCGCCGGCCGGACGCCCTGGGCGCCGCCGCCGGCCGCATGCTCTCCTGCCGCGGCGGTGCCCAGGACCGGGACCTGGTCCTCGCCGCACTGCGCGAAGCCGTACGGGGCGAGGGGCCCGACGCCCCGACCCTGTGGACCCTCGTCGACGGCACCGGACGGCTCGGCATCGTCTGCGCCGCCCCCGTCCTGCGCCACATCTACCGCGAGACGGCCTCGTCCCATCTGCGCGGCCGGGCCGCCCGCGCCCTGGCCGCCACCGATCCCTCCTTCCCGGCCGGCTTCGCCGTCGAGTGCCTCTGGGACTGCGAGGAGACCACCCGGGAGGTCGCCGCCCGCTACGCCGAGACCGGTGACGCCCGCGTCGTCGAGCAGCTCCGCAGGCTGGCCGCCGACCCGGCCGAGGAGGCCGAGGTGCAGACAGCCGTACGCAGCCGCATCGCGCCCGACGAGCCCGCGATGTGAGCCGGCCCCGCACCGATCGTCCGGTCGGCGGCACGGCCGCCGGATGAACAGCGGGTGACCCGCGGGTCAGGCGGTCATGGACACGGCCTGACCTGCTCGGGCGTGCGGAGGAACGCTCACGGGACGTTCCTCGTCCGGAAAGATCCACGTTGACGCGGCCACGTCCGGTGCGGCGAGAACACGGGTATGCGTGTCGTCATCGTGACCGAATCCTTTCCCCCCGACGTGAACGGCGTGGCCCACTGCGCGCTCCAGACCGCCCGGCACCTCGTAGATCGCGGTCACCTCCCGCTCGTCGTCGCTCCGGCCGCCACCGCTCTCGTCGGCCGGGCCGGTACCGGGCCCGACGCCCAGGCGCCGTGCCCCGTCGTCCGTGTCCCCTCCCTTCCGCTCCCGGGCTATCCCCAGGTCCGTGTCGCCCTGCCCAGCCGCCGCCTCGCCGCGGCCGTCGCCGAGCACCGGGCCGATGTCGTGCACCTGGCCAGCCCCTTCGTCCTCGGCGTCCGCGGCATGGCGGTCGCCGCCCGGCTCGGCGTGCCGGCCGTCGCCGTCTACCAGACGGACCTCGCCGGCTACGCCCGTACCTACATGGGCGCCGGCGAGGCCGCGGCCTGGCGGCGCATCCGCTCCGTCCACTCCGCCGCCGACCTCACGCTCGCCCCCTCCAGCGCGTCGATGCGCGACCTGGAGACCCACGACGTGCCCAGGGTCAGGCTGTGGCCGCGCGGCGTGGACGCCGACCGCTTCCGCCCCGACCTGCGCGACGAGGCCCTGCGCCGTGCGCTCGCCCCGAACGGCGAGGTGATCGTCGGATACGTCGGCCGGCTCGCCCCCGAGAAGCACATCGAGCTCCTGGCCGGTGTCTGCGGCCTCGACGGCGTGAAGGTCGTCGTCGTGGGCGACGGCCCGAGCCGGCCGGCCCTCGGCGAGGCGCTGCCGGGCGCGGTCTTCCTCGGCCGCCGCACCGGCGACGAACTCGCCCGGATCTACGCCTCCCTCGACGTCTTCGCGCACACCGGCCCCTTCGAGACCTTCTGCCAGACCGTGCAGGAGGCCATGGCCGCCGGCGTTCCCGTGGTGGCCCCCGCCGTCGGCGGCCCGCTCGACCTGGTCGTCCAGGGGCGCACCGGTCTGCTGGTGCCGCCGCGCGACGCCGACGCCGTACGGGACGCCGTGCTGTCCCTGGTGACCGACCCGGCCCGGCGGGCCGCCTTCGGCGACACCGCGCGTGCCACCGTCGAGGGCCGCACCTGGGCGGCCGTCGGCGATCAGCTCATCGGGCACTACGCGGACGTCCTGGCCGCGCGCAGGAAGACGGCGGTGGCGGCATGAACTCGCTCCGGATCGTGCGCCTGGCGAACTTCGTCACCCCCGCGTCCGGCGGTCTGCGCACCGCGCTGCGCGAACTCGGCAAGGGCTTCCGGGCGGCCGGGCACGAGCCCGTGCTGATCGTGCCCGGCGAGCGCGCCGACGACCGCGACACCGAGCAGGGGCGCGTCATCACCCTGCCCGGGCCGCTGCTGCCGGGCACCGGCGGATACCGGGTGCTCACCGACAGGCGGCGCGTGGCCCGGGTTCTGGAGGAGCTGGCCCCCGACCGGCTGGAGGTCTCGGACCGGACGACACTCCGGTGGACCGGCAGGTGGGCGCGGCGCGCCCGCGTCCCCGCCGTGATGGTCTCCCACGAGACCGCCGACGGCGTGCTGCGGACCTGGGGAGTGCCGGAGGGGGCGGCCCGGCGTGCCGCCGACGCCCTCAACGTCCGCACCGCGCACACCTACGCGCGCGTGGTGTGCACCACCGAGTTCGCCGAGCGCGAGTTCGTGCGGATCGGCGCCCGCAATGTCGTCCGCGCCCCCTTGGGCGTCGACCTGGTGGAGCGGCACCCGGCGCTGCACGACCCGGGACTTCGCGCACGGTACGCGCGCGAGGAGGAGGCGCTGATCGTCACCTGCACCCGGCTGTCGGTGGAGAAGCGGCCCGGCACCGCGCTGGACGCCCTGGAGGCGCTGCGGCGGCGGGGCAGGCGCGCGGTGCTCGTGGTGGCCGGGGACGGGCCGCTGCGCCCGCGGCTCGAACAGCGCGCGCGGGAGCGCGGGTTGCCGGTCACCTTCCTCGGGCACGTCTCCGACCGCGCCGCGCTGGGCGCCCTCCAGGCCTCCGCCGACGTGTGCCTGGCGCCCGGTCCGGCCGAGACGTTCGGACTGGCCGCCCTGGAGGCGATGGCCTGCGGCACGCCCGTGGTGGTGAGCACGTCCTCCGCGCTGCCCGAGGTGATCGGGTCGGCCGGAGCCGTCGCGGCGGACCACGGGGACGCCTTCGCCGACGCCGTCGACATCCTGCTCGGCCTGTCCGAGGGGGACCGGCGCGGGGCCGCACGCGCGCGTGCGGAGTGCTTCGGATGGAACACGTCCGTGGACGCCTTCCTCGCCGCGCACGACGCGACGGTGCCGGTGCGTCCCTTCCTGCCCGGGAGCGTGGCGTGAGACCGGTGCGTTTCGTCTCCCTCGGGGATTCGCTGACCGAGGGCGTGGGCGATCCCGTCGGGGACGGGTGGCGCGGCTGGGCTGCGCTGCTCGCCGACGGGCTGGCCGCGCACCGCGTCGAGTTCACCAACCTCGCGGTGAGCGGCGCGCAGACCCGTGAGGTGCTGGAGGTCCAGACACCGGCCGGTCTCGAACTGAAGCCGGACATCGCGTCGGTCGTGATCGGTGTCAACGACACCCTGCGCTGCACGTTCGACATCCGCGCCGTCGCCGAACGGCTCGACGCGGTCTACGCCGCCTTCACCGGGCAGGGGGCGACCCTGCTCACGGCCTGTCTGCCCGACCCCGGCTCGATGCTCGGGCTCCCGGGCTCGCTGGCCCGCCCGCTGGCCCGGCGGCAGCGGGCGGTCAACCGGGTGGTCCACGCGCTCTCCGACCGCTACGGGGCCGTCCATCTGCACGCGGCCGAGGCCGACTGGATCACGGACCGTGCGATGTGGAGCGCGGACCGGCTGCATCCGGGGGAGCGCGGGCACCGCCAACTGGCGGTGCGCTTCCACGCGCTGCTGCGGGAGGCGGAGCGTGCCACCGGCAGGGCGCCCTCGCCCGATCCGGAGTTCCCGGCGCCCACCACGTCGGCGAGCCTGCTGTGGCTGGCCACGGCGGGGACCGCGTGGGTGGTGCGGCGCTGCACGGACCTGCTGCCCCAGCTGCTGCGGCTCGCGGCGGACGAGCTGGGGCACCGGGCGCGCGGGACGAGTGCGCGGCTGGACGTGCGGGCGGCTGCCGCGGTCTCCGCCGCGTTGGCCGCGGTGTCCGTCGTCGAGCGGCCCGATGCGGTCTAGTCTTCTGAGTCAGGAATTCTGTTCAGATGTGTAGGGTTGTGGGGTGGCGCGTACTGGGCGGCCGAAGGCCGAGTTGATCCTGTCGGATGAGGAGCGGGCTGCGCTGGAGGGGTGGGTGCGGCGCCGCTCCACGCCGCAGGCGTGGGCCCTGCGGTGCCGGATCATCCTGGCCTGCGCGACGGGTGCGTCGAACAAGGATGTCGCCGCCCGATTCGGTTCGACACCGCACGCGGTGGGCCGGTGGCGGGCGCGGTTCGTCGAGCACCGGATCGCGGGCCTGGGCGACATGCCGCGCTCCGGCGGGCCCGGAACGGTCACCGACGAGCAGGTCGCCGCCGTGGTAAGCGGACGCTGGAGAGCACGCCGAAGAACGCCACGCACTGGTCGACGCGGGCGATGGCCCAGGAGATGGGCCTGTCGCAGTCGAGCGTGTCGCG